>NZ_JBHVSY010000013.1:0-237453 GCF_042884935.1 Streptomyces sp. NPDC058092
CAGTGGCCCGATACTCCTCCGGAGTCGGACGGGACCTGTGACGACCTGGCGTATGTGATCTACACGTCCGGGTCCACGGGCCGGCCGAAGGGCGTGCAGATCACCCATCGCGGCATCCGCGACATCGCTCGCTGGCAGAACGAGAACTACGGCCTGGACACCCCACAGCGGGTGCTGCAGGGCACTTCCCTGAGTTTCGACATCTCGGTCTGGGAGCTCTCCGCCGCGCTCCTGTCGGGCGGCACCCTGGTGTTGCCGCCCCCGGACCTGCAGATGATGGGCACCGGTCTCGCCGATTTCCTGATCGAGCAGGCCGTCGAGAACATCAACCTGACGCCGGCCGCGCTGTCCACGCTGCCCGAGGAATCGCTGCCGTTCCTGAACTGCGTCTCGGTCGGCGGTGAGGCCTGCCCCCTGGACCTCGTCCGTGTCTGGTCCGAGGGCAGGATGTTCTTCAACGGCTACGGCCCGTCGGAGGCCACCATCGCCGTGAGCGTCGCCCGCTACGGGCCCGAACTGGAGCGTGTCCACATCGGCCGTCCCATCAACGGGGCGCAGCTGTACGTGCTCGACTCACGTCTCCGGCTCCAGCCGGTGGGGGTTGCCGGTGAGCTGTTCATCGGTGGGGCGGGGCTGGCGCGTGGGTATCTGGGCCGGCCCGAGCTCACGGCCGAGGCGTTCGTGGCGAATCCGTTCGGGGAGCCGGCCAGTCGTCTGTACCGGACGGGTGACCTGGCCCGCTTCCTGCCCGACGGGAACGTGGAATTCCTCGGGCGGGTCGACGACCAGGTCAAGATCCGCGGATTCCGGATCGAGCTGGGAGAGATCGAGGACGCCCTGACCCAGCACCCCGAGGTGCGCAGCGCCGCCGTGCTGGTCCACAACACCGGTTCCACGAAGCGGCTGGTGGCGTACGTCGTCTGCCGTGAGCCGGTGGCGGGTGAGGCCTTGCAGTCCTTCCTGGGGGAGCGGCTTCCGGGTCACATGGTTCCGGGTGTTTTTGTTCCGTTGGGGGCTCTGCCGTTGAGTCCGAACGGGAAGGTGGACCGGAAGGCGTTGGGGGCGTTGCCGTGGGAGGAGTACGTGGCTGCGGAGCGGGAGTTCGTGGCGCCGCGTACTGAGGTGGAGGAGTGGCTGGCGCGGGTGTGGGAGGAGGTGTTGGGTACCGGCCGGCCGGTGGGTGTCCACGACAACTTCTTCTCGTTGGGCGGTGACTCGATTCTGAGTCTGCAGGTGATCTTCCGGGTCAAGCAGCTGGGTCTGTATTTCACGGTCAAGCAGCTTTTCGAGTTCCAGACGATTGCCGAGCTGGCTCTGGTGGTGGAGCGGCAGGAAGTTGCTCAGGTGCAAGCCGAACAGGGCCTGGTGACGGGCCCGGTGGAGCTGACATCGATTCAGCGCTGGTTTCTCTCAGCGGAGTTCGTGAATCCGGATCACTTCAATCAGTCGGTGCTGGTGGAGGTGGAGGCCGGGCTGTCCTCGGGGCAGTGGCAGCGGGTGGTGCGTCGGGTGCTGGAGCAGCACGACGGTCTACGGACCCGCTTCTTCCGGGACGGGGACGAGTGGCGGGCCGAGATCGCCGGAATGCCCAGGACGTTGCCCTGGCAGGTCGAGGATCTGTCGGCGTATCCGCCCGCTGAGAGGGAGGAACGGCTGCTCGAAGCCGCTCAGCGGGTTCAGGCGGACATGCGTCTGGCCGAGGCGCCGCTCTTCCGCGCCGTCCTCTTCACCGGTCAGGAGAACCAGCCGCATCGCTTGCTGCTCGTCGCCCACCATCTTGTCGTCGACGTGGTGTCCTGGCGTGTGATCCTCGAAGACTTCGAGGCGTTGACGGGGCAGGTGCGGCGGGGGCAGGAGCTGGTGCTGCCGGCGAAGTCGAGTTCCTGGCAGCAGTGGGCCGCTCGTCTGGTACGGGAGGCGCGGAGCGTCGGGACCGCGGGGGAGTTGCGTTTCTGGGAGGAGCAGGCCGAGGCGTCGGTCCGGGGGCTGCCGATGGACGGCCCGGGTGATGACAACACCATGGCTGGGAGCCGGGTGTTCGGTACGGTTCTGGGTGCGGAGGAGACGCGGGCGCTGCTGCGGGATGTTCCGGCGGTCTTCGGTACGCGGGTCAACGATGTGCTGCTGACGGGTGTGGCGTCCGCGGTCGGTGCCTGGGCCGGGGACGGTCATGTCCGGGTCGATGTCGAGGGTCATGGCCGTGAGGATCTGTTCGACGACACCGATGTGTCCCGTACCACGGGCTGGTTCACCACGATCTCCCCGCTCCGGCTGCCCGTTCCCTCACCCGGCGGTCTGGGAGAGGGCCTGAAACAGATCAAGGAACTGCTCCGCGCACGGCCCCGGCAAGGCATCGGCTACGGCCTCCTCGCCCACGGCCCCTCCGCCGCCGACACCGCGCTCGGCAGCACGACCACCGCCCAGATCAGCTTCAACTACCTCGGCCAGTTCGACGCGTCCTTCGCCGGCAGTTTCGCCACCTCCATGGGGATGGCAGGCCCCGACGCGGATCCCGGCAACCGGCGTCCGTATCTGATCGACATCGTCAGCAGCGTCCAGGACGGCGAGCTCCACATGGAGTGGACGTACAGCGGTGCGGCGCACGAGGAGGAGACGATCCGGCAGGTCGCCGAGCGCACGCTCGATGTCCTCAGGAACCTCGCCAGTGAGGCCCGGCGCACGGATGTCCAGGGCTACAGCCCCTCCGACCTGCCGCTGTCCGGACTGAACCAGGACCGGATCAACGACCTCATCGGCCGGCTGCGCGCGCACCCCGTCTGGCCCTCCGGCACATCGGCGCGCCCCCTGGAGGACTGCTGTCCGCAGACGCCCGCCCAGCAGGGCATGTGGTTCCAGAGCCAGTACGCGCAGGGGGAGGGCTATTACCACGTCCAGAACGTGCTGCGGATCGGCCAGGATCTGAACGTCGAGGCGTTCCGGGAGAGTTGGGCCCAGGTCATGCGGCGCCATCCGATCCTGCGGACCAGCTTCTGGACCACCACGGAGAACGAGGCGCTCCAACTGGTCTGGGCCGACCTGCCGGTTCCCCTGCACGTGGAGGACTGGCGGTCCGAGACGCCCGCCGGACAGCAGGACCGCCTGGACGCGTACCTCCTGAAGGACCGCACCAGCGGCTTCGACCCCCACGACGCGCCGCAGTGGCGGATGTTCCTCGCTCGCACCGCCGACGACCATTACCAGCTCGTCTGGAGTGCCCACCACAGCATCCTGGACGGCTGGAGCATCAGCCTGGTCCTCGCGGAGGCCGTCGAACGGTACGGCGCACTCATCGAGGGCCGGCACCTGGAACAGACGCCCCCGCGGCCCTACCGCGACTACGTGTCCTGGCTCCAGCAGCAGGACCTGCAACAGGCCGAGGACTACTGGCGCCACACCCTGCAGGGCGTCGAACAGGCCACCACCCTGAACCTGGGGACGCGCAGGGACGCCGGGAGCGGCGCACCGGGCGACCCGGCTCCGTACGTCTGGGCCGACACGTCCCTCAACGAGGCGGAGACCACGCAGCTGACGGCCTTCGCCCAGGAACACCGCCTCACCCTCAACACCGTCCTGCAGGGCTGCTGGGCCCTCCTGCTCGGCCGCTACGCCCGCACCGACGACGTGGTCTTCGGGACCGTGGTGTCGGGGCGTCCGTCCGAGATCGAGGGCGTCGAGCGCATGGTCGGTCTCTTCATCAACACGCTTCCCCTGCGCGTGAGGATGCCCGAGCAGAGTTCCGCGCTCGCCTGGCTCCAGGACCTGCAGGAGCGGAACCTGCGGATGCGCCAGTACGAATACAGCCCGCTGAGCAAGGTCCAGCAATGGAGCGGCCTTCCCGCCGGCACGCCCCTCTTCGAGAGCCTGTTCGTCTTCGAGAACTACCCCGAGGACGAGATCGGCGAGGCGGCGCTGCGCCTGGAGGCCCTCGGTTCGAAGGAGCAGACCCACTACCCGATCAACACCGCGATCACCGTCGGGGAGCGCATCGGCATCAACATCCTCTACGACACGCGGTGGTTCGACGGGCCCACGGTCGAGGCGATGCTCGCGCACCTGCGGCAGATCTGCCGCGAACTGGTGGCCAAGCCGCAGCAGAGCCTCGCCCGGGTGAGCCTCCTCACCGACACGGAACGGGCCCGGGCGCTGGGCGAGTGGAGCGTCGAGACCACATCGCCCGTCGAATCCGCCTTTCTGCACGAACTCGTCGAGGAACAGGCACGGAAGACCCCGGACTCGGTGGCCGTGGTCCACGAGGACGGGCATCTCACCTATGCCGAGCTCGACGGCCGCGCCAACCAGCTCGCCCACTGGCTGCAGCACCGCGGCGTCGGGCCCGAGGTCCTGGTCGGGCTGTGCCTGGACCGTTCGCTGGAGGGCATCGTCGGCATGCTGGGGGTTCTCAAGGCAGGCGGAGCCTACGTCCCGATCGACCCCCGCTATCCCCTCGACCGCATGGCGTACGTCGTCGAGGACGCGCGGCTGCGCCTGATGCTCACGCAGTCGCACCTGGTGTCGAAGCTGCCGGCCGGAGACCTGCCGACGCTCTGCCTGGACTCCGGCTGGCCGGCCGTCGCCGCCGAGCCGAGGACGGCTCCGCCGACGACCCTGACCCCGGGGAACCTCGCCTACATCATCTACACCTCGGGGTCGACCGGACGGCCGAAGGGCGTCATGGTCGCCCACCGCTGCCTGCAGCACGTGGTGCCGTGGATCCGCCGGAACCCGTGCTTCGACAGGCGTCAGAACGTCCTGCAGGTCGCCTCCACCAGTTTCGACTTCTCCGTCTGGGAGATCCTCCTGCCGCTCGTGACCGGCGGCACGCTCCACATACCCGCCCCGCGCATGCGCATGATCGGCACCGAACTGCAGGCCATGCTGTCCGAGCGGGCCATCGAGAGCCTGAACTTCACGCCGGGTGCGCTGGCCACCCTGCCGACGGACGACCCGCTGCCCCACCTGCGCACGCTGGTCGTCGGCGGCGAGGCGTACTCGGCCGACCTCATCCGGACGTGGGCGCCGGGCCGTACGTTCTTCAACGTCTACGGGCCGACCGAGACCACGATCTTCGCCACCGGAACGCACACCGACGAGAACCTGGACGTCATCCACATCGGCCGGCCGATCACCAATGTGCGGTTCTACGTCCTCGACCAGTACCTGCAGCCCGTGCCGCCCGGGGTGCCCGGCGAGCTCCACATCGGCGGCGTGGGCGTGACCCGGGGCTACATGAACCGCCCCGACCTCACCGCCGAGTACTTCGTCGCGGACCCGTTCGGCGAGGAACCCGGCGGCCGCCTCTACCGGAGCGGGGACCTCGTCCGGTATCTCCCCGGCGGGAACATCGAGTTCATCGAGCGCATCGACGGCCAGGTGAAGATCCGGGGCTTCCGGATCGAGCTGGGCGAGATCGAGGCCGTGCTCGAACAGCACCCGCTGGTGCGCAACTGCGCGGTGCTGGCCCAGCCGGAAGGAACGGGCAGGCGACTGGTCGCCTATGTGGTGCTGGACGAGGACGTCCCGGACGTCACCGAGGCGCTCCGGGCCCATCTGATGGAGCAGTTGCCCTCGTACATGGTGCCTTCGGCCTTCGTCCGCCTCGACGAGCTGCCCCTCACCGGCAACGGCAAGCTGAACCGCCGGGCGCTTCCGCTGCCCGACGACAGCCCGGCGTCCGCTCTGTCCGAGACCGCGCTCCCGCGGACGGCGACCGAGGCGAAGCTGGCCGTGATCTGGTCGGAGGTACTGGGCCACAGCCCCATCGGCGTACTCGACGACTTCTTCACGCTGGGCGGGCATTCGCTGCTCGCGGTGAAGGTGGTGGCGCGCATCCAGCAGACGTTCGGCCTCGAGATGCCGGTCCGGGTGCTGTTCGAGCAGCCGACCCTCTCCCAGGTCGCGGCCGAACTGGACGGGCTGCTGCGGGAACAGCAGCCGTACCCCACGATCCCCCTGGTCGCGGTGGTGCGCGACGAGCCCGTACCCGCGACGTTCGACCAGCAGCGCCTCTGGTACATGGACCGCCTGCACCCGGACAGCCCCCTGTACACGGTGGGCTGGCTCCTCCACCGGCCCGCGGCGGTGGACCCGGCAAGACTCCGGCGCGCGCTCGAAGCGCTGATCGCCCGCCACGAGATCCTGCGCACCACGTTCCGTGAGACCAAGGGGCGGGTGTGGCAGGAGATCGCCGAGACCGGGACCGTCGTCCTGACGGAAGCCGATCTGTCGGCCGAGCCCTCGAAACAGCGGTTGGAGTCGGTGCAGGCCATCACGCGCGAGCTGTGGATGCAGACCTTCGATCTCGCCCGGGGTCCGCTGTTCCGCACTCTGCTCATCCACCTGCCCGACGGCGAAGCGCTGCTGGCCTTCAGCGCGCATCACGCGGTCTTCGACGGCTACTCGGTCCGCATCCTCAACGAGGAACTGCTGCGGTCCTACGACGCCCTCGATGAGGCCGACGCCTCCCTCCCGGAGCCGCCGGCCGTCCAGTTCGCCGACTACGCGGTGTGGCAGCAGCAGTGGCTCGACGAGGAACGGCTGAGGCCGCACCTGCAGTACTGGAAGGAGCAGCTGGCAGAGGCGCCCGCGCTGATCTCGCTGCCGGCCGACCACCCCCGGCCCGCCGTGCAGAACTACCAGGGTGCCAATCTCACCGCGTCTCTGCCGCCGGAGCTCGGCGAGCAGCTCAGGAAGGTGAGCGCCGAGCACCAGACGACACACTTCGTCACGCTGCTGAGCGCCTTCGCCACCCTGCTCTCGCACTACAGCGGGCAGGACAAGGTGGTGATCGGCATTCCGGTCGCCAACCGCAGCCGCATCGAGACCGAGCCGATGATCGGGTTCCTCGTCAACACGATCGCGCTGTGCGTGGACCTGGAGGGCAGCCCGGACTTCGCGGACGTGCTCCACCAGGTCCGCTGGAAGCTCCTGGAGGCGCAGAGCCACCAGGAGGTGCCGTTCGACCGTATCGTCGAGGAGCTGAAGCCCGAACGCAGCCTGAGCTACAGCCCCGTGTTCCAGGTGATGTTCACCGGCCTGGACAAGCTCTTCGAGGAGCTTCCCGGCACACAGGGGGAGCCCGCCTGGATCCACGACGTGACGGACGACGGCGTCGGCGTCGCCAAGTTCGACCTCGGCATGAGCATCCAGCAGCGGAACGGGCAGCTGCAGTACACCTTCGAGTACAGCACCAGCCTCTTCGAGCGGGACACCGTCGCCGGCATGGGCGAGCACCTGCGGCATTTGCTCGAGGCGGCCCTGGCCGCACCCCGGACCCCCGTCGCCCGGCTCCCGCTCCTCTCCGACGCGGAGCGCGCGCGGATTCTCCAGGAGCGGAACGCCACCCGCGACGCGAGCACGCTGCGGCCCGTCCGCCTCCACGAGCTCTTCGCGGAGCAGGTCCGCCGGTCGCCCGACCGGATCGCGCTGTCCTACGAGGACCAGCAGCTGAGCTACGCCGAGCTGGACCGGCGTGCCAACCGGCTGGCGCGGATCCTGCGTGACCACGGCGTGGGTCCGGAGACGCGCGTCGGCGTCTGCATGGACCGTTCCCTCGGCCTGGTGACCGCGTTGCTTGCCGTCCTCAAGGCCGGCGGCGCCTATGTGCCGCTGGACCCCGACCACCCGCAGGACCGGCTCGTCTTCATGGCCGAGGATGCCCAGGTCCAGCTCGTCCTGGTGCAGTCCGGGACGAGGGAGCGCGTCGGCTTCCTGAGCGACCGGGGGATCCGCCTCGTCGACCCCGGCGGGAGCGCGGACGCATCCCGGACGGACGCGAGCACCGACCCGCTGGACGTCCCGGTGAGCCCGGACAGCCTGGCGTACGTCATCTACACCTCAGGCTCCACCGGCCGGCCCAAGGGGACGATGCTGTCGCACCGCGGCATCTGCAACCGTCTGCTGTGGATGCAGGACGCCTACGGCCTGCAGGAGCACGACCACGTCCTGCAGAAGACCCCGTACAGCTTCGACGTCTCCGTCTGGGAGTTCTTCTGGCCCCTGATCGCCGGCGCCCGACTGCATGTCGCCCGCCCCGAGGGGCACCGGGACCCGGCCTACCTGGCCGAGCTGATCGAGCGGCAGGGCATCGGCGTCCTCCACTTCGTGCCCTCGATGCTGCAGGCATTCCTCCAGCAGCAGACCGTGGGCCAGCAGTGCCGGGACGTACGGCACGTGGTGTGCAGCGGGGAGGCCCTGCCTCCGGAGGTCCAGGAGCAGTTCCAGCGGACCTTGCCGGACACGCGGCTGCACAACCTCTACGGGCCCACCGAGGCATCCGTCGACGTCAGCTTCTGGGAATGCGGGAACGCCCCGGGTGCCGGCACCGTCCCCATCGGCCGCCCGGTGGCGAACACACAGCTGTACGTCCTGAACGAGGCGATGGAGCCGGTGCCCGACGGCGTCATCGGGGAGCTGTACATCGGCGGCGTCCAACTGGCGCGCGGCTACCTGGGGCGCCCGGACCTGACCGCCGAACGTTTCGTGGCGAATCCGTTCGGCCCCGGCCGTCTCTACGCGACCGGTGACCTGGCCCGGTACCGGACCGACGGCGTCATCGAGTACGCCGGCCGCAAGGACCACCAGATCAAGATCCGCGGCTACCGCATCGAGATCGGGGAGATCGAGGCCGTCCTGGCCGATCACCCGGCCGTCCGGTCGTGCCTGGTCGTCGTGCACGAGGTCACGTCCGCCGACAAGCGGCTGACCGCCTTCCTCACCTGGAAGTCCGGCCAGGAGGCGCCCCAGGACGACCTGCGGGCGCATCTCCTCGAACGGCTGCCGGAATACATGGTGCCCACCTATTTCGTCGCGCTGGACGCATTCCCCCTCACCCCGAACGGCAAGGTGGACCGCAAGGCGCTGCCGGCGCTGTCGGACGTCGTGCGGCAGGCGCAGGCGGACGAGAACCATGTCGCCCCGACCACCGAGACCGAGACGGTTCTGGCGGACCTGTGGGCACGGCTCCTGGAACTGGACCGGGTGGGAATCCGGGACGACTTCTTCAACCTCGGCGGCCACTCCCTCCTCGTGGCCACCATGGCGACCGAGGTCCAGGAGAGGTGGGGCATCTCGCTCATGCTCACGACGGTCTTCCAGAACCGGACGATCGAAGCGCTCGCCCAGGTCATCGACCGGAGCGTCGACGAGGGCGACGACGAGGAGCTGGACGCGGCGGAGCTGTTCGACCTGCTCTGACAATCCCCGACGCGCCGTTCATTCCCGCCGCACCGGCCAGGCACAAGGAGAGAAGACCATGTTCGCTGCGGAGACATCCCTGGTGAGTCCCCGGATCGCCCGAGTGGCGGCGGCCGTGGAGGCCAAAGACCACGACGCCGTCGACGAGTTCTGGAAGGAGGCCGCTCAGTCCGGCAGCCCGCTGATGGAACAGGTCGGGGATGACGACTCCCGGACCCTGGTCACCTTCCTGTGGCGGGACCCGGGAGACACCGAGAACGTGATCGTGCTCTTCTGCAGCGCGCCGAGCGGCGACTTCAGTGAATTCCGGATGGAGCGACTGCCGGGCACCGACCTCTGGTACCGGTCCTACTTCCTGCCCTCCGAGCTGCGGACGACCTACCTGCTGTCGGTCAACGACCCGATGGTGCCGTTCGCTTCGTACGCGGAGGTGCTGCAGCGCCTCCCGCAGTACCGGACCGATCCGCTCAACCCCCGCGACTACACGCTCATGGGCAATCCGCACCAGTTCAAGGTGTCGGTGCTCGAACTGCCCGAAGCCCCGAAACAGCCGTGGAACATCCCCCGCCGCGGTGTCCCGAAGGGCGAGAGCAAGATGCACACGATGGACAGCTCCGTCCTGGGGACACGCCACCACATCACCGTCCACGTGCCGCCCGGCTACACCCCCGACGGCGACGACTACAACGTCTTCCTGCTCTTCGACGGGTGGTCGTACTACAACTTCGCAGCCATCACGACCGTGCTGGACAACCTCCTGTACACCGGCCGGATCCCCCCTTACGTCCTGGTGATGCACACCAATGAGGACCAGGACATCCGCGCCCGCGAACTGCCCTGCCACGAGCCGTTCAGCGATTTCCTGACCCAGGACCTGATGCCCTGGGTCCACGAGAACTACCACATCACCTCGGATCCCGCGCGCACCGTCGTGGGCGGCTCCTGCTTCGGCGGACTGGCCGCGGCGTACGCCGCGTTCCGGTCACCCGAGAGGTTCGGGAACGTCATATCCCAGTCGGGGTCGTACTGGTGGCCGGGAAAGGGCGTTCCGGACAGGGAGGAGGAATGGCTGACGCGGCGGTTCGAGGAATCCCCCGAACTCCCCATCCGATTCTCCATGGACATCGGAAGTCTTGAACGCGCCATCGTCGACTACGACCCGATGACGACCCATCAGAACATGCGGGACGTCCTGGTCGACAAGGGTTACGAGGTCGACTACCGCGAATACCTGGGCGGCCACGACATGATCTGCTGGCGCGGCACCATCGTCGACCGGCTGCTCTCTTTCCACCCCAGACCGAAAGAGTCACCGGCCGGACGGAAGCGGTGAGACGGAAGAAACGGGGCGGCGGGAAATCCCCATCGAGCCGTCGGCCCCGGGCCGTTCGGCAATTCACTGCACGAGCACCGCGACCGCTTGCGAAAGGTGAGCCCGATGAGTAAAGCCACGATTACCGTGCTTCCGGGGGACGGTGTCGGTCCGGAGGTGACGGCCCAGGCCCTGAAGGTGCTGCGCGCCGTGGAGGAGAAGTGCGGCCACAGCTTCACGGTCCATAAGCGCCGGGTCGGCCTGGACGCCCTCGCGGCCGAAGGCGTCGCGATCTCGGAATCGACCTTCGAGACCTGCGCGCAGAGCGACGCGATCCTCTTCGGCGCGGTCGGCAGCCTGCCGGCCGGGGAGGACCGCAGCGGCGGCCCCCGGCCCGAACAGGCACTGTTCCGCCTCCGCAAGGAGTTCGGCTTCTTCGCCAACCTGCGGCCGGTACGCCCCTTCGAAGCCCTGTACGGGGCGTCCTCGCTGAAGCCCGAGCACCTCAAGGGCGCGGACATGATCTTCGTGCGGGAACTGTCGGCCGGGCTCTACTACGGGCGCCTGGAATCCGTGCCCGGCAAGCCCAGCGAGATCCGCCGCACGCAGCAGGGCACGGAGGCCGTCGACACCCTCCTGTACACCGAGGAGGAGATCGAGCGGGTCGTGCGGGCCGCGTTCGAGATCGCTCTCGACCGGGAGCGGAAGGTCACGTCGGTCGACAAGGCCAACGTGCTCAGCTCCTCGGTCCTGTGGCGGGAGGTCGTGGAGCGGGTGGCGGCCGATCACCCCACCGTGACCTACGAGCACATGCTCGTCGACGCCTGTGCCATGCGGCTGATCAGGACCCCGTCGGACTTCGACGTCATCGTCACCGAGAACCTGTTCGGCGACATCCTCACCGACGAGGCGTCGATGCTCACGGGCTCCATCGGCATGCTGCCGTCGGCCAGCCTCGGGACCCGCCGCACCGCGGGCGGCATGTTCGGACTGTACGAGCCCATTCACGGCTCGGCCCCGGACATCGCCGGTCAGGACAAGGCCAATCCCGTCGGCGCGATTCTCTCCGCCGCGCTGCTGCTGCGTCACTCCCTCGGCCTGGCCCAGGAAGCCTCGGCCGTCGAGGAGGCGGTGGAGGCAGCGATCCGCGAGGGCTACCGCACGCCGGATCTCGACGAAGACGGACGCACCGTCGTCGGCACCGAGGAGATGGGCCGGCGAATCCTGGACCGGCTGCGGCAGCCCTGAACCTGCTGGACCGCCTGCCCGACGGGGCGAGCTCATCGGCCACCGCCGCACGCACGCACCGTTCGACGAACAGACGACTGGAGTTGCCCGCGCATGACGCCACAGAGTTCCGTCCCGGCAAGCCCGACCGGCCTCGAAGAGCAGCGCCTGCTCGTCCGCCGGGCCCGCAAGGAGATGGTGCGGCGCCACCGGACCCGGCAGGGGGACAGCGCGGAGCCGCCCATCCGGGTCATGGCGCGCCTCGTCGACGACCTGGAACGGGAATGCGCGGCCCGCCGGTTCGACCGCACCGCCACGCGGCTCGAGATCGTGAACCGGACGATCGGTGACGTCAACGTGCGGCTCATCACCGAGTGCGAGGGGGAGGAGGGCGGCCCCGGAGACTACCGGCTGCTGGGGGACGAACTCGGCATCGCGCTGCCGGGCGAGGACCTGAACGGCCACACCGCGTCCGGGAAGGGCTACCACTGGCTCCGGGACCGGATGACGGAGGCGGAGCGGCAGCTTCTCGCCGCAGGCTACGACCCGCGCATCTACGACATCCAAGGCGTCGGCAACCCGATCCTGCGAGGCTGGCTCGCGGCGGACATGCGGCAGTGGGGAGTGACGGCCTCCGCGGAGCAGGTGGCCCTCGGCCTGGGGGCGACGGACTGCATCGACAAGATCCTCCGGGGACTGGCGCACTTCGCCCGGCGCCGCTCCCAGCCGCCCGGCGCCGTCCTTTTCGCCGCCCCCGGCTTCAACATGCCGGAGCTGCAGGCCGAGACGTACGGGTACCGGCTGCACCGGGTACGGACCCGGCCCGGGGAACAGTTCAAGCTGACCGCCGCACTCCTGGCCCGGCATCTGGACGAGAACCCGGACATCACCGTCGTCTACCTGACGGTGACGAACAACCCGACGACCCTCGCGTACACGGAGGACGAGCTCTCCGCACTCATGGAGGTCGTCCGGCGCTTCGCCGGCCGGGGGCGCCGCGTCCACGTACTCGCGGATCTCGCCTACATCGGCACAGGCCGCCCCGCCGAGGACGAGGCGCGCATGCGCGGCCTGGCCTCGGCCGCCGATGTGGCCGGCCAGATGATCTACGTGAACAGTTTCTCCAAGACCTACACGCTGACCGGGGACCGATTCGGCTGGGCCGTATTCGGTGACACCGAATTCTCCGTCGCCATGCGATCGAGCTGGATGAACAGTGTGAGCTGCCTGCCCGGGGAATGGCAGCTGCGCTTCATGGCCTATCACGCCCTCTTCCGTCAGAATCCCGAACTGATCGAAAAGATCCGCGGCCTCTACCGGCTGCGTCGTTCGCGGCTGCGCAGGCAACTGGAGCTGTTCGACGAGGAGTTCCGGCTCTTCGAGCGAATCCACGTCGACGACGACGCGACGATCTACAGCTGGAGCAGGCTCAGGGCAGGTGAAGACTGCTTCTCGGTCCTCGAAAAGACCGGGATCGCCGGCATACCCGGTTCCACCTTCGGCTATTCCGACGACTACATCCGCTTCTCGGTCGGCATTCTTCCGGTTGTGATGGATTGACGAATCGTCGCGCCATCGAGACGACAGATCTTCCGACAAGGAGAGACCATGCAGAAGGAAACGAACGGAACCGCAGCGAACGCGAGAAGGGACATCGACTCCATCGATGTCCCGGTGAACTTCAACTGGAACAGCGACTCGAGCCCGCTCTCGCCCATTCCGACGAGCATTCCCGGTGAGCCGCTCGCCGCCGAGGTCGCCCGAACCCAGATCCTCTCGGAGTGTCTGCGCGACGGTCTCCAGGGCATACCCGGCTACCCGACGGTCGACGACATGATGCGGTACCTGCATCTCCTCCACGGCTTCGGGATCAAGTACGCGACCGTCGGCATCTACCCGGGCAACGCCGACCGGCTCAACGCGACCATGAAGCAACTGCTGGCGCGGATGCGGGACGAGCTTCCCGGCATCGTGCCCTCCGTGCTCTCCATGTGCACGGAGGAGTCGCTGAAGTGGACCGTCGAGTGCAGGGACGTCCACCCGGCACTCGAATCCGTCGTCTTCATGGGCAGCGCGCCCTCCCGCCGCCTCGTCCAGGGCTGGGACCTGGACTTCATCCTGAACAAGCTGGAAACCTTCATCAAGAAGACCGTGGAGACGGGCATCCCCGTCGTCGCGGGCACCGAGCACACGTCGCAGACCTCCCCCGAGGACCTGCGGGCGATCACCCGGACACAGGTGGAGAGCGGCGCGTACATCGTCGCCATGGCCGACACCATCGGCGTCATCCGGCCGCTCGGCACCTACCGGCTCGTCCGCTTCATCCGTGACGAACTCGACGCCCTGGGCGTGCCGGACATGCAGATGGACTGGCACGGCCACCGCGACACCGGGAACGCCCTGGGCAACGCGATGGCGGCCGTCGCGGCCGGCGCCGGCCGCATCCACGTCGTGTCGCGCGGGGTCGGCGAGCGCTCCGGCAACGCCTCCCTGGAGGAGGTCGTGCTGAATTTCGCCGCGATCGAGGAAGAGGCCGGACTGCCCGTCTCCTGGGACATGTCCCAGCTGCTCGAACTGATCACCTGCTACCAGAAGATGGTCGGCGTCCCGGCGCCGGAGCACGGGGTGCTCGGCCGGCGCTACAGCCACACCTCCTCCGGCATCCACACGGACGCCATCCTCAAGGCCCACCACCTGGCCGACCTGGCACGGGAGGCGGACAACGGCGAACTGGAGGACAAGTTGCGGGACATGTCCCGCACGGTGTACTCCGCCGTCGACCCGGCCGCCGTCGGTGGCGTCCCGTCCGTGGCCGTCAGCCCGTGGAGCGGACAGAGCTCCGTGCGGCTCGCCTACATGCTGAGCGGACGCGACCCCCGCGAGCTCTCCACGCAGATCATCGAGGGCCTGCTCGCCCGCGCCAATGAGCTGGGCCGCGAACTGACTTCGCAGGAGCTCGAAGAGGGCTTCGCGAAGGCGCACGCCTCCCACGCAGCCTGAGCGTTCCTTCCCGTGACGACACGCCCCCAGAGGAGAAACCGCACGATGCCACAGACGATGTTCGACAAGATCTGGGACGCACACGTGGTGCGTGACGAGCCCGGTGAGATACCGATGCTGTACATCGACCGGCACCTCACGCACGAGGCGACCTCGCCGCAGGCCTTCGCCGGGCTGCGCGAGCGCGACCTTCCGGTGCACCGCCCCGAGACCGTGGTCGCCGTGATCGACCACAACGTTCCCACGATGCCGGGACGCCGGCTCATCGACGTCGTCGACAGCCAGAGCGTCATGTGCATCGAGACGATGGAGGAGAACGCCCGGGACTTCGGCGTGAGGCTCCTGGGCATGAACGACGCGGACCAGGGCATCGTGCACGTCATCGGCCCCGAACTCGGACTGTCACTGCCCGGCATGACGGTCGTCTGCGGCGACTCCCACACCTCCACGCACGGCGCCCTCGGCATCTTCGCCATGGGCATCGGCACCAGCGAGGTGGAGCACGTCCTGGCCACCCAGTGCCTGCTGCAGCAGAAGCCCCGGACGATGAACATCCGGATCGACGGCACCCTGGCGCCCGGCGTGAGCGCGAAGGACATCGCTCTGGCCGTGATCCGCCGGCTCGGCACGGACGTCGGCACCAACCACGTCGTCGAGTTCAGCGGCTCCGCCGTACGGTCGCTGACCATCGAGGGCCGCATGACGCTGTGCAACATGGCGATCGAGGCGGGGGCGCGGGCGGGCATGGTCGCCCCCGACGACGTCACGATCGAGTACGTGCGCGGCCGGCGCTTCGCGCCCTCCGGGGAGCTCTTCGAGCTCGCGGCCGAGCAGTGGAAGCAGTTGGCCGGCGACCCGGGCGCCCGCTTCGACGCGGAGCACCACCTGAACGTCGACGACCTGGTCCCGCAGGTCACCTGGGGCACCAACCCGGGCATGGTCGCCGACATCACGGGAACGATCCCGGACCCGGACGCCGAGAGCGACCCCGCGGTCCGGGCGGAAATGGAAAAGGCCCTGGAGTACATGGGTCTGGAACCGGGCCAGCATGTCCACGACATCAAGGTCGACACCGTCTTCATCGGGTCGTGCACGAACTCGCGGCTGGAGGACCTTCGACTGGCCGCCCAGTACGTCGCCGGGAAGCAGGTCGCGCCCGGTGTGCGCGCCATCGTCGTCCCCGGCTCCATGAGCGTTCGCCGCCATGCCGAGGAGGAGGGGCTCGCGGACGTCTTCCGCGAGGCCGGCTTCGAGTGGCGTGAGCCCGGCTGCAGCATGTGCATCGCCATGAACGGAGACCGCCTCTCCGCGGGCGAGCGCTGCGCCTCGACGAGCAACCGCAATTTCGAGGGGCGCCAGGGCCGAGGAGGCCGCACCCACCTGGTCAGTCCGGTGACGGCGGCCGCAACGGCCGTGGCCGGCCGATTCGCCGACGTCCGCGACGCGTAGAGAACAGAGAAAGGACTTCCGTGGAGAAATTCATCACGCACCAGGGCACCGCGGTGCCGCTGATGCGGTCCAATGTGAACACGGACGACATCGTCCCCGCCCGGTTCCTCAAGTCGATTCACCGCACCGGCTTCGGCCGGCATCTGTTCGCGAACTGGCGCTACCTTGAGGACGGCTGCACGCCCAACCCGGAATTCCCGCTCAACGAGCCCCGCTACGACGGCGCCGGCATTCTCGTGGCGGGCGAGAACTTCGGCTGCGGCTCCTCCCGTGAGCACGCGCCCTGGTCGCTGCGGGAGTTCGGCTTCCGGTGCGTCATCGCGCCGAGCTTCGCGGACATCTTCCACAACAACTGCTTCAACAGCAGCATCCTCCCCGTCCGACTGGAAGCGTCTGAAGTCGAGGCGATCTCCGAAGCCCTGACGAGCGGTGCCGCACCGACGCTCCACGTCGATCTGCCGGACCAGTCCGTGACGACCGCGGACGGACGGCTCTTCCGCTTCGAGGTCGATCCCTTCAAGAAGAACTCCATGATGGAGGGTCTGGACAACATCGGCTGGACCCTCTCCCACAAGGACCAGGTCCTCGCCTACGAGCAGCGACGCAAGCAGCAGACTCCCTGGCTCTTCACCCGGACCGCGTGATCCGACGCAGCGGACAGCATTCCCGACAGCAGAGGCTGGAGACCGTTCATGGAAGCACATCAGATGAAGGTTCTCGTCAACGACGAGGACCAGTACTCCCTGTGGCCGACGTACCTCGCCGCCCCCGCCGGCTGGCGGGAGACGGGGACCGCCGGCTCGAAGGAGGAGTGCCTCGCGTACGTGAAAGAGGTCTGGGTCGACATGCGCCCCAGGAGCCTGCGCCGGCAGATGGCGAAGTCGGCCGGCTGACCGGCCCGGTCACCGCACCCGCCAAAGTCCCACCGCCCCGAGGCCGCACGCGCCGAGAAGCCCGCAGCGGTCATGAATTTCGCTACTGTCACAGAGGAGCCACTCATGGACGAACTCATCGAACGCCTCTCCGTCGAGGGGCAGAAGGTCGTGGTCGGCGGCCCTTCGCCCTCGGTGGAGGACTTTCAGCGGCGCATCACCGAGATGGGGTACGTCTTCATCAAGTTCCCCGACTCGCGCGGGGGCACGGACCTCGGCGTGCGCGTCGACGAAGCGGCCACCGATCTCGGTAAGGCGGACTTCGCGAACGGCACCGGCAGTGTGCACATCGATGGGACGCTGACGCTCAACACCGTGAAGGTGCGCTGCGTCACCGACATCGAGCTGTCGTCGCTCAGCGGCACCGGACACCTGGTGGCGCTCGAAGAAGCGGTCACTCGGTAGCTGCCTGCGCCTCGCGGCGCACACCGTGATGTCCCCGCCGCTTCGACGGAGGCGGGTCCCGGCGCGGCGGGACGAGTGATCACGCTCGTCCCGCCGATTCCGTTCCGGGGCTACGCGCGCGTTCGACCCGGTGCCCGGCCTCTGCCGGCGTAAGCACGCACAGCCGGGGAAGGTTCCTGGAACCGCATGCCCGGATCATTTCGCTTCGTAGCAGTGGGCCCGGCCGTCGCGCCATTCGATCCAGGACGGGTCGTCGAGGAGGTGCTCGGCGTCGTAGAGCCCGGCCTGCCGGAGGTAATCGATCAGGTCGCGGTCGCTGTGAGCGAGGCCGGCGAGGCCACCGTTGATGGTGACCGCCCGGCCGCCCGTACCCGGTGCCGGGCGGTGCACGACGATCGGAGCACCCATGCCCCCAGGGTGCGCCCGCTCGGCCGCTGACGCTCGCGGTAGGTCAGACGCTCTCGAAGTGATGCGCCGCGGCGCCCTGCCACTGGACCACGGCGGGGTTGTTGAGGATCAGCTCCGGGTTCGCCAGCCCGGCGTCGGCGAGGAACACGACGAGGTCCTGATCGCTGTGTGCCATGCCGAGCTTCTCGTCGCGGCTGTTGAGGTGCACGGTCACCAGCCGGCCGCCGGACGGCGTCGGTGCGTGGATGGTGATCGGTGGTGTCGCCATGACTCCAGGGTGGCTCGCGGCGACGGCTCGCGCGACCGTGGGAACACGGACCCGGAAGCGTGGGGAGCGTACGACGTCGCACCATGGACGCCGACGATTCCGCTCCGTGCCCGGGCCGACCGCACCGCGGCGCACCCTGGGAAGGAGACGATGACAGTGGTGAAATCCGAAGCGGTTTCCATACCTGTTGACGGATCGGCGATCGTCGGCGACCTGGTGATTCCCGAGCAGGCCGCGGGGGTGGTGCTCTTCGCCCACGGCAGCGGCAGTTCGCGCCACAGCCCGCGCAACAGGGCCGTGGCCGCGTCCCTGCGGGAGGCGGGGCTGGGCACGCTGCTGCTGGACCTGCTGACCGAGCAGGAGGAGCGGCTGGACGCGGTGTCGGGGGAGTACCGCTTCGACATCGGCCTGCTGGGGCGACGCCTGGTGACCGCGGTCGACTGGCTCGGCGACCGGCCGGCCACGGCGGACCTGCCTCTGGGACTCTTCGGCGCGAGCACCGGGGCCGCCGCAGCCCTGGTGGCGGCAACCGAGCGGCCTGACCGTGTCCAGTCCGTCGTGTCCCGTGGCGGCCGCCCCGACCTGGCGGCCGAGGCGCTGAGCCAGGTGCGATCCCCTGTGCTGCTGATCGTGGGCGGCGACGACAGGCACGTACTGATGCTGAACCGGGAGGCGGCCGAGCAACTGCGGGTGCCGCACCGGCTCTATGTGATTCCCGGAGCCACACATTTGTTCGAGGAGCCCGGTGCCTTGGAAGACGTCGCGGATGCGGCGTGTCAGTGGTTCTTGCGTCCGGGACAGGAGGAGAGGCGGCAATGAGATTCCTCCGTGGCGGGAGCGCGGTCACGTCGTACCTCTGCCACCTCCCCCGGACGAGTCCGCGGGTGGAGGACGCCGAGCGGCTCCGGGGAGCTGACGAACGAGTGCCGCTGTCGCTCTACCAGTAGTGCCTTCGGCCGGCGACCGCGTGTCCCATCGCTCCGAGGACCCACAGAATCAGACCCACCACCGCGAGAATGATCCCGATCGTCCACAGGATGGAGATGCCGGTCACGAAACCGATGGCAAGCAGGATGACTCCGAGAACGATCACGATGTGCTCCGATCTCGTACGTGCTTCTTTTTCACTGTGTCCTTCGTGAGCTGCCGGGGCAACCGTCCACGGATGGGGGAACGATCGGAGCAGCCGGCGCCGTCAACCCGTCCGCCGGACCGGTGCGAGGCCGTGGTCGGCGAGCGGGCCGACGGCCAGCCCGGCGGTCCGCAAGCCGTTGATCAGTTCCGGCAGCGTCGCGAGTACCGGCCGCCACTGGCACGATGCCGACGGATCGGCATCGTGCAGGAGGACCGTCCCGCCGCCGCGCAGCCCGCTGCGTACGGTCGTCAGAACGCCCTCGGCCGTCGCGTCCTTCGCCCATTCCCGTCCCCAGGCCGACCAGAGCACCGGTCGCAGCCCGCAGGCCAGGGCGGCGGTCCACCGGCCGCCGGTCAGGATTCCGTACGGCGGCCGGTACCACAACGGCCACACGCCCGAGATCCTTCGCACCGCTTCGGCGGCACGGGAGACCTCGCGCAGGTCCCGGCCGGGGGCGGGAAGCCACGGGCGGCTGTGTGTCCATCCGTGAACGGCGAGTTCGTGGCCGCGGCGGGCGATGTCGCGGCCGAGTTCCGGATGGCGCAGGAGACTCTCCCCGAGCACGAAGAAGGTGGCGCGGGTGGACAGCCGGTCCAGCGCGTCGAGGAAGAGCGGGGTGGAGCGGGGGTCGGGGCCGTCATCGAAGGTCAGGGCGACATGTCTGGGGTGGCCGAGGCCTGCCAGGGAGGGAAAGCACGTCCGGCGCAACCCCGGCAGCCATGTGCCGGCCGGGGCGACATGAGCGGTCAGCACAAGTGCCGACACAGTCAGTGGGGCACGGAGCGCGGTGGGGATTCTGATGTGCCGGGGGTTCAACGGGCTTCTGTCCCTTCGTCGTCAGCGGCCGTCGGCAGTCGGTCGGCCCGGCTGTGCCGCATGGTCGTTCTCGTGGCATCCCAGTGACCCGCGACCGCCGGGGAGAGCGACAGGCCCACCGTGCCGGCAGCCACCAGGCACGCACCCAGCGTGGCCGGCAGCAGATGATCACCCAGCGCGATCCGCTCGCCGAACAGTGCCCTCCCCAGCACCACACTCACCAGCGCGTCCCCGAGCGTGAGCGCCGGCTGGGAAGCGGCCAGAGTCCCGGCACGCAGAGCGCTCTGCAACAGCAGCAGACTCAGTAGACCGGCGCAGCCCAGCGCGTACACGTACCCCGTCGTGAAGACCACGGCCGCTCCCTCCTGGACCCGGCCGGTGACTTCCTTGATCAGAGCGGCCGTGCAGGCGAAGGAGATGGCCGTGGCACAGCCCAGCACCGCGGCGCCGGCGGCGCCGGTGGCGCCGGTGAGCGTACGGGCCACCAGGATCAGCGCCGGCACCGCCGTGGCGGCAAAGATTCCGACAGGCAGCCAGGTACCGGCCTTTCCGGTTTCCTCCCCGGCCGACGGGCCGACGGCGGCCAGGAAGAGCGCCAGACCTGCGGCGAGCATCAGGAACGACAGCCAGGTTCCGCCGCCCGGACGGTGAGGGAAGACCACGGTGCCGAGCAGCAACGTGAAGAGGAGTTCGCTCGCCATCAGCGGCTGAACCACCGACAGGCTGCCGACCGCCAGTGCCCCCGCCTGCAGGACGGCCGACAGCCCGAGCGCCGTCACGCCGGCCAGCCAGAAGGGACGGCGCACCAGCCGCGCCAGACCGCGCATCCCCTGCCACACCGCCGGCCTGCCGCCCACCGCCTCGGACTCCGTCTGCTCCATGGCGGCCCGCCGCTGCAGCACGGATGCCGCGCCATTGGCGAGAGCCGCCCACAGCGCGAGTACCACGGCGAGGACGTTCATGTCGCCGATTAGCCGAAGCGTGCCGCGAGCCGGTGATAGAGCCCGGGGGCCACGGAGCGCACACACCCCGGCAAGCGCAGCCAGCCGGGGACGTACACCTCCTCACGGTCCGCCGCGAAGGCCTCCCAGACCGCGTCGGCGACGCGTTCCGGCGCCATCGGCCGGGGCCACGAACGGGCGTACGGCATTCCTCGTCGATCGAAGAACGGCGTGTCCACCACACCGGGGACCATATGTGTGACGCGCACTCCGGTGCCCTTCAATTCGTAGCGCAGAGCGTCCGCGAAGGCGGCAAGGGCGGCCTTCGCCGCCGAATAGACCGCCTCACCGCGGACACCGGTGGATCCCGCCACCGATCCGATCAGCATGATGTGTCCGCGCCCCGCCGCAAGCATGTGCGGCAGCAGCAGTCGTACCAGATGGACGACGGACACCAGATCCACGGTGAGGACCCGGTCGGCGGCGGCAGCCGGCATCGCGTGGAAGGAGCCCGCCCAGCCGACCCCTGCCGCCGCGACGAGCAGATCCACCCGGCCGGCGGTGTCGAGGGCCTCCTCGACCAGTTGCTCCGTACCGTCGAGCGACATCAGGTCCGCGTACAGCGGCGTCGAGCACGTCGTCGCCGCGACCCCGTCGAGCCGCTGCCGGTCGCGCCCGCTCACCAGAAGCCGCCAGCCGCCTTCGGCCGCGATCCGCTGGGACACCGCGGCCCCGATACCCGAGGAGGCCCCCGTCACCAGAGCCACCCCGGCCCGGACGTCATGACCGTCCGACGAGTCGCCACCCGGCACGCCGCGGTGAGCGATGCACGGAACACGTGGCATGGCCTCTCCCTGTCTCAGTACTGTGCGGCACGGTGGCCCGCCCCTCGGAGACCGCGGACGCGGGCATTGCGGTGTCGGGTCGGGTTAGGGGTAGCCCGAGTGGGCTCCCGTAAAACCGTTGAAGCCCATACCTCACTGCACCGAACGCACCGACAGGATGGAAGAACCGGGTTCCGTACCCGTCCCGACGGATACTCCGAGGGCTGCCGACCTCAGAGGTGATCACGTGCCTGCCACTCGTCCGACCGAGCTACCGGACCCGTGCGGACCCCTCCGCCGCCCGGAGGGCTCCTGCTGCTACCGGTGGAGGTCCCGTCGGAACGGTCCCGCGCCGGACGGCCAGCCGGCACTCCCGGGAGCGTACGGCCGATGAACGCGGCGCCAGGACGCTTCCTGATCCTGAGCGCCGGCATGGGCTCCGGCCACCATGTGGTGGCCGCCGAACTGGCCCGCAGACTGGAGGCCGGCGGAGGGCGGACGACGACGGTCGATGTCCTCGACCTGCTGCCCCCGGGAATCGGCGGTGGACTGCACTCCTTCTACCGGACGGCCGTCTGCCACACGCCCGTGGTCTATTCCGCGCTGTACGCGGCCTTCTTCCGGACCGGAGGCGGTCCCCGGCCCGGCAGTTCCCCGTTGGCGGCCCTCGCGCAGCGACGCCTGCTCGACCTCGTCGCACAACAGCGGCCGGACGTGGTCGTACCCGTCTTCCACCTCGCCGCCCAGCTCACCGGCGGACTCCGCGCCCGCGGCGCGCTCACGATCCCGAGCGCCGTCGTCATCACCGACTTCGCCGTTCACCGCCAATGGCTGCACCCGGGCAACGATCTCCACCTGTGCCTCACGTCCGATCTCGCACATCAGGTACGGCGAGCGGTACGGCGTCCGACGGTCGTATCCGGCGCCATGGTGGCACCCCGGTTCCACGCCCCGGCGCCGACGGCGGCGGACTGGCGACGACGTCTCGACTCGCCGGGCCGGTCACCCGTGCTGATCTCGACGGGGGCCTGGGGGGCCGGATCCCGCGTGGCCGGGACCGCGCGCCTGGTGGCTGCGGCGGGATACGTGCCGGTCGTGCTCTGCGGTACGAACACCCGGCTGCGCCGGGACCTGTCACGCCTCGCCCATGTGCGCGCGGCGGGCTGGGTCGACGACATGCCGGGCCTCATGAGCGCCTCCCGCGCGCTCATCGACAACGCGGCAGGTCAAATGGCACTCGAAGCCATGGCGGCCGGAGTTCCGGTGGTCGGCTACCGGGCCATTCCGGGCCACGGCAAGGAGGGCGTTCGACGGATGGCGGAGCACGGTCTCACCGACTACGCGACGGACCCCCGGGCGCTGGTCCGCGCCCTGGACCGCCTGACCGCACCGGGTCCGGCGCGCGAACGGCGCGTCGGCGCGGCCCGCGGCCTGTTCTCCGGCGCGGGAGTGCTCCCCCTGCAGGCCCTGGCGCGACCGGCCTGAACCGATCGGCCCGGAACCGCGTGCCGCCCCGCTACCGGGCCGGCGGCGGCGCCGTGCTCGTCGGTCTCGCCGCCGGGGAGCTCCGCCGAAGCCTGGCGTCAGCGGCCGATCTTGCGCTTGTTCCACACATCGAACCCGACCGCCGCGAGCAGGACGAGGCCCTTGATGACCTGCTGATAGTCGGTGCCGATGCCGACGAGCGACATGCCGTTGTTGAGGACGCCGAGTACCAGGCCGCCGATGACCGCGCCCATCACCGTGCCGACGCCGCCGCTCATCGACGCGCCGCCGATGAACGAGGCGGCGATCGCCTCCAGTTCGAAGTTGAGGCCCGCCTGCGGAGTGCCCGCGTTCAGACGTGCCGCGTACACACAGCCCGCGAGCGCCGCCAGGACGCCCATGTTGACGAAGACCAGGAAGGTGACGTGCTTGTCCTTGACGCCGGACAGCTGCGCGGCGGCCTTGTTGCCGCCGAGCGCGTACACATGCCGCCCGACCACGGCATTGCGCATCACGTAGCCGAGCAGGAGCAGCAGGGCGCACATGATGAGCATCACGACGGGAACACCGTGGAAGCTGGCCAGGGTCAGTGTGAACGCCACCACGGCAGCCGTCATCGCCACGCACTTGGCCACCCACAGGCCTTGCGGAAGGGCGTCGAGGTCGTAGGCGAGCTGACGCCTGCGGTCGCGCCACTCGCGCAGCAGCAGGAAGACGATCGTGACCAGACCGAGGACGAGCGTCGGGTTGTGGTACTGCGTGTACGGGCCCATCTCGGGGATGAAGCCCTTGGCGATGTTCTGGAAACCGTCGGGGAAGGGCGCGAGCGACTGGCCTTCCAGGACGATCTGCGTCAGACCGCGGAACAGCAGCATGCCGGCCAGCGTCACGATGAACGACGGGATGCCGACGTAAGCGATGAAGAAGCCCTGCCACGCGCCCGCGACCGCCCCGATGAGCAGCGACAGGACGAGCGCGAGCACCCAGGGCATGTCGCCCTTGACCATCATCACCGCCGCCACGGCCCCGACGAAGGCGACCAACGAGCCGACGGACAGGTCGATATGGCCCGCGATGATGACGATCATCATGCCCATGGCCAGGATGAGGATGTAGCCGTTCTGCTGGATCAGATTGGACACGTTGTTCGGCAGCAACAGGGTGCCGTCGGTCCAGATCTGGAAGAGCAGAACGATGAACGCCAGGGCGACGAGCATGCCGTACTGGCGCATGTTGGCGCGCACCGACCGCAGGAGCAGAGCGCCTGTCGGGAGCCGTTCGGACGGCGTCGGGGTCGCGCCCCTGGGGGGAGTGGTCGTAGTGGTCATGACGGGACCTCAGCTTCTGTTCATCGTCGTGTCGCGTGTCATCAGGCGCATCAGGACTTCCTGGGTGCAGTCCGCGCGGGCTGCCTCACCGGTCAGCCGGCCCTCGGCCATCGTGTAGATCCGGTCGCACATCCCGAGCAGCTCCGGCAGTTCGGACGAGATGAACAGCACGGCCTTTCCGTCGGCCGCGAGCCGGTCGATGACGGTGTAGATCTCGTACTTCGCGCCCACGTCGATGCCGCGGGTCGGCTCGTCGAGGATCAGCACCTCGGGGTCGGCGTGGATCCACTTGCTCAGGACGACCTTCTGCTGATTGCCGCCGGACAGGCGCCCGACCCGCTCGAAGACCGTGGGGGCCTTGATGTTCATCGAGGTGCGGTAGCGCTCGGCGACCTGACGTTCCAGGTGCTCGTCCACCACTGCGCCGATGCCGCCGACGCCACGCCTGCGCATGCCCGGCAGCGAGGCCAGGGAGATGTTGCGGTCGATGGTGTCGATGAGGTTCAGGCCGTACCGCTTGCGGTCCTCCGTGACGTACGCGATCCCGGCGCCGATCGCCGCGGACACCGTCCTGGTGACCACCTCGCGCCCGCCGACCGAAACCGTGCCGGCGACGTAGTGGCCGTAGGAGCGGCCGAAGACGGACATGGCGAGCTCGGTGCGGCCGGCGCCCATCAGGCCCGCGATGCCGACGATCTCGCCGCGGCGTACGGTCAGCGACACGTCGTCGACCACCGTGCGCTGATGGTCCACGGGGTGGCGGACCGTCCAGCCGGCGACGGCCAGGGCTTCGGCGTCCTCGCCGGTGTAGCGGGTGCGGTCGGGGAAGCGGTGGTCCAGGTCGCGGCCGACCATGCCGCGGATGATGCGCTCCTCGGACAACCGGGGTGCAGCCATGGGGGGTTGACGTACCGTCAGCGTCTCGATCGTCTGCCCGTCGCGCAGGATGGTCACCGAGTCGGCGACCTCGCGGATCTCGTTCAGCTTGTGCGAGATGATGATGCTCGCCACGCCCTGCTCGCGCAGCTCCAGGATCAGGCCGAGCAGCTGGGCGCTGTCCTCGTCGTTGAGCGCGGCCGTGGGCTCGTCGAGGATGAGCAGCTTCACCTCCTTGGACAGGGCCTTGGCGATCTCCACCAGTTGCTGTTTGCCGACGCCGATGTCTGCGACCGGCGTTTGCGGCTTCTCGCGCAGGCCCACCTGCTCGAGCAGTGCGCCCGCCCGGCGGTAGGTGTCGTTCCAGTCGATCACGCCCCGGGCCGAGGTCCGCTCGTTGCCGAGGAAGATGTTCTCGGCGATGGAGAGATACGGGACCAGGGTCAGTTCCTGGTGGATGATCACGATGCCGTGCCGCTCGCTGGCCTGGATGTCCTTGAAGGCCACCGGCTCGCCCTCGAACCGGATCTCGCCCTCGTAACTGCCGTGCGGATGTACGCCGCTGAGGACCTTCATCAGGGTCGACTTGCCCGCGCCGTTCTCACCGCAGACGGCATGGATCTCTCCGGGCCGTACCGTCAGGTTCACCCCGGAGAGCGCCTTGACGCCCGCAAACGTCTTGGTGATCGAGCGCATCTCCAGTACGGGCCGCTTCACTTGAGCTGTCCCGCCGTGAAGTACCCCTCGCGCACGAGGAGATCGGTGTTGGTCCTGTCGATGCTGACCGGCTTGAGCAGGTAGGACGGCACGGTCTTCTTGCCGTTGTCGTAGTCCTCGGTGTTGTTGACCTCCGGCTTCCTGCCGTGGAGGACCGCGTCGCCCATCTGCACGGCCTGCGCGGCGAGTTTGCGGGTGTCCTTGAAGACGGTCTGGCGCTGTTCGCCCCGGATGATGGATTTCACCGAGGCCAGCTCCGCGTCCTGTCCGGTGACGATCGGCAGGTCCTTGCCGCTGTATCCGGCGCTCTTGAGCGCGGAGATGATGCCGATCGAGATCCCGTCGTACGGCGACAGGACCGCGTCGACCTTCTGGTCGCCGTAATTCTTGCTGATCAGATCGTCCATCCGCTTCTGCGCGGTGCCGCCGTCCCAGCGCAGCGTGGTGGCCTGGCTCATCTTCGTCTGCTTGCTGCGCACGACGAGCTGCCCGCTGGCCAGATAGGGCCCCAGGACCTTGAGGGCGCCGGTCCAGAAGTACTTGGTGTTGTTGTCGTCCGGTGAGCCCGCGAACAGCTCGATGTTGAACGTCTCGGCGGCGCCCCCGTCCGGCTTGCCGAGCTTCAGCTTGTCGACGATGTACCGGCCCTGGAGCTCCCCGACGCGCTCGTTGTCGAAGGACGCGTAGTAGTCGACGTTCCCGGTGCCCATGATGAGGCGGTCGTACGAGATCACGGGGATGCCCGCGTCGTGGGCGCGGGCCAGGACATCGGTGAGGGCCGAGCCGTCGATGGCGGCGACCACCAGGAGCCGGCGCCCCTTGGTGATCATGTTCTCGATCTGGGCGACCTGGTTCTCCACCTTGTCGTCGCCGTACTGCAGATCGGTCTTGTACCCGGCCTTCTGGAACTGCTCGGCCATGTTCCGGCCGTCGGCGATCCAGCGTTCGGAGGCCTTGGTGGGCATGGCCAGGCCGATGGTGCCGCTCGTGCCGTCATCGGCGCGGTAACGGCTGCCGCCTCTGGCCTCCTGGCCGCAGGCGGTGAGGGAGACGGCGAGCAGGGCGGCGGCCGTGCAGGCCACGGCGAGGCGGGTGCGGCGTATGCGGGTGCGGTCGGTCATGGATCAGTTGCCTTCCGGGACGGGGAAACGCCTCAGGTCCCCCGGCAGCCGGGAGCCGAGCGGCGACATGCCGCCGTCCGCGCCGTGCCGGGCGAGCAGGTCGAGGACGAGCCGCCCGCGCCGGACGCGCTCGCGGGCGGTCGCCAGGGTGTGGTCGCGCAGCTGGGCGCCGTACGGGTAGATCCCGGGCGCGTTGCTCAGGCCGAACTTCAGATAGAGCGGGGCGCCGCGCCGGATCAGCTCGGCGACCTCGTACATGCGCACGTAGCCGCCCAGGTCGTCGGGCGCCTCGACGTACATGTCCATCGGGGCGGCACTGACCCGGCGGATCTCGGACAGATGATCCAGCGTCAGGTCGGAGGGCACGTTGAGGGAGTCGGCGCCGAGCTGCTCGTACACCGCGTACGAGGCCGGGTTGACCGGGCCGCTGAGCGCGGACAGTTTCAGCGTGGTGCCGGCGGGCAGCAGTTGGGCCAGCCGCATCCGGTGCAGGGTCCACAGCACCCCCTCGTCGGCGACGAGCAGGCAGGTGACGCCCAACTCCGTTGCGCGCAGGGCGTCTTCCACGCATCCGGCGAGTGCGTCGTGTCCCCGGGCGCGCAGCCCCGCGCCGCCGGAGCCGGTGCGCGTGGAGCCGCCGATGTCCCAGGTGCCGCGCGGTCCGGTGAACAGGCACAGCTCGATGTCCCGCTCGGTGCAGGACTCCACCATCTCGGTGATCTCGCTGTCGGTGAGCATCCAGACGCCGCTGCCCTGACTGATGCGGTGCACCGGCACGTCGTGGCGGGCGCTCTCCTCGAGTACGACGCTCAGCGCCTCGGGCCCCTCCACCGAGGGGATCTCGGTGCGCCAGGTGCCGCCGTCGGGAAAGGTGTGCGGTGAGGCATCGGCGGGGTCGACGGCGGGCGAGGGATGGCCGATGCGGGCGAGCGCGTCGCCGCCGGGGCGTCGGGGTGAAGAGGGGGCGGTCACGTGACTCCCATGTTCGATATTTCGGACGTCATTCGGATGAGGTGGTGTGCGGCGGCACGCATACGTACTGCGGGTGCGGCAGTTCCCGTACGCACTAGGGGTGCAGCAGCACCTTTCCGGTCGCCGGGTCGCCGCCGCCCACCAGGGCGATGGCATCGGCGAACCGTTCCAGCGGGAACGTGTGGGTGATGAGCGGGGCGGGGGAGATCAGCCCGAGACCGAAGGCGCGTACCGTCTCCGACCAGGCCGAGGAGGGCGCGCCGAAGACGGAACGGATCTCCAGCTGGCTCAGCGCCAGATGCACCGGATCGATCCCGGTGGCGCCGGGCGCGAACATCCCGGTGAGCACCACCCGGCCGCCCCTGCGGGCGAGGAGGCAGGCGTCGGCGGCCGTGGAGGGGGCGCCCGCGGTCTCCACCACCAGGTCGAAATCGCCCTTCCCAGCCGCCTGTTCAGGCGTCAGGCTCTCGGTCGCGCCGAACCGGACCGCCTGCTCGGCGCGTGTGGCACGGGGGTCGATCACGGTGAGCTCGGCGGGCGACGAGGCGGCGAGCAACTGCACCGCGAGCAGCCCGAGAGTGCCTGCGCCGACGACGGCGACGCGCTCACCGGGCCGGGGCCGCCCGGCCCGTACGGCGGCCGTGACCACCGCCGCGGGCTCGATCAGCGCGGCTGCCCGCAGATCGGCCTCGTCGTGCAGGGGGTGCAACAGGCGTACGGGTACGAGGAGATGGTCGGCGAACGCGCCCGGCTCGGTGAACCCCGTCTCGGCGTATCCGCCGGTGCACAGGCTGGTCTCCCCGTACCGGCAGCGCGCGCAGACACCGCAGGACCGGAATCCCTCGGCGACGGTCCTGCGGCCGACGAGGGCCGCGTCCACGCCCTCGCCCACCGCCTCCACCGTGCCCGCCCACTCGTGGCCGGGAACCACGGGATAGCGGACATAGGCGAGGTCGCGGTGGCCGTCGTAGACCTCGCGGTCACTCATACAGATACCGGCCGCGGCCACCCGCACCCGGACCTCGCCGGGCCCCGGCTCCGGCACGGCTCCGTCGACCAGGCGGTGGCTGCCGGGCCGGTCGATGACGATCGCGCGGCTCACTCGGGCTTCCTCTGCTCCCAGTTCTCGGCCCACAGGTCGAACCGGGCCCGCTGCTGGGGGAATTCGGCCGCGGCGTCGACATCGAACTCGACCCCGAGGCCGGGGGCGTGCGAGATCTCGAAGCACCCCGTCTCCGGGTCCACCTGCGGCGCGCCCTCGACCACGTTCTTGATCTCCGCGTCCGCGAAGTCGTTGAAGTGCTCCAGAATTTTGAAGTTCGGTGTGCAGGCGGCCAGTTGGAGGGAGGCGGCCGTCAGTACCGAGCCGCCGACGTTGTGCGGGGCGACCAGCATGTAGTGGGTCTCGGCGGTGGCCGCCAGCTTGCGGGTCTCCAGGATGCCGCCGATGTGGCCGAGGTCGGGCTGGATGATGTCGGCGGCCTGCGACTCGAACAGCTCGCGGAACTCGATCCGGTCGTGGATGCGTTCCCCGGTCGCGACCGGCAGGTCCACCCGCTCGGCGACCTTCGCCAGTGCCTTGAGGTTCTCCGGCGGCACCGGCTCCTCCAGCCAGGCCGGGCGGAACGGCGCCATCTCGCGGGCGAGCCGCACCGCCGTGGCCGGGCTGAAGCGGCCGTGCATCTCCAGCATCAGCTCGGCCTCGGGCCCGATCGCGTCGCGCACCGCCTCGATCAGCGACACGGCGTACCTGGTCTGCTCGTGGTCCAGCTCGAAGTGCCCGGTCCCGAAGGGATCTATCTTCAGGGCCCGGTAGCCGCGTGCCACGACCTCCTTGGCCGCGTCGTGATAGGCCTCCGGGGTGCGCTCGGTGGTGTACCAGCCGTTGGCGTACGCCTTGACCCGGTCGGTCACCTTGCCGCCGAGCAGCTGCCACACGGGCACCCCGAGTGCCTTGCCCTTGATGTCCCAGCAGGCCATCTCGACGACCGCGATGCCGGACATGACGATTTCGCCGGCCCGTCCGTAGTCGCCGTACTTCATGCGCCGCACGAGATCCTCGACCGCGAACGGATCGGACCCGGCGATGTGGTTGGCCTCGGCCTCCCGGAGATAGCCGACCAGGGCGTCGGTGCGGCCGAGCATCCGGGTCTCGCCGACACCGGTGAGACCCTCGTCGGTGTGGACGAGTACGTAGGTGAGATTGCGCCAGGGGGTCCCGACGACATGGGTACTGATTCCCGTGATGCGCAAGGCGGCTTCCTCTAGAGTCTGTTCGAGATTTCGTCACATGTTCGAGATGGGTGGCGTGACCGTAAACAGGCTCCGTGGGGGGTGTCAATGGGTCGCGCGCCAGCCGATTCCGCAGGGACCGTTGCCCGACGAACGCGACTGTGTTTAGCCTGTGTCCGCCATCCCGGCCGCTGACCGAAATACCGAACGACGGCGAACGACGGCGAACGACGGCAACCGACGGCGAACGACCAAGGGTGGGTGAAGGAAATGGGACGTCTCGTCCCCGCGGTGACCAGGGCGCTGGACATACTCGAGCTGTTCCTGGAAGGCGACGGAACCCTCTCCGCCCCCGAGATCACCCGCAAGCTCCAGCTGCCGCGCACGACGGTGCACGAACTGATCACCACGCTCGCGGTTCGCACCTACCTCGTGACGGTCCCGGGCCGGCCGGGCCGCTACCGCCTCGGTGTGCGCGCGTACCAGCTCGGCAGCCGTTACGCGGAACAGCTCGACATCGCCGCCGAGGGCAACGAGGTGGCCCGTGAGGTCGCCGAGACCTGCGACGAGACGGTGCACGTCGCGATCCTCGAGGATCTCGACGTCATCTACATCGCCAAGGTCGACTCGATCCACGCGGTCCGCATGGTCTCGGCCGCGGGCCGCAGGCTCCCGGCCCACTGCACCTCCGTGGGCAAGATGCTGCTCGCCTCGCTGCCGGCCGAGGAACTGGACGCCCGCATCGAGGAGGAGGGCGAACTGGTCGCGATGACCCGGAACAGCATCACTGATCCCGGCGAGCTGCGGACCGCCCTCGCCGACATCCGCGCCCGCGGCATCGCCTTCGAACACCGCGAGTCCAACCCGGACGTGAGCTGCGTCGCCGCGCCGGTCCGCGACCGCACGGGCCGTGTCGTCGCCGCCCTGTCCATCTCCGTGCCCATGATCCGCTGGAGCGAGGAGGGTGAGGCCGAACTCGCCGAGCTGGCCGCCAGGGGCGCCGCCGACCTCTCCGCACGCCTCGGCCACCGCGGCGGCGCCCGATGAGGCCCGAGGTCGCCGTCCGGGAGCGGGCCGCCCTCGGCGAGGGCCCCACCTGGGACCCGGCGACCGGACGCCTGACCTGGGTGGACATCCTCGGTTGCCGTGTCCACACCTACGAACCGACGCGTGGCCGCCGCACGGTCATGGCCACCGGACAACACGTCGGGGCGGCGAAACCCCGCGCGGGCGGCGGCCTGGTGGTCAACCTCAGGGACGGCATCGGCCTGTACGCCGCGGACGGGGCGTTCTCCTGGCTCGTGCACGACCCGGTGGCCGGCCGCCGCGGCAACGACGCGGCCGTCGCCCCCGATGGGGCCCTGTGGGCGGGCACCATGCGGTACGACGAGCAGCCGGGCGGCGGCACCCTGTCCCGTATCGCCCCCGACGGCAGCGTCACCGAGATCCTCGACTCGGTAGCGGTCAGCAATGGCACCGGCTGGGCCCCCGACGGCTCGCTCATGTACTACATCGACAGTCCCACCCGCCGCATCGACGTCTGCCGCGTCGACGGCCCACGCGTCCTCGACAGACGACCGCTGGCGACCGTCGAGGAAGGAGCGGGCTTCCCCGACGGTCTCACCGTCGACGCCGACGGCTGCGTGTGGGTCGCACTCTGGGACGGCGCCGCGCTGCGCCGCTACACCCCGCGAGGCGACCTGGACCGCACCGTCCGGCTCCCGGTACGCCGGCCCACCGCCTGCGCCTTCGGCGGACCCGGCCTGCGCGATCTCTACGTCACCACGGCCCGCACCGGCCTGGACCGGCCGCACCCGCTGTCGGGATCGCTCCTGGTCCTCCCGGACGCGGGCCGGGGTATGCCGAGCCCGGCCTTCGCGGGCTGACGCGCGCAGCCGGTCGCCGGCCGGCGGTGTCAGCGCGGCGGACGTCGACGGCGAGGCCCTGCACACCGTGTTTTTCGACGGACACCGGGCGGGGAAGACGTAAGTGTTCTGAGGTAGTTGTTCCGCAGCCATCATGAAGGAGCGGATCCATGCCGATCTCACTCGGTCTCGGTCTCCCGCAGATGAAGCAGTACGACATCGGCCGCGATGTGGCCTCCGTGGCCCGCGCGGCGGAGGAGACCGGATACGCGAGCCTGTGGGTTTTCGAGCGTGTCCTGTTTCCCGAGCCGGCCACCCAGGGGCTGTACGGCGTACCGGGGCTGCCGTGGCCCGATCAGTACCGCAGCGTCGCCGACCCGCTGGTCACGCTCGCACTGGCCGCCGCGGCCACCGGCCGGGCGCGGCTGGGCACCAGCGTCCTGGTCGCGCCGTTGCACGTACCGTTCCAGCTGGCCCGGTCGCTCGCCTCGCTGGACGTCGCGAGCGGTGGACGAGTGATCGCGGGCCTCGGCACGGGATGGTCCCTGGACGAGTACGCGGCCGCTTCCGTCGCGCCTTTCGAGAAGCGCGGCGCGGTCCTGGACGAACTGCTTGACGTGTGCGCGGCCGTCTGGGGCCCGGACCCCGTCTCGTACGAGGGCGAGCTGACCACCATTGCCCCGTCCGAGGTCGGCCCGAAGCCGGTGCGCCCCATCCCGGTCTACCTGCCCGCGAACAGCGCGCGCGCCACCCGCCGTCTGGTGGACCGGGCGGACGGCTGGATGCCCGTGGCCATGGGCGCAGCCCAGCTGGCCGAGCAGTGGCAACGAGTACGGGACGTGGCTGCCGAGCGTGGCCGGGAGCGTCCGATCGACGTCTGCGCCCGCGCCAACGCTCGGTACAGCGCCAAGCCGTTCGAAGGTGCGGACCGGCAGCCCTTCCACGGGAGCGTGGCGCAGATCGTCGAGGACCTGGTGGCACACGCCGCAACGGGCGTACCGGAGATCATGCTGGACCTCCAGGGCACGACGCGCGACGCCGCGGAGCTGATCGGTGTGGCGACCGAGGTGTACGAGACGGCGCGGGCCGCGGGCGTCTGACGAGGGCGCGACGGCAGCCGGGCCCGCGAGGCGCACCCCGTCCAGCCGGCCGGGCCCGGCACTGACCGGGCGCTGCGGCGGGCGCCCGGTCAGTGCCGGGCACCGCCCTCCTTGTCCCGCCGGATCCAGTGGGCCCGGCGCTGGTACCGGGCGACGGGCGGGGTGACCGGGGGAGTGGGCGACGGCCCGGGCCCGGCGACGGGCGCGGTCTCGGCGGCCGGGGGTGCGGCCGGAGCGGGAGTGCCGCTGGGCGGGCGGAGCCCCTCCGTCGAGTACCGCGTCGTCGCGATGCTCTCCACGAGCTGCTCTTCGGTGAAGCTCTCCGAGCCGGGCACATGAGGTACGAAGCCGATGAGCACCCCGTCGCTGACGATCTCCGCGTCGAGACCCGAGGCCCCGTCGACGTCCCACAGCGCCTCGATTCCCTCGTCGAGGACGACCCGGATCCCGAACTCGTAGACACCCGCCTCTACGAGGTGGGCCATCACGCGACGGTCACGAAGCGCCGACACCAACCGGCGGGCACGATCCGAATCCATACCGGGCGGACCTCCTTCGCGTACGGACATACGGACGGAAGGACGGACATGCATGCGGACGCGCGTGCGAACCCCAGGGGCGTATGCCTGTCGCGCCGGCCCATCGGGTGCGGCCTTCCCGGAGGCGCCGGACGCAGCGGCTGTACGCGTGGAACTCTCTCCGGAACGAACCGGCAAGGAGCCGCCACCGTACAGCTGCCGCCTCTTTCAGCTTTCGGCATCCTCCGCTCGGCGCTCACCCTCGGCCTGCGACGGCTGGGTTCGCATCGTGGCGGGGTGCCGCTCCTCGGCCGGATTCATGTCCTCGTCCAGCCGCTCGCCCTCTGCCTGCGACGGCGTCGGGTACTCGTCGTACTCGCTCATGGCCGCCTCCGTGGTCGGAACACGTCCCCGAAACCGAGCGTATCGCGTCGTCCGGCCGGTGGCCCGGCCAGGAACGAGGAGGGGTGACTGCGGGCGTAGTCTGACCGTAACGCCTGTGCACCGCGAGTCAGCGACGGAGGCGGCGCATGACCGACCCCCACGGCTTCCTCAGGACCCCCCGCCGGCCCGTCCCGGCGCGCCCGGTCCAGGAACGGCTGAGCGACTGGAACGAGGTCTACGCGGGGCAGGCCCGGCTTCCGCTCGTGTCCCGGCAGGCGGGGCGGTGCATGGACTGCGGCATACCGTTCTGTCACAGCGGCTGCCCGCTGGGAAACCTCATCCCCGAGTGGAACGCGTACGCGAGGAAGGGCGACTGGTGGGCAGCGGCCGAGCGGCTGCACGCGACGAACAACTTCCCGGAGTTCACCGGGCGGTTGTGCCCCGCGCCGTGTGAGGACGCCTGCGTGCTGACCATCAACGCCGATCCGGTGACGATCAAGAATGTCGAGCAGGCGATCGCCGACGAGAGCTGGGCGCGCGGCTACACCACGCCGCAGCCGCCCGAGCGGCTCAGCGGGAGGACCGTCGCCGTCATCGGTTCGGGCCCGGCGGGACTGGCGGCAGCGCAACAACTGACCCGCGCCGGACACACCGTCGCCGTCTACGAGCGCGCCGACCGCATCGGCGGACTGCTGCGCTACGGCATCCCCGCTTTCAAGATGGAGAAGTGCCACCTCGACCGCCGCGTCGAGCAGATGCGTGCGGAGGGCACCAAATTCCGTACGGGCGTGGACGTCGGAGGCGATCTCGACGCCGCCGAGCTCGCGGACCGGTACGACGCGCTCGTCATCGCCGTCGGAGCCACCGGGCAGCGGGAGCTGCCGGTCCCGGGCCGCGAGCTGTACGGCATCCACCAGGCCATGGAGTACCTGACCCTGGCCAACCGGGTCGTGGAGGGCGACCGCGACGTGCCGGCCGTCACCGCCGAGGGCAGACACGTGGTGATCATCGGCGGCGGAGACACCGGATCGGACTGTCTGGGCACCGTCCTGCGCCAGGGAGCAGCCTCCGCCGTACAGCTCGACATCAACCCGGAGCCCGGTGCTGCCCGACGGGACACCGAACCCTGGCCCGTGTACCCGAAGGTCTATCGGATATCCCACGCCCACGAGGAGGCCCGGGGGCGGGACGGCGCGGATCCGAGACTGTTCTCCTGCGCCACCCTCCGCTTCGAAGGCGACCGGACCGGCCATGTGCGCGCGCTGCGCCTGGCCGAAGTGGAGCCCGAGGGCAGAAGGCCGCGGCTGGAGACGGAGCAGGTGCTGCCGGCAGATCTCGTCGTGCTCGCCCTCGGCTTCTTCGGTCCCGAACGCGACACCGGCCTCATGCGGCAGCTCGGACTCACGCTGGACGACCGGGGAAACTTCGCCCGGGACGCCGGCTTCGCCGCCGAAACTGCTGAAGGGGCGGTCCCGGAGGGCTCGGCCGAGCGGGCGGCCCGCGCCAGGAACGGCGGAGTCTTCATAGCCGGTGACGCGGGACGCGGCCAGTCCCTCGTGGTGTGGGCCATCGCGGAGGGACGGTCCGTCGCGGCCGCGACGGACCGCTATCTGAGCGGCTCCACGGTGCTTCCGGCACCCGTTGCCCCCTACGACCGCCCCCTGATCGCCTGAGCGGCTCCGGCACCGTGTCGACCAGCGCGTTCCGCAGCGGGACCGGGTCCACGGTGCGGCCGGGGCAGCCGTCGGCGGGCGCGGTGCCGAGGAGGCCGGGGTGATCGACGCGCAGTACGGCGGGATTCCGGCGGACACGGCCAGTGTGATGGTGGTCTGCCGTCAATGGACCCCCGGGCACGCGGGCGGCACGACCGTCGACGTACGCCTGAGCCGGGCGCGGCCCCGCTGGGAGGTCACCGCGCCACCCCGCGCCGGCTGACGAGTCGTTCATGCGGGACGCGGCAGCGGCACGCTCGTACAACGTCGGCGGACCGATCCAGCTCTCCGGGGGCGCGCGGGCGAATCAGTTCTTCACCGACGCCACCCATCACGACCATGTGCACGTGGGATTCGCGACGCGCCGGAAAGAGGCGGAAAGTGGGGCTGTGGGCAAGGGGCCGGCCTCCCTAGGCTCGGCCCATGCGTGTACTTTTCGCCTCGACCAGCGGCTCGGGCCACTTCCACCCACTGGTCCCCCTCATCGACGCGTGCACGGCACGCGGCGACGACGTCCTCGTCGTCGCGCCACCGGGACTCGAAGCGGCACTCGCGGCCCGGGAACAGCCGTACCGCATCGGAGCGGAGCCGCCGGGCGACGAACTGACGCGTGTGATGACGCGCGTCCTGGAATTGCCCCCGGACGACGGGGTGTCCCTGATGACCAGGGAGGTGTTCGGCCGGCTGCGCATCGCCGCGATGCTGCCCGCGCTGGAGGCAGCTTGCCGTGAGTGGCGGCCCGACCTCGTGCTGCACGAGGCGTACGAGTTCGCGTCGGTGGTGGCCGCCGAGCGCCAGGGCATCCCGCACGCCCGGGTCGCGGTCTCCGCCGCGCGGTTCGCCCGGTCCACCGACACGCTGCTGCGCCCCGTGCTCGAACCGTACGGCCCCGGCATCGTCGAACGGCTCCGGGCGTCCCCGTATCTGACGCGCCTGCCGGCCTCCCTGGACCCCTCGCCGTACGCCGTGACCCACCGCTATCACGAAACCCCCGAGCCGGGCGCGCTGCCGGACTGGTGGGGCGGAGCCGAGGAGCCGCTGGTCTACCTCACCCTCGGCACCGAGGCGGGCGCCGTGCCGACCGCCGGCGGCCTGTACCGGGCCGCACTGGAGGCGGTGAGCGGACTGCCGGTACGGGTACTGCTCACGGCAGGCCACGGCACCGATCTGCCGGGCCTCGGACCGATCCCGCCCCACGTCCACGTGGAGCCGTGGGTACCGCAGGCCGACGTCCTGGGCAGCGCCTCGCTCGTGGTCTGTCACGGCGGGTCGGGGACGGCCTTCGGCGCGCTGGCGGCGGGCGTCCCGCTGGTCTGCGTCCCCCTCTTCGCCGACCAGCCGGTGAACGCCCGGCTGGTGACCGAGGCGGGCGCCGGGCTCGCCGTCACCCCGACCGGCGGTCCGGCGGACCATGCGGCGGTACTCGGCGCCGACGACATCTCCCGGATCCGGTCGGCCGCCGAACTGGTGCTCAAGGAACCCTCGTACCGGGCGCGGGCCGCGCGCCTGGCCGACGAGATGCGGGCCACTGCCACGTGCGGGGAGCTGATCGACACCCTCGATCCGCGTTCCTGAAGGCGACAGGTGCGGCAGCCGCGCCTTTGGCGCATCCGACGCGTACGGGCACGGCCGTACGGTGGGGTTCGGTGCGCCGAGGCGGTGTGACGGCGTGCGGGCGGGCATGGGACAGAGATGCCAGCAGTATCCGTATCCGAGCCCGTGATCAAGCTTGTCCGGCGCACGACCGAACCCGTCGGGGCGCAGACCCTGCGCTCCACGGCAGCCGCCGTCATCGCCTACGTCGTGGCGGTGTGGACCCTGTCGAATCCGGCACCGCTCACGGCGCCGCTCACCGCGCTCCTCGTCGTACAGGTCACCCTCTACGCGACCCTCACCACCGGGATTCGCCGGGTGAACTCGGTCGTTGTCGGAGTGCTCATCGCCACCGCGCTCAGTGCCCTGGTCGGCCTCAGCTGGTGGAGCCTCGGACTGACGATCTTCGCCTCGCTGATCATCGGGCGGCTGGTGCGGGTCGACGAGTTCGTCCCCGAGGTGGCGATCAGCGCGATGCTCGTCCTGGGCGTCTCGCAGGTCGCCTACACCGCATGGGACCGCGTGCTGGAGACCCTGATCGGCGCGGGCGTGGGACTGCTGTTCAACCTGCTCTTCGCGCCACCGGTGTGGGTGCAGCCCGCGGGCGCCTCCATCGACAGCCTGGCCCGGGCGATGGGACACATGTTCCGTGCCATGGGGGAGGACGTGACGGGTCACATCTCGGTCCAGCGGGCGGCCGACCGGCTCCACGAGGCCCGTCGGCTGGACCACGACATCGTGGAGGTCGACGCCTCGCTGCGGCAGGCCGAGGAAGGCCTCACGCTCAATCCCCGCGTCCGGCAGGGACTGCTGTACCGGGTCGTGCTGCGCACCGGTCTGGACACCCTGGAGATCTGCGCCGTGGTGCTGCGGGTGCTGTCCCGCACCCTGACCGACCTGGCCAAGGCCCGTACCGAGGAGACCCTTTTCCCCGCCGACGTGGCCGCATCCCTGAGGGAGCTGTTCGGACAGATGGCCGGAGCCATCGAGAGCTTCTCGGAGCTGATCACCACTCCGGTCGCGGAGAACGCCGAGGAGGCGGAGGACCGGCTGGCCCGCGCACTCGCCGTCAGCCGCACGACCCGGGACCGGGTGGCGGACCAGCTTCTTGAGGCCGTTCAGGAACACCCCGGACAGTGGCAGTTGCACGGAGCCCTGCTCGCCGAAGTGGACCGGATTCTCGACGAACTCGACATCGACAAGCGCACGGAACGCCTGGGCAAGGAGCTCGACCGGCGTTCGGCGCACGTGCACGAACGCCACCCGTGGCTGCGCGCCGTGTCGCGTCGGCTGCGAGGCCGCCAGAACTGAGGCGGCGCTGGCCGACGGCGGTCACGCGGAGGCCGTCACCCGATGGCGGTCACCCCGGAGCCGGGAGCCGTTCGATGGCGACCAGCGCCGCGTCGTCGCCCAGGCGGCCGCCGGCGTGGCGGACGAGGTCGGCGCAGAGCGACTGCAGCAGGGGTTCCGGGGCCTGGCCGCACCGCGACGCGGCCCGTTCCCGGAGCGGATAGAAGATCCCCGACCGGTCCCGGGACTCGATGACACCGTCCGTGTACAGAAGCAGGGTGTCGCCGACGCCGAAGGTGAACGTCTCCGCCGTGTGTTCGGTGACCAGCAGGTGCGTCAGACCGAGCGGTGGGGCGGGCACCCGCACAAGGAGCGGGATCGCCTCGCCCGCCCGCAGCAGCAGCGGCGGCGGATGACCGCAGCTGACCAGGTGGAGTTCAGCGGCGGCATCGGGGATGTCGAGAACGGCCGCGGTGACGAAGGACTCCGCGAGATCCTCGTCGTCGCCCCTGCCCCCGCCGTCGTGGACGGCGAAGTTCTGGTCCGGTGTGACGCTCACCTCCAGATGCGCCACCAGATCCTGCAGCCGTGACTCCTGGCGGGACAGAGCGTGGAAGGCGCCCAGCACGCTTGCTGCCTCACCGATCGCGGACAGTCCCTTGCCACGTACATCACCGATGATCAGCCGGGTGCCGTCGCTGGTGCGGGCGGCCGCGTAGAGATCGCCCCCGATCTGCGCCTCCGCCTCCGCGGCCAGATAGACCGAGGCGATGCGCAGCGGACCACTTCGTACGGGCAGCGGCCGCAGCACCACACGCTGCGCCGCCTCGGCCACCGAACGCAGCTGCGTCACCGCCTGCTCGTTCCGTTCTCTCAGGTGGGCGAAGAAGGTGACGAAGGCAGAGATGAGGATGAGTGCGACGATCTGGTAGGTGTGGTTGAGGTCGCTGACTTCGGTGCGCCCGACGGCCACGAGGGACTGGGCCAGTACGGCGACGGCACCGACGAACGCCGTCATGCGCGGCCCGGTGAACGTGGCGGCCACCGCGGGTGCCGCCACCAGGAAGGGGCCCAAATGGACATCTGGCGGCGAGACGATATCCACCACCGTGACGAGGGCGATCAGCGCGAACGGCACCGCCACGAGTGAGTTCCTGCGTCGTCCGGACTCGCGGAACGATTGCAGGAATCGCCGAGAAGCCATGCTTCCGGAATACCTCACCCGGTCCGCCGCCGCTCCTCGTGCGACGGTCACGACGGCGTACGAGGAGCGGCGAGACCCTTCCGCACCGTTACTCTGCGTCGCTTACGTCTCACTCGAACGTCGGCGGTCTTCACTCCCCTGCTTCTCGTGTCGCGCTGTTCCGGCCGGGCCTGGCGACGCTGAGCCCAACCAACCGTTCCACGACGAAGAGAGAACAGCATGACCGTCTCAACCTTCCTCGCCCCGCGGAGACGGATACGCGGGCGTCGCGCGCAGAGCCTTGCCGCAGCGCTCACCACGGCTGCCCTTGCCACGGCCCCCGTACCCGCCGCCGCAGCCGACGGCGGCGATCCGGCCGGCGCCAAGCCCACGGTGGTGCTGGTACACGGCGCGTTCGCCGATGCCTCGGGCTGGAACGGCGTGGTGGAACGCCTGAAACGTGACGGGTACCAGGTCACCGTCCCGGCCAATCCGCTGCGTGGGCTCGCCGGTGACTCCGCCTACATAGCCGACGTCCTGAAGAGCATCAGGGGTCCGATCGTGCTGGCCGGGCATTCCTACGGCGGTGCGGTGATCGGCAACGCCGCCGCCGGGAACCCGAACGTCAAGTCGCTGGTGTACGTGTCCGCTTTCATGCCGGACAAGGGGGAGCGGCTGGCGGATCTGGGCGCGAAGTTCGCGGGCAGCGACCTGAACACGGCTCTGAAGCCGGTGCCGTTCCTGGGCTCCGACGGCAAGGAGGGCACCGACCTGTACATCCGGCCCGAGAAGTTCCACGACGTCTTCGCGGCGGACGTGCCGTCGGACACCGCGGCCGCGCTGGCCGCCGCCCAACGCCCCATCAGCGGAGCCGCGTTCATGGACAAGGCGACTGCGGCGGCCTGGCGGACCATCCCGTCCTGGGCGCTGGTCGCCACCCGGGACAAGGCCATCGCCCCGGACCTCGAACGCTTCGAGGCCAAGCGCGCCAAATCGCACACCATCGAGGTCGACTCCTCCCACGCCGCGATGATCTCGCATCCCGACGTCGTCGCCGATCTGATCCGGCAGGCCGCCGGAGACCGGACACCGGCGGAGTCGCCGATGGCCTCGACGGGTACCAGCACCCTGGTCATGGCCTCACTGGGCGCACTCGCGGGCGTGAGCATCCTGACCGGCGCGGGCCTCGTGGTGGCGGTCCGCAGACGCCGCGCCACCGACAGCGGCACCGGCACGGCTCTCTGAGGAGACTCCGGAGCAGACCGGTCCCGGTGACCGGAATCGGCCTGCTCCTTTCCGGACCAACCCCCTGGTCCGCGATATAGGACCAGGTCGTCAGGGCGGCGGCATCACCCTCGCGGTCGACGCACTCGTCCCCGACCTGGCAGCCATCGCGCCGACGTTCCGTTCCTCTGCCACTCCGGACGGGCCGTCACCCTCACCGACGCCGCCCCGTACTCGGAGACAACCCGCTACCTCAAGATGCACCGCGGCAAGGAGGAGAACGTCTTCCGTACCCTGTCGTACTTCGACGGGGTGTCGTTCGCCGCGCTGGCCGAGCCCCCGCCCTCTTCTCCAAGGCGCCGAACAGGGCGGTCTGAGCCCGGCCGCACTCCGGCCGGCGTGTTGTGGATCACGGACAGGGTGTGGACACCACGTATATGGTCCGCCGGGGCGGTCCATGGCCCTGCGGACTGCAAGGACGAGGGCGGACAGTGCGGCAGAAAGCCTATGCGCAGGCGATGCGTGCCATCGCCTGCGCGCTGATGGTGTGGCAGGTCTGGATGATGTGGTACATCGCCAGTCACGAGGCCACCTCCGTGCGGTGGACCTGCGACGGGACCGGCGGCTGCGCCAGCGACCAGCTCGCGTCCGTGTCCGGGTTCATCGGGGTGGGCTCGGCCGTCGTCCTCGGTCTGCTCTCCGCCCGATTCCTGCACCGTGCCGCGCCCGGGGCGATGGTCGTGCTCTGCGCCGTCGCCGCGATCGCCGGCTGGTACGACGCGCTTGGGGAGGGCCAGGTCGAGCACCACTCCACCCCCTCCTTCAGCATTCTCCTGCCGATCAGTGGGATCTCCGTCTCCGTATGGCTCGTCATCCTGTGGTCCGTCGCGGGCGCGGGCTGCCTCGCCGCCTGGTGGGGCGCGGCCGTCAGCCTGCGGCGCACCGCGGGGCTGCGCCGGCTCTCCCGCCGCTGCACCACGGCCGACGCGGTGCTGGAGGGCTGGCGGCCGGTGGGCCGCAAGTACGGCGAGGTCACCGTGGTCTTCGACGACACGGCCGGGGTGCGCCACGAGGTCCCGGCCGTCGTGGAACGCGTCGCCCTCAAACGGGACGTCCTCGCCCTGTACGACGCCGACCGCCCCGACGACCCGGCCAGCACCAGGGTCGTCGTTCCCCGCCGGAAGGTGCTGCGCCTCTCATGACCACGTCGACATCCCCCGTGTCCTCCCTGCGCCGGTTCTTCAGGCTGTTCAGCCTGCTGTCCGCGCTCGGCACCGGGCTCGCCCTCGCCGCAGTGGTCCAGGGCGCCATGGACGGCCCCCGCTGGCTGCTGATGCTCGGGCTCCCCGCGACGGCCCTGGCCCTGACGGCGTTCGGCAAGGCGGCCGAGGACATGAAGTCGGGCATCGCCGTCCCCGGGCTGCGCTCCGGCGGACCGCGCGCCTTCGCGCCCGCTGTGGTCAACGGGGTGAAGGCCGTGAACAAGGAGAACGGACGGCCGGTCGCCGACGGGCAGGCGGTGAACTCCGTGTTCGCCTTCGACCTCACCGTGGTGACCGACGATCTGCCCCCGTACCGGGTCGAGGTCCGTCACCCCCTCGACCTGCAGGGGCTGCTGCACAGGTCCAGGGCGGTCGTCGAGTACGACCCCGAGCAGCCCTGGCGGGTCGTCATCCCCAACAACCCGCCGCGCGAGTGGCTGGCCCGCGCGAACAGCCTCGCCCCGCCGACGGCCGAGGTGAAGCGCCGCGCCGGCGGTCTTCCGCCCGGCTTTCGCGCACTGGTGTCGGGCGTGGTCGTCGCGGCCGTGCTGCTGGTGCTGGCCCGGGTGTTCGGCTGAGCCGCATCGGGCTCAGCCGTTGCGCGGATTCTCCTTGAGTACCTTGCCGTTGATGTCGGCCCTCAGGTAGGCACCGCCGTACTCGTCGGAGACGTAGACGCTGAGGGTCGGCTGGTAGTCGTCGAACGGGGAGGCCGGATCGATGTCCACGTAGTGGCTGGTGGGCTCGGTGACGCCGAGATCCTTGTCCGCCCGGCGTATCAGCCCCGGGAGGGCGTCCCAGTCGAACGTCTCCAGGTCCACGGACTTGGCGCCCGGCGCGAGGGTGCCGCCGGCCCGTTCGCGGACGGCCTTTCCGTCCGCGTACGCGTAGACGTCGTACAAGTGCTTGTTCTGGAACGGCCGCAGCCGCACCGCATCGCCCGCCACCTCGGCGGGCTCGTCGGCGAGCGGATGCTCCAGCAGGTCCGTGACGCTTGCCCCGGCCCGTGCGAACCCCGTCGTCGGACGTGCCGAGGCCCGTCCGCCGTGGGCCTCGTGGAGCCGGACCACCACGTCCCCGCTGCCGTCGTCCGCGAGCTTCACCGCCGTCACGGCCACCGCGTCGTCATCGACCGGGACCGGCGGGGCCACCGCGGCGCTCCCCGGCACCCGGCGCTCGGCGAGGCTGAACTGCCGGCCCTCGCGCACCGCGTCGCCGATCGTCGCCCCGGGCAGCAGCGCGTACCGCAGCCGGTGCACCCCCCCGGTCGGTCGCCGGGTCGGGAGAGCGGGGCGCACGGAGCAGCGACAACCGCACCGTGGTCGTGGTGGACCCGTCCGCACGCACCGTACGGGTCACATCGTGCCCGTACGCCGAATCGTTGATCAGCGCCGCGCCCCAGCCGGGCTCGCCGACGTGCAGGCCGTCGTGCAGCGTGAGCGGTGACAGCCGCCACACCATCACGCAGCGTGAGCGACGGATCGGTCGCCCGAAGCTGCGCGCCGCCCCGCCGCAGCGAAGCGGCCGACGGCTTGCCACTCACTCATGGAAGAGCGGCAAGACGTCGGCCGTTCGCGTGAGACAGGTACTACGTGAGGCGGGTACTACTTGGGCGGGCGGATGTTGCCCTTGCCCATGTTGCCCTGCTGCTCGATCTGCTCCTGCAGCTTCCGGGCCTTCTCCTGGAGCCGCTGGCGCTGCTCAGGGTCGGTGGTGCGCTCAGCGGCCTCGTTCATCTGCCGGGCCTTGTCGCGCAGCTGCTGCGCACGGTCACCGGATTCACGTGCAACGCTCATCATCGCTCCTTGTGCGGTTGGGAAGAGCGGGCTCCATCAGAGAACCAGCGCCGCCGGTTCACCGCACCTTGAATCATCACTCAGCGTTACCGTGTGCCGAGGGGGTGGTACGGCGCTGGCATGATCGGGGGCATGAACGAAAGCATCATCGCCGCGTGTGACGGGGCATCGAAGGGCAATCCGGGGCCTGCGGCCTGGGCATGGGTCGTGGCCGATGCGCAGGGGCGACCGGAGCGCTGGGAGGCGGGACCACTGGGGACGGCCACCAATAATGTCGCCGAACTCACGGCGCTGCAGGAGCTGTTGGAGTCCACGGACCCGTCCGTGCCGATCGAGGTACGGATGGACTCGCAGTACGCGATGAACGCGGTGACGAAGTGGCTTCCCGGGTGGAAGCGCAACGGCTGGAAGACATCGGCGGGAAAGCCGGTGGCCAACCGAGACCTGGTGGCAGGTATCGACGCCCTGCTGACCGGCCGGGCCGTGAAGTTCGTCTACGTCCCCGCCCACCAGGTGGACGGGGACCCGCTCAACGCCCTTGCCGATCAGGCGGCGAGCGAGGCCGCGGTGGCGCAGCGGCCGGCCGGTACCGCGCACGGCTCGCAGCTGCCGGAGCCGGCCCCCGCCCGTGCGGCGGAGGGGCGGAGCAAGGGCGCTCCGGCGAAGAAGGCGGGGGGTGCGGCGCGTTCCGGTGGAACCATCCGAGCGCGGTTCGCCGGCCGCTGCCACTGCGGAAAGCCTTATGCGGCCCAGGAGATGATCGCCAAGAACCCGAACGGCTGGGGCCACCCGGAGTGCCGCACCGCGTCCGCCTGAGGCGCGGTTCCGCCGGGCCCGCACCCGGTGCGGGCCCGGCGGGCGCCGATCGCCGGCGGGACCGGGCGAGTGGCCACGCGCGGCACGGGCCGCGTGCCATGATGCGGCTCCGACGGCGGCAACCGTGGCGCACTTCCGGCGCTCTGCCGGTGCCGCCGGGGGCAACCGCGACACGCTGGGGGGCGTATGGGAAGCACGGGCACGGTTCTGCGCGAGTTGCGCGGTGCGCAGAAGACGGCCAAGGGGGTGTCGCTGTACTCGCGGTACGTGAACCGGCCGGCCGGCCGGGTGTTCGCGGCCGCCGCGTACCGTATCGGGCTGACACCCAATCAAGTCACCTTGATCAGTGCGGCGTTCACCTTCGCCGCCATCGCCGCGGTGGCGCTCGTCCGGCCGTCCTGGGGGCTCGCGGGTGCGGTGTACGCGGGCCTCGCCGTCGGTTTCGCCCTCGATTCGGCCGACGGGCAGCTGGCCAGGCTGACCGGGCGAGGAGGGCCGGACGGCGAGTGGCTGGACCATGTCGTGGACTGCGCCAAGATGATCCTCGTACACACCGCTGTCCTGATATCGTTCCAGCGGTTCTTCGGTCTTCCGTCCCAGGGCTGGCTGCTCCTGCCGCTGGGCTTCCTGTTCACCGCCGTGCTGACCTTCTGCGCCGGGCTGTTGCGTGAGCAGCTGGGCAAGGCGGTCGTCCGGCCCGCGGCGGGCGGCAGTGGGCCGGGCCCGGTGTCCCGGGTGCGGGCCGTGGCGCTGCTGCCCGCCGACTACGGGGTGTTCTGCCTGGTGTTCCTGCTGCTCGGCGACCGGACCGCGTTCCGCATCGGCTACGCGGTGCTCGCCGTCGTGCACGCGCTGTTCCTGGTGGCGTTCCTCGCCAAGTGGTTCAGGGAGCTGAAAGCGCTCCGGACTGTGGACTGACGAGTGTGTCCAGCGCCCGGCGCAGCTGGGTGCTGGACGTGTGCACGGTGTACGGGAAGTAGACCACCTCCACGCCGACCTCGGCGAAGTCGCGCTCCAGCCGCTTGCCCTTCTCCGTGTCCCGCCAGTCGTCCCCCTTGAAGATGACGTCGAACCTGACCTGCTGCCAGGTCGTGACCTTGTCGGGCACCGTCTCGACGAACGCAGCGTCCACGTAGCGGACGCTGCGTACGATCTCCAGCCGTTCCGGCAGCGGAATCACCGGCTTGTGGCCCTTGGCGAGCGCGGCCATCTCGTCCGAGACGACGCCCGCGACGAGGTAGTCGCACTGGCTGCGGGCATGCCGCAGGATGTTCAGGTGCCCGATGTGGAACAGGTCGTAGACACCCGGCGCGTAGCCGACCCTGTGCACCATCCGTTCTCTCCCCCCACGGTGAACGTGATGTCCGTGTCCCGCAGCGGTTGTCCGGACATGGCATCCGGTGGAGCGGGATATCGGTATCGGTGTTGATGGTGCAACGACCTTACTGTGAAGACCACTTGCGCATCACGTGAACGGATAAGCTCGCTTTTGGGGTTGTTCCTTGGGGGGAACACAGATGTTCCGGGGGGAAGGCGAGCGTCCATGTCCGATGCCGACCGTCACACACCGTTCGAGGGCCGTACGCTGCTGGTCGTCTCGACGAACTACGCGCCGGAGCTGACGGGCATCGGCCCGTACGCCGCGCAGCTCGCCGAGCACTGGGCCGAGTCCGGGGCCGAGACCCACGTGCTGACCGGCATGCCGCACTATCCGTCCTGGCGGACCGAGGCCGGGTACCGCGGCGTGTGGCGGGTCACCGAGCAGCGGTCCGGGGTCACCGTCCACCGGCGAAGACACTATGTGCCGACCCGTCAGAGTGCCCTGCGCAGGGCCGTGTTCGAGGCGACAGTGCTCGGGCACGGACTGGTGTCGCTGCCCCTTCCGCGCCCGCCGGACGCGGTGATCTCCCAGATGCCCAGCCTCGCGGGCGGCGTCATCGGGGCCCGGCTGGCCCGCCGCCGGCACGTCCCGTACATACCGGTCGTGCAGGATCTTATGGGCGCCGCCGCCGCGCAGAGCGGTATCCGGGGCGGTGGCCGGGCAGCGGCCGTCGCCTCGGCGGCCGAACGTTACGCGCTGCGCGGCGCCGCCCTCGTCGGCGTCATCCACGAGACGTTCGTCCCGCGCGTCACCGCGTACGGCGTGGACCCCGGGCGCATCCGTCTCGTCCCCAACTGGTCGCATGTACAGGCGCCTTCGGCCGACCGCGCCCGGACCCGGGCGAAACTCGGCTGGAGCGAGGGCGCTCCCGTGGTCCTGCACTCCGGGAACATGGGGCTCAAGCAGGGACTGGAAGTCCTCGTCGACGCGGCCCGGCTGGCACCGGGGATCCACTTCGTGCTGATGGGGGACGGAAACCAGCGCACGGCGCTGCTGGGGCGGGCGGCGGGCCTGCGCAACCTCGATTTCCTGCCGCCGGCCGTCTCCGAGGAGTTCACCGACATCCTGGCCGCCGCCGATGTTCTCGCGGTGACCCAGCGGGCGTCCGTGCTCGACATGAGTGTCCCGTCCAAACTCACCTCGTACTTCGTCTCGGGCCGCCCCGTCGTCGCCTCGGTCGCCGACGGGGGCGGCACCGCCCAGGAGATCCACCGGTCGGGCGCCGGGATCCTCGTCGCACCGGAGGACCCCGCCGCGCTGCTGTCGGCCGTACGCAAGCTCGTCGAGGCTCCGGCCGAGGCGGACCGGCTCGGTGCCAACGGACCGCGGTATGTCGCACGACACCTGAGCCGGGAGGCGGGCCTCGCCCGCTTCGACGCACTGCTCACCGAGGTCCTCGCGGACGCACAAGGGAGACCACGCCGATGACCCAGCCGATCCGCGCCCTGGAGGACCAGGACGAACCCGCGCTGCTGCGGGACCAGTTCCGACAGCTCCTGCGCTACCGCGCACTGCTCGCCTCCGGCGTGGTCCTCGGACTGCTCGGCGGCGGCTGGCTCGCCCTCAGCGGCGAGGAGAGCTACACGTCGACGGGCGAGGTCGTCGTACGTTCCGCCGCCTCCGACCCCTTCGCCGCGGGCGCCTCCGCCGACAAGGGCATCAACATCGGCTCCGAGCGGCAGACCGCCGTCAGCGACACCGTCGGCACCCTGGCCGTCGGGTCCCTGGCCAGGAACGGCGACCGGGTGGAGGTCGGGACCCTGCTGTCCGGCCTCCAGGTCACCAACCCGCCCAACACCCTCGTGCTCCGCTTCTCGTACACCGGCCGCACCCCCGCCCTCGCGAGGGCGCGGGCCCAGGCGCTCGCCGACGCCTATCTGGAGATCCGCCGACAACGCACCGAGGACAGCATCGCCAACATGGTCGACGGCTACCGCGCCCAGCTGAAGCCGCTCACCGAACAGCGTGACCAACTCGCCCAGCAGGCCGTCGGGAGCAACGACGTGACCAGCGCCCGCGCCAACCTCGTCGTGTCGATCTCCGAACTGAGCCGGAAGATCTCCGAGTTGCGCGCCCTGGACACGACCCCCGGCTACCTCACCAAGAAACCCGTCGCGCCCACCGAGCCGACCGGTGCGGGACTTCCCCTGCTGCTGGGACTCGGCGGTGTCGTCGGCCTCGCGCTCGGACTGCTGCTGTCCTGGGTACGCCTCGTCTTCGACCCGGCCGCGCGCTCCACCCGGGAGCTGGTCCGCTCGCTCGGCGCCCCGCTGCTCGGCACCCTGCCCAGGGAGCGGGGAGCGGCGGGCGCGCTGCTCGCCATCGGGCGGAGCGGGAGCCGGCTCGCCGAGGAGTACCGGGCGGTCGCCTTCCGGCTCGCCTACGATCCGTCGTTCGCCCAGCGCCGCAGACTCCTGGTCACGTCCCCGCGCGGGGCCGGCGACGCGCCGGCCGCCGCCGCCGTCAACCTGGCCGCCGCCTTCGCCGAGATGGGACGGGACGTACTCCTGGTGGAGGCCGATCTGCGTACCCCGTCCCTGGCCAGGGCCCTCGGCCCGGCCGTGCAGGGCGCCCGGCCGCGCTGGGCGGCGGAGGGCGAACGGGCCTGGCCGTCGGACAGCCGGATGAACGTGGACGTCCCCGGATCGGGCGCCTTCACCCTGATAGCGGGCCGGCGCACGGACAACGTGCCGCGGGCCCTGACCTCCGCGCCCGTCGGACGGATCGTCGCCGAGGGCGACCGGCCGGGCGTCGTCGTCATCGTGCTGGCCCCGCCGGTGCTGTCGTACGCCGACGCCGTCGCGCTGATCGACCGGGTGGAGGGTGTCGTGGTGGTCTGCGACCCCCGCGAGGTGCACCGCAGCGACCTGGAACGGATCCGCGAGATCATCGGGGCGGCCGGCGGCACCGTGCTCGGCGCCCTGCTGCACCCCGGCCGGAGCCGCCCCGAGCGCCGGGCCCGCAAGAAGGCCGGCAAGCGCCGCGCGGGCGGTGACCCGCCCGGCGGGGCCGAAGCGGGTCACGGCCCCGAGCGCACCGGTGACCCCGCCGAGACCCTCGGCCTGCGCACCTTCGACCCCACCGCGGGACACAGATGAAGGCACGGACCGCGATCGTCTGCTCGGTCGCGGACCAGGGCGTGGCGGCGCTCACCAACATCCTGGTACTGGTGGCCGCCGCCCGGCTCTCCACCGTGGCCGACTTCGCCCGCTTCTCGGCGGTCTATCTCGTCTTCACGGTGCTGCTGGGAGTGTCCGGCGCCTACACCGGGCAGCCGCTCGTACTGCGACGCGGTGAGCACGAGGAGGTGGGCGGCGCGTGCCGGTCGGCGGTCACCTTCACCCTTCTCGCCGCGGCCGGGCTCGGCGCCCTGCTCGCCGCCGTCTGTCTGCCGCTGCCGGGTGCCACCCCGCGTGCCCTGATGATGCTGGGACTGGTCCTGCCGGTGGTTCTGGGGCAGGACACCATGCGGTACGCCTTCTCCACCCTGCACCTGCCGCACCTGGCACTGGCGGGCGACGCGCTGAGACTGGCCTGTGTGCTGGGCGCGTTGGCCATGCAGCCCCACGGTGCCCCGGCCGCCCGGCTCGTCACCGTCTGGGGGCTGTCCGCGCTGCCGGCCCTGCTGCTGTCGGCCGCCCTGCTGCACCGCAGAGTGGCCGGTACGCCGCTGCGGCTGAAGGTCCTGCTGCGCCGAGGCCATCTGGGGCGGCGCTTCGTGGTGGAGTTCGGAGTCGGCAATGCCACCAGCCAGCTCTCCGTGCTCGGACTCGGTGTCGTCGGCAACGCACTGGTGGTCGGTGCCCTGCGCGGTGCGACCACCCTCTTCGGGCCGCTGAACGTCCTGTTCACCTCGGCCACCGGCTTCGGTCCGCCCCTGCTCGGACGGCTCGCCTCCGAACGGCGCAGGGTACGCGCCACGGCGATGCTCGCCGCTGTCCTGGCCGCCACGGCCGCCGCGTGGGCCACCGCACTCGCCCTGCTGCCCGACGGGATCGGCCGCCATCTGCTCGGCGACACCTGGCCCACGGCGGCCGCCCTGCTCCCCGCGACCGGCAGCCAGTACGCGGCGATGGCCGTCGGGACCTGCGGGCTGCTGGCGCTGCGGATGCTCGACCCGAGGACCACGCTCTCCATCCAGGTGGTCTTCTCGCTCGCCGCCGTCGCCTTTCTGGCCGGCGGCTATGTGCTCGGCGGGGTACCGGGCGCGGCCTGGGGCCTGTGCCTGGGGTCCGTCTGCAAGGCGGTGGCCACCTGGACCCGGGTGGCCCGGCTGAGCCGCCGCACCGCGGGAGACCAGGTGCCCGTCAGTGCGCGTGCCATCCGTTCCGGCTCCTGAAACTGGTGACCAGCAGCAGACAGAGGGCCGCGATCGCCAGCTTCCCGACGGACTGCAACAGCGGTCCGCGCAACAGGATGAAGGTGTACCCGGCGATAAGGGGCGCGGCAATGGCCAGAACGCTGCCGGGGCCAGGGCCGTCCCGGGAGACCGCGCGCGCGTAACGCCGGTCGGTGCGCGCGGCGGCGTACCCGATCAGGGCGAAGGCTCCGACCATGCCCGGAGCGCCGAAGTCGACCCAGAGCTCGGTCCACAGTGGCGCCGACAAGTTGGTCATGTTCATCCCCATCCACTGGCCGACGCGCACCCCGGTGTCCTCGGGCTTGCCGCTCCACACCGACCGGGGCACGAAGAAGAGGGCGGAGGCCGCCAGTTGACGCCCGTACGTGTGACCGCGGGCGTCGACCCAGGTGACGGTGTTGGCGAACATCACCGCCTGGTCGTAGTCCTTGGTGGCCAGCGGCTCGAAGACCGATGACGACTCCACCGGCCGGTACCCGGCGCTGTCGTAGCGGAACCGGTCCGCGTACGGGAACAGCACCAACGCCCCGACCACCCCCATCGCCAGCACCGAGCGGTACATCGCCGCACTGCTCGGGAACGCGGTGAACAGGAGCGAGACCAGTACGGTCACGAACCAGTAACGAGCATTGGAAATCGGGTTGTTGACGATGACGTTGAGGGCCAGCAACGCACACCAGACAAGCACCGTCGAGGGGGAGCGCCGGGCCTTGCGCGAGGTCACCAGCCGACGGGTCCAGAAGAGCAGCCCGAGCAGCGCGGGTACCGTACCGAAGCCCTTGAGGAGGGCCGAACCCACATTGGACTGGCCCGACACCACCCCGCTGGCCGCGACCGAGGCGCTGATCTCCTGGCGACTGGTGAAGAAGACGGCGGGCCCGCCGAGCTTCACGATGTAATAGCCGCTCGCCGCGAAGGCCAGCACCACCAACAGCCTGAGCCGCACCGGGTGCGCCGTTGCCGGACCGCTCCCGGAGCGTGCGGTGGCCCGGCGGCGCAGCGGGCGCCGGGATGCCAGCAGCGCCCCGAGGTCGAACGCCGCACACCCCACCAGGACCAGCGCGATGGCGGTCACCAGATCCGACCGCGGCCCGACCATCGGTGTCGGGGTCTGCCCGATGACCACCTGCGCGAACGGCGCCACCCCCATCGCGATGTACACGAACATCCAGAAGACGCCCTGCAGCAGGCGGCGCCGGGTGGACAGGATCATCGTGGCGAGCCGGGCCCCCGCATAGCAGGCCAGCACGAGCTGCAGCCAGTACGCGGTGTCCCGGACTCCGGTGCCCGGCTGCGCGGCGATCACCGCGGGCAGGAAGCAGACCAGGCCGAGGATGAGCGGCACGGCGAGGGCGCGCGACAGCATGGCCCACGACAGGGGCTTCGCCGGCGGCTGGACCGGGTCCTGCGGGCCGTGCTCCGGTACGGGGGCGGACGGCGCCGCCTCGTGCACGGACGTCATCTGCCCCCCCCGTTCCGTGGATCTGTGAACACTCTAACGAATCAACCCACTTGGGGGGTTTGGATGACTAGTCTGTAAAAGACCGGCCGAGACTGAGGGGAACTCTGGTGAAGATCCTGCACGTCGTCACACTGCACACCCCGGACCACGCGTTCGGCGGCCCGACAAGGGTGGCGCTCAACCTGTCGAAGGTCCAGCGGGCCGGCGGCGACGACGCCCGCATCATGGCACTGGGCGACGGCTTCGAAGGGCGACTGCCGCGTGAGGTCGAGGGAGTCCCGGTCCTTCTCTTCCAGGCCCGTCATCTGCTCCCCATGTTCGAGGTCAGCGGAATCACCTCCGGCGCGCTCCTGCTCGCCGCCCGGCGCATGATGCGCGGCGCCGATCTCGTCCATGTCCATCTGATGCGCGACCTGGTGACGCTCCCCGCCGCGCTGCTCGCGCTGGCGTCCCGCACACCCCTGGTCGTCCAGACCCACGGCATGGTGGACCCGACCGAGAAGCGGGTCGCCCAGCTGACCGATCTGCTGGGTGTACGCAAGGTGCTGCGCGAAGCCGACGCCGTGCTGCATCTGACCGAGATGGAACGCCTCGATGTGAACGCCGTTGCCGCACCGGTTCCGTTGACCCGCACCGTACGGCTGGTCAACGGCGTACGGCCGCAGGAGCCGAAGCCCGCCCGCGCGCCGGGGCGGCCGCCGACGGTCCTCTTCCTGGGCCGGATCCAGGAGCGCAAGCGGCCGCAGGACTTCGTCGCCGCGATGCCGACGGTCCTCGCCGAGCACCCGGACGCCCGGTTCGTGCTCGCCGGCCCCGACACCGGAGCGCTGTCGGCGACTCTCGAACTCGCCCGTGAACTGGGGGTGATGGGCTCCCTCGACCACGTGGGACCGCTCGGCCACGAAGAGGTTCTGGCCGCGGGCCGGCAGGCCGATGTGTACGTACTGCCGTCGATCGAGGAACCCCTGGCCGTCTCCGTCCTCGAAGCGATGTCCGTCGGCACCCCCGTGGTCATCACCCGCACCAGTGGCCTCGGGGACGATGTCGCGCGGGCCGGGGCCGGCCGGGTGATCGACAGCCGGGTCGGCGAGGACGGCAAGAACGCGCTCAAAGTCGCCCGGGCCGTACTGGAACTCCTCGAACCCGAGGCCAACGCCCGGGCGGAGAAGGCTGCTTGGGACCTGGTCAATGAGCACTTCACCATCGACGGCGTGACCCGGACCCTCCGGCGGACCTACGAGGACGTGGTCCGCCAAAAGGGCCGCCGGTCGGCCTGAGTCACCCGGCTTTTCCCTCACGGGACTTGAGCGCGATCTGCCAGCGGTAGAAGCTCATCGCCAGCGCGAAGTCGAACCCCGCCCGCCCGTCGAGAAAACCCCGCCGGTACAGATACATGTACGCGAACGACACCAGGGGCTTGAAGGGCGCCTTGTGGAACAGCTGCCCCTGGCGCGACTTCACCCTCCGCACCTGCTCCTTGACCTCGGGGTGATGCTCCAGCCACGCCTCCCAGTCCGAGTACCGGTTGTGCCGCTCGAACCAGGCCGTGACCGGGTCGAGGTCCTGGTGCTCGATCGGATTGCGGAGCGGGGCCGCCGACTCGGCGACCGGCTGGTAGTGCCCCTCGACCTCGCCGATGCCCGGCGCTTCGAGATCCCCCACCTCCGGGTACCGGCAGCGGGTCCGGTCCGTCAGTGACCGCTTGCGGATGGTGTAGCCGTGCCGGAGCCGCTTCCCGGAGAACCAGTAGCCCAGCGGTATGTCGTACGCCGCCGGCCTGGGCGCCCCGGGATCGGCGAAGAGCTGCCGCAGTTCGGCCAGCAGCCCGGGGCTGAGTCGCTCGTCCCCGTCGAGCAGCAGAATCCAGTCCAGATCCGTGCGGACATGGTCCAGGCACCACTGCTTCTTGCGCGGATGACCGCCGTCCCAGGTGTACGTGATCACCTCGGCCCCGCACTCCTCGGCGATCTTCGCCGTGTCGTCCGTACTGTGCGAGTCGACGACGACGACCGCCTCGAAGTGGCCGAGCACCGACTTCACCGCCTCGGCGATGTTGAGCCCCTCGTTCTTCGTGGGGATAGCCACGGCTATCGGCAGCTTGCTCATCCGTGCTCTCCTTCGGGCAGCCAGGCGTAGCAGCCTGTGGAGGTGAAGGCGCGGGCCGAGTCCGGGAGGGTGATCTCGGCCCGTTTCCCGGAGGCGGCGGAGCCCGAGCCAAGGTTCCTGCCGTTCGCCCCGGTGATCTGCCAGGTGCAGTTCCCGGTGGGGGAGACGTCGTGGTAGCGGCCCGGCCGGATCTGCTCGGCCCCGTACGTGCCGTCCGCGTACCCCCGGGAGGCCTCCTGCACCAACTTCCGGTGCTGGGTGCAGAGATGCTCGACGGCGGGCTTCGCGTCGGCGATCTCGCCCGTCACGATCGCGGCGACCGCCACCTCCCGGTCGGCCTTCACCAGGTACGTCAGCCTGTCGCAGGTCTCCTGACCCGTCTGGAGCACGGCCGCCGGATCCATGCCTTTGGGCACCCGGTCGACCAGATACTCCTTCTGCATCTTGCTGAACGAGCCGGTGGCCGGGGTGAGTTCATCGGTGGGCAGTTTCGGTGCTGCGCTCGTCCGCGGAGCCGCAGGGCCACTGGACGTGGTGGCTCCGGGACCGTTCGACGGGGACGCGGCAGGGGGCTGGGTGGCCGATGGCCCGGCGCCGCCCGCGTCCCGGTGGCCGTCGGAGGACGAGCCGCAGGCGGCCAGCGCCGCCGTCAGTACGACGACGGCGACGCCGGCCCGGAACGGATACCTCATCCACCCGTCCTCAGGGAGTAGTGGGCACTGACCTGCGCGCTGCTCAACGCGTTCGGGTAGACGGCGGTCTCGTCGACCTGCCCGGCGAAGAAGTTGCTCGTCGGCCGGTTGGGCCAGCCGTTGAGGTTGTCGCCGCCGACCCGCCAGTAGCCGTTGTAGCTCTCGTTGCCGGTGTACAGAGCGCTCGAGGCGCGGAGCTGCCCGTCCACGTACAGCGCCATGCCGCCCGTGCCCTGCGTGGCGACGACGTGGTGCCAGGCCCCGTTGTTGTAGGCGGACGGTGTCGTGATGGTCCTGGTGCTTCCGCTGTGGACCCCGAAGACCAGCCGTCCGTCATCGCGCATGTACACGTGCTTGTCGTACTGGGTGCTGTTCTGCATGGTCAGATTGCCGAAGCCGACGATCTTCCCGCCCTTGGCCGTCGTCGTCCTGATCCAGGTCTCCACCGAGAACCTGGTCGGCTGCGGATGGCGCCTGTTGCCGTACGCGTACTGGCTCGATCCGTTGAAGCCGATCGCGGTCGAGGGACCCGCGACCGCGGCCGGAGTCTGCCGGTAGGCGGGGGAGTTGCGCAGGAAGGCGTTGTCCAGTCCGGTGCCGGTATCGGCCGCGAACGTCGACGAGCCCTCGTCGTACCGCCAGTACAGCGAAGCGCCGTCGGCCAGCACCCTGGCGGGGTACTTCTCGGCGGCGGACGCCACCGTGGCGGTCACGGCGGCGGACTTGGCGCTGGTGTTGATGCCGTCGCTCGCACTGATCCGGTACGTGTGGGTCTCGCCCGCGGCCACGTCCGTATCGGTCCACCTCAGTTGCGGCCGGTCCCAGAACACGGAGTAACCCGTCGTGGTGTGCACCGGAGTGCTCGCACCGTCCTTGTAGATCCGGTACGTGAGCTCCCCGTCGTCGGCGTCGAAGCTCGACTGCCAGTTGACCTGGACCTTGCCCGCGGCGACGGTGGACACACTGACGTTCGGTACCCACGGCGCCCCGGTGTCGGGACCGTCGGCGAACCGGGTCAGCCCCTGCTGCGCGGAGCCGTTGACGGTGGTGAACTCGCCACCCACCCAGAGATAGTGATGCCCGCCCTTGTCCGTCTGTGCCATCACCCGCGGTCCGACGGGCTCCCCGATGCCGTCGTTGGTGTCCGGGAACCAGGGGAGAAGTTTCGGATCACTGACCGACTGGGCCAGCAGATGCTTGCGGGGCTGGTTCGGGAACCCGCCCATGGTGGCGCAGTCGTGCGCGTGACTCCCGCTGTACAGAACGCCGTCGTGCACGAGAACGGCCTGGGTGGCGCCCAGGCAGGTGTCCCGCCAGCGCTGTTCGAAATTGCTGAGGTTCAGTGCGATCCGGCCGTCGAAGACACCGCCCCCGGTGCCCTCGTTGGCGGTGTAGAAGCCGGTGGCGTCGGTGGTGATGTCCTGCACCGTGGACGTGTTCGGGATGAAGCCCGCCGGATAGCTCTTGGTCACGGCCCCGGTCGTGGCGTCCACCACGGCCAGCGCGTGCGAGGTGGTGCCGTTGACGGTGAAGAAGTTTCCGCCGATCAGCACGTGCTTGCGGTCGGGCGTCAGCTCCACGGCCCGGCCGATCTCGTCCGCGTTGGCCGTCCACGGCTTCAGTGCGGCGCCGGTGGTGACCGCGGCGAACTTGTTCCGGGTCTGTCCCGCCACGGTGTTGAAGTCTCCGCCCAGGTAGACGGTGTCGGCGGTGACGGCCAGGGCTCGTACGGTCGCGGAGACGGAGACCTTGAAGTCCTGGCGCGGGGTGCAGGTCGCGGTGTCGATCGCGGCGATATTGCTCACCCCGAACCCGCTCACCGCTCCGAACTGCCCGCCGACGTACAGGGTCTTCTGATCGGGCGAGAGTGCCAGGGCCCGTACGGTCGCCGTCCCCGACGAGAGCGTGAACGACAGTTTGCACCCCGTCGGCGCACCGGTCGCCGCGTCGAACGCGGCGAAGTTCACCGCGGGCTGTTCGGAGGTGCCGGCGGGCGCGCCCGGTGGCCGGACGGTGGAGAAGGTGCCGCCGGCGTAGACGACACCGGCGTCCGAGGCGGCCATCGACCAGACGATGCCGTTGGTCTGCCAGGTGGTGAGGTCGTCCGCGGTCAGCGAGACCGGCGGGGTGAGGGCCGCGGCCGGGGAGCCCCCGGACGCGGCGGCGGTCAGTGTTCCGGCGAGCAGGCAGAGCGCACCGGCAGTAGCCCGCGCCCTCCTGCGTCCGGTGGGTCTGCGCCCCGTACTTCCGTTCATCATTCAGCTCCGAAGGTGAGAACGAGCTGCGGCCCTGAGACCGCGGTTTCTGCCTCGTCCGGCCGGCGGCGGAGACGGTCCGGTCCGCTGCCGGTCGGGGCGAGTGGGTGGTCCGGGCCGGGGGCCCGGACCGGTGCGGACGCGCTCGGGTCCACCGGGCAGCCGGTGGAGGTGGAGATCGCGCCCGGGTCGGTCCCCGGCGGGGCCACCAGGAGCAGCTGCCGGGTGATGTGGGTGCGCGCCGGACCGGCCGGTGCGCCGGTCCGGCCGTCGAACAGGTACGGATGTCTCATCGGTCCACCCGCACGGCCGCTCCGGCGAGTTGGTCGGAGAGCTGGCGGATGTCCGCCTCGACCATGATCCTGGCGAGCTCCTGCGACTTCACCGCCGGTTTCCAGCCGAGCATTTCCTCGGCCTTGGCTGCGTCACCGATCAGCGCGTCGACCTCGCTGGGGCGCTCGTACTTGGCGTCGTAGCGGACGTGCTCCCGCCAGTCCAGGCCCGCGTGGGCGAAGGCGTACTCCAGGAACTGCCGGACGCTGACGCCCTCGCCGGTGGCCACCACATAGTCGTCCGGGCTGTCGCGCTGCAGCATCCGCCACATCGCGTCGACGTACTCGGGGGCGTACCCCCAGTCGCGCACGGCGTCGAGATTGCCCAGATGGAGATGGGTCTGCAGACCCGCCTTGATCCTGGCCACCCCACGGGTGATCTTCCGGGTCACGAAGGTCTCGCCGCGGCGTGGGGACTCATGGTTGAAGAGAATCCCGTTCACCGCGAACATCCCGTACGCCTCACGGTAGTTGACGGTCGCCCAGTACGAATACACCTTGGCGACGCTGTACGGGCTCCGCGGATGGAACGGCGTCTTCTCGTTCTGCGGCGGCGGTGTCGCGCCGAACATCTCCGACGACGACGCCTGATAGATCCGGGTGTCGATGCCGCTCGCGCGGACGGCCTCCAGCAGCCGGATGGTGCCGAGACCGGTGATGTCACCGGTGTACAGCGGGGCGTCGAACGAGACGCGGACGTGCGACTGCGCACCCAGGTTGTAGACCTCGTCCGGCCGGATGTCGCGCAGCAGATTCACCAGCGCGACCCCGTCGGCGAGGTCGGCGTGGTGCAGGACGAACGAACGGTCGTCCTCCTCCGGTCCCTGGTAGATGTGGTCGATCCGCTCGGTGTTGAAGCTCGACGAGCGGCGTATCAGTCCATGGACCGTGTACCCCTTGTCGAGCAGCAGCTCGGCCAGGTACGAACCGTCCTGTCCGGTCACGCCGGTGATGAGCGCGGTCTTCGCCACGACTACCCCCTCTGTGTTCGCCTGAAAGGCTGTTGATTCACACCGAAATTCCGTAATTGAGCGATCTGTGGCAAAACGTCACCGTGGTCCGCGGCTGCTGGCACAATCCGAGCCATGACGACTGATCTCCCCGGCCCTCCCCAGGAATCCGTCCGCCCCCTCCTACGACCCGGTGCCCGTATATTCGTCGCGGGCCACCGCGGCCTGGTCGGCTCGGCGGTCGTACGCCGCCTCACCGCCGCCGGACACGAGGTGATCACCCGCGATCGCGACCACCTCGATCTGCGCGACGCCGCGCGGACCGAGGCATTCCTTCGCGAGGCCCGTCCGGACGCCGTGGTGCTGGCCGCCGCCAAGGTCGGCGGGATCATGGCCAACGACACGTATCCGGTGCAGTTCCTGGAGGACAATCTGCGCATCCAGCTGAGCGTGGTCGCCGGAGCGCACTCCGCCGGGGTCGAGCGGCTGCTCTTCCTCGGCTCGTCCTGCATCTACCCCAGGCACGCCCCGCAGCCGATCGCCGAAAGCGCCCTGCTCACCGGCCCGTTGGAGCCGACCAACGAGGCGTACGCGCTGGCCAAGATCGCCGGGATCGTGCAGATCCGGTCCTACCGCCGGCAGTACGGCGCCGCGTACATCAGCGCCATGCCCACCAACCTCTACGGTCCGGGCGACAACTTCGACCTGGAGACCTCGCACGTCCTGCCCGCGCTGATCCGCCGCTTCCACGAGGCGCAGCGGGACGGCTCGCCCGCGGTCACGCTCTGGGGCTCCGGCAGCCCGCGTCGCGAATTCCTGCACGTCGACGATCTGGCCGACGCGTGCCTCCTGCTGCTGGAGCGCTACGACGGCGACGAACCCGTCAACATCGGCTGCGGCCAGGACCTGTCGATCCGTGAACTCGCCGCAATTGTGGGTGATGTGACGAAGTATCAGGGCTCCATCGCATGGGACACGTCGAAGCCCGACGGCACCCCGCGCAAGCTGCTCGACGTCTCCCGGCTCACCGCCCTCGGCTTCGCACCGCGCATACCGCTGCGCGACGGGATCGCCCGTACGTACGCGTGGTGGCTGGAGCGGCGGGCCGCACAGGTCTGAGCGGAGCCGACCGGTCCACCGGCACGGGCCGGCCGCCGCAACGCGACGGCCGCCCGTCCCACCGGCCCCGGACGGCCGGTTGTCCCGCACTCTTCGCATCGACGGCCGCCGCTCTCAGTAGGCCCCGCGGCCGTCGGTGACGGCGCGCAGCGTACGGGCCATGAGTCCCATGTCCGTGGCCACCGACCAGTTGTCGACGTACCACAGGTCGAGCGAGACGGTCTCCTGCCAGGACAGGTCCGAACGCCCGCTGACCTGCCACAGGCCGGTCAGCCCCGGTCTGACGGCGAGCCGCCTCAGCTCCCGTTCGTCGTAGCGGGACACCTCCTCCGGCAGCGGAGGCCGTGGACCGACCAGCGACATGTCGCCCCGGAGCACATTGAGCAGTTGCGGCAGCTCGTCCAGAGACGTCCGGCGCAGCAGACGGCCGATTCCGGTCACCCGGGGGTCTCGGCGCATCTTGAACATCGGGCCGTCGTTCTCGTTCGCCGTGATCAGCTGCTGCTTGTGGCTCTCGGCGCCCACCACCATCGTCCGGAACTTCCACATCGTGAACGGCCGGTTGTGCTGCCCGTGGCGGATCTGGCGGTGGAAGACCGGCCCGTTCGAGCCGAGCCGCACCGCCGCCCCGATCAGGAGCAGCAGGGGTGCCAGGACCAGCAGCCCGAGTGCGGCGCCGATGCGGTCCACCACGGCCTTCAGGATCATCTGCGGTCCCCGGCGCAGCGGCGGTGCGACGTGCAGCAGGGTCAGCCCGGCGGCGGCGGACGGCCGTATCCGGCCGGCCGCGATGCCCGAGAGCTCCGACAGCACGGAGAGCGGAAGCCCGCCGTCGTGCAGTCCCCAGGAGAGCCGGCGCAGCCGCTCCTCGGAGAGCTGCGGCCCGGGCACCACCAGAGCCAGGTCGACGTCATGGGCGAAGGCGCCGCCCAGCACCGTCGACGCGTCGTCGTCGGCCGGTGCCGGTGCGAGCCGGCCCGGCACCTGGACCTCGCACTCCAGCGGCGCGGTCCCCACCGGTATGGCGGCCACGACCCGGTACGGGTGGTCCGCACGGGAACCCAGCAGCTGCACCGCGCGTTCCACTCTCGGAGCCTCGCCGACCACCAGTACCCGCCGGACCGTCCGCTGCCGCCGCAATCGCCGTACCCCCCACGCGGTCAGGCTCGCCGGCAGACCGGCCAGCAGTGCCACGACCGCCGTCGCGGGATCGACCGCGTCACCGGTCATGGTCCGCAGCACGGCGAGCACGCCGATGAGCAGCAGCCAGTCGCCGGCCGTGGTCAGCACCCCCGGCGGATCGCCCAGAGACCCGCCCGCGTACCGGCCGCGCGCGGCCCGCACACCCGACCACGCCAGCGCGGCCACCGCCGCGGCGACCTCGGCCCGCGGCTGCCCGCCCGCCCACAGGACGAGCCATGCCGGAATCCCCAGGCCGAGCAGTTCGGCGCCGATGACGACCGGCAGGCGCCGGTCCGTCCGTCTCTTGGCCGCGGCCGGTCCCGAACGTTCGCACGGTCCGGTCGGCACCCTCCACAGATTGTCAAGTTCTTTGCCGCGAGGCCGATTTGAAGCAGTCCGTGGACGTGGCGCCCCCGCCAGTCCCACGGGTCCTGATCTGTCCGAATCGGGTAGCTCGACATGCCCCATGAACCCCCCAGTCACAGTTGCATCGCCACAAACGGGACGCATCCGCCGATCCCATGGACTGACGGATGCGCCCGCGCTCGGTGCACGATATCCACACACGTGCCATTTCGCTGGAGTTCCAGTGAAGTTCAGACATGTGCACTGACTCTGAACTCATCCCGTTCCGTGCTGGATCGCTTGGTCTGTGGGTGACTGTTCGCATTTGGAGGGTGCCGGAATCGGATGGTGTGCGGACATGTGGGTCACCAGTTGCATGGTCTCACCAACGGGCTCGTCCGCGAGGATGTACCGTCGGGATCAGGACACCCGGCCAGGAACGAGAGTGCGGACGTGCGGTGACTCCCGTGGAGAAGAACTGGGCCGGAAACATCACCTTCGGAGCACGGCGGCTGAGCACCCCCCGCTCCGAGGCCGAGCTGCGGGAAACGGTGTCCGCCGCGTCCGCGGTGCACGCGCTCGGCACCCGGCATTCCTTCAACACCGTCGCCGACACCCGGGGCGAGCTGGTGTCCGTGGCGGGGCTGCCCCGCAGGATCGAGATCGACCGGAGGGCCGGGGCCGTCACCGTCGCCGCGGGGCTGCGCTTCGGGGAGTTCGCCGACGTACTGCACGAGAACGGGTACGCCCTGCACAACCTGGGTTCGCTGCCGCACATCTCGGTCGCCGGAGCCTGCGCCACCGGAACGCACGGCTCCGGAGTCGGTAACAGTTCCATAGCGGGCGCCGTCCGGGCACTGGAGATGGTCACGGCCGACGGCCGGACCGTGTCATTGGGGCGCGGCGACGCGGATTTCCCCGGAGCGGTGGTCGCCCTGGGCGCCCTGGGCGTGGTGACCGCGCTGACGCTGGACCTGGTGCCCGCCTTCGACGTACAGCAGTGGGTCTACGAGGATCTGCCGGAGTCCTGGCTCACCGACGGGCTCGACGAGGTGATGACGGCCGCGTACAGCGTGAGTGTCTTCACCGACTGGCGCGCCGGGCCGCTCAACCAGGTGTGGCTCAAGCAACGGGTGGGCCCCGATGGGCCGCGACGGGCGCCCGGGGAGTGGCTCGGCGCGCGGCTCGCGGACGGGCCGCGCCATCCGATCGCCGGTATGCCGGCCGAGAACTGCACCCGTCAGCAGGGCGCTGCCGGACCGTGGCACCGCCGGCTTCCGCACTTCCGCCTGGAGTTCACCCCGAGCAACGGGAACGAGCTCCAGTCGGAGTACTTCGTGGCACGGCGGGACGCGGCCGCGGCGTACGAGGCACTGGCCCGGCTCCGGGAGCGGATCGCGCCGCTGCTGCAGATCTCCGAGATCCGTACCGTCGCCCGCGACGATCTGTGGCTGAGCCCGGCGTCCGGCCGGGACTCGGTGGCCTTCCACTTCACCTGGGTACGGGACACCGCCGCCGTCACCCCCGTGCTCGGGGCGATCGAGGAGGCCCTGGCGCCGTTCGGCGCGCGACCGCACTGGGGCAAGGTGTTCACGACCGCCCCGGAGAGCCTGCGCGCGCTGTACGGGAAGTACGCCGATTTCGAGCGGCTGACGGCCCGGTTCGACCCGGAGGGCACGTTCCGCAACGACTTCCTGGCACGCCACTTCCGGCGGTGAACCGCCCTGCCTCCGGTGGCAGGCCACCTTCCGCGGCCGTGGCCCGGCCATCCGGGGGACCGAGGTCAGAGGCCGTCGGGCTCGTCGTCGGGCCGGGGTGGCCAGCCGCCCGGGGACCGTCCCGGCGCCAGCCGCTCCACCACCTCGGCCAGCTCCTCGCAGGCACGCTGGATTCTGAGGCGGATGTCGCTCTGCTCGGTGACGACGGCCGCGAGCAGCAGCGCGGTCAGGGCCACCGAACCGTTGAACACGGCGAGATTCACCATCACATGAAGGATGGTGTGGCCCTCGAACGGCCCCACGCCCTGCGTTCCCGCGACGACCGCCAGGACCGACACCAGAAGAGCGCACGGCGCGCTCCCCGCCAGCCGAAAACGCAGAGCCGCCCAGATGATCAGCGGGAACACCAGGTAGATCATCGCCAGCGAGGTCCTGGTGGCCAGCAGCGAGACCGCCACGGAGGCCGCCGCCAGCGCGCTCGCCTCGATCCACCGGTCCGTGGCCCGCGGCATCCGCACCCTGCACAGCACGAGCAGCAGCGGGGTGACCACGAGCACGCCCATCGCGTCCCCGGACCACCATGCCGTCCAGACCGGCCAGAAACCGCTCAGCGGCAGATTGTCGTCCACCACGAGCATGCACGTGCCCACGGTCGCGCTGATGACCATGCCCGCCAGCGCGCCGAGGAAGACCAGCACGACGCCGTCGCTCAGCCGGTCCAGCTCCCTGCGGAAACCGGCTCTGCGCAGTATCAGGTACGAGCAGACGGGAGCCAGGGTGTTGCCCGCCACGACGACGACGGTGAGCAGCGAGACCGAGTCGCTGAGTGTGGCGACGACGGACAGGGAGCCCAGCGCGATACCGGGCCAGGCGCTCAGCCCCAGGAAGAGCAGGGCACCCAGCGCGATGCCCGTGGGCGGCCAGAGCGGGGTGACGACCGCGCTGTGGACGGACACCCCGCGGATCAGACCGAGCCCACCGGCCAGGTAGTAGGCGGCGGCGACGGCCAGGACGCGCAGTGCGGCCGAGGCCGTGCCTGTCGTTCTCTCGCTGCTGGACACCTTGCTGCGGATCACACATCTCATCAGACACCGACCCGGACGGGTGGCGGCTGTCTGACACGCTCGTCCCGCACCCGGGCGTCACTCCCCGCCGGAAACCGCCCCGTGGCGCAGGACGAGAACGGCGGCGTCGTCCTGGTGTCCGGTCCGCTCCGCCGCGCGCAGAACCGCGTCGGCCAGCTCGTCGGCGTCGGCGGACACCCGGGAGACCACCAGCCGCGTCACCGCGTCCAGCCCCTCGTCGATCGGGAACGAAGGACCCTCGATCACCCCGTCGGTGACCAGGACGAACGCACCGGGGCTCGTCAGGCGCCGCCGGGTGACCGGATAGCGCTCACCCGCCCGGATCCCCAGGGGCAGGCCGCCCTCGTCGTCGGTGAGACCGGAGCGCCCGTCGGCGGTGGCCCATACGGCGGCGACATGCCCGGCGCGGGCACTGTGGAGCTCCCGGGTGACCGGGTCGAGGCGGGCAAAGGTGCAGGTCGCGAAGAGGCCCGAGTCCACCGAGAGCAGCAGATCGTTGGTCCGGCCCACGACCTCGCCGGGATCCGCGGCGGTGGCGGCTATCGCCCGCATGGCGATGCGGATCTGGCCCATGAAAGCGGCTGCCTCGACGTCATGGCCCTGTACGTCCCCGATGGCGAACGCCAGCGCGCCGTCCGGCAGCACGAACCCGTCGTACCAGTCACCACCGATGTCCAGTCCGCTGCGGGCCGGCATGTACCGGGCAGCTGTCTGCAGCCCCGGCAGGGCGGGCAGCGCCGAAGGGAGCATCTCCCGCTGCAGCGCCTCGGCCAGTTCCACCCGCGCCCGGTGCAGATCCACCTCCTGGCGTGCCTGTTCGGTGAGCTGCTGCAGAGTGGTGAGCAATTCGCCGGCGCTCGCCGCACGGGGAGGACGACGCCGGTTCATGGGCGGCTCCGCACTCGGTGGCAGTGACTCCCGCATCCTATTTCGGCGCCGCGAGCCTCGCAGGACGAGAAGCGGCGCCGTGATCCCGGCAGGACGATCCGGAACGCGCGGACGGTCCCGGCCGGGGGGATCCTGGTGACAGGACCGCGTCGTGGCGGCGCACCGAGTCCGCGCGCGGTCGCAGGAGGTGCGCGATGACTCGCACGCTGGAATGGAAAGTCCGTGTAGGCCTGTCCGAGGAGGACGGTACGACCAGGGCGGAGGCGGTGCTGGACACCGGCGCGGAAAAGCTCGTGGGACACGGGGTCGCCCGCTGCAACCCGCAGGACGTGGACGTCCCCGCCATCGGCGACGAACTCGCGGCGAGCCGTGCCATGAAGGACATCGCCGCGCAGCTGATGAAGGCCGCCGACCAGGAACTGGAATCGGTCGGGGCCGGACCTGAGACCGGGCCCGTCGCACCGCCGTACGCGTGGTCCGACACCACGGCCTGAGCCTCGCACCGCACCGGCCGCCGTGCCACGGGGCGAAGCGGGCGCGGGCAGGAACGCACACGTCCCGGCCCTGGTGGAGGTGGCCGATGCGTGAGATTCTTCCGGCGCTCAGCCGCTGGTACGCCGCCGGGGAGCCGTTCGGGCTCGCCACCGTCGTCGCGGTGAGCCGCAGCGCGCCGCGCGGCCCCGGGGCGGCGATGGCCGTGGGCCCGGACGACGAGGTGGTCGGCAGCGTCTCCGGCGGTTGCGTCGAGGGCGCGGTCTTCGAACTGGCCAAGGAGGTCATGGAAACCGGCCATGCCCAGCTCCGTACCTTCGGCTACAGCGACGAGGACGCCTTCGCCGTCGGTCTCACCTGCGGCGGTGAGATCACCCTCCTCGTACGCCCCGTGACGGCCGCGTACGACGTCTCCTTCGGTGAACTCGCCGCATCGGTCGCCGCTCACCGCCCGGTGGTGGCCGCCACCGTGACCGACGGCCCCGCCCCGCGCGGTGTCGCCCTCGCCGTCCGGCCGGACACCGTCTCCGGCTCGCTGGGCGCGAGCGGACTCGACGCCGCCGTCACCGCCGACGCGCGAGGGGAACTCGCCCGGGGCGCAACCGGCTTGCGGCACTACGGCCCCGACGGTGAACGGCGCGAGGACGATGTCACCGTGTTCTTCCAGTCGTTCGCCCCGCCGCCCCGGATGCTGGTCTTCGGCGCGATCGACTTCGCCGCGGCGGTGGCCCGGATCGGGGCGTTCCTCGGCTACCGCGTCACCGTCTGCGACGCCCGCCCCGCCTTCGCCGACCCCCGCCGCTTCCCGGACGGCGCGGAGGTGATCGTCGACTGGCCGCACCGGTATCTGCGTGGCACGGAGACCGACGCACGGACCGTGATGTGCGTACTCACCCACGACCCGAAGTTCGACGTCCCGCTGCTGGAGGTGGCCCTGCGCACCCCGGCCGCGTACATCGGGGTGATGGGCAGCCGGCGGACCCACGAGGACCGCCTGGCCCGGTTGCGCGAGGCCGGTCTCGGCGAAGCGGAACTGGCCCGACTGCGCTCGCCCATCGGCCTCGACCTGGGCGCGCGCACCCCCGAGGAGGTGGCCGTATCGATCGCGGCGGAGATCGTCGCACTGCGCTGGGGCGGCACCGGCAGCCCGCTCACGGAAACGTCCGGGGCGATCCACCGGTGAGCGGCAGACTCGTCGGCCGGTCCGCCGACGGCTGTTCGCCAGGGCTGTGGGCTGCGGAAGAACCGTCCACGGCGGCGCCGGCTGCTGCGCTGCCGCCGCCGCTTCGGTGGCGGGTGCCGGTCGTGTCACCTCGGGCGCCTGCCCGCAGAGACGGTGGGCTCCCTGCTCCTGTCCGGGGACCGGCTGCTCCGGTGGCTCGGCGTGCCGGTCGCGGCCGGGGCCGCCGTCTGCGCGGCGCTGTGGCGGCTGGAGTTCATCTCGACCCGGTGCGCCTTCGCGGCGGTGTGCTCGGTGGTCCTGCTCGGCTGGACCCGCCGGCGCCCCGCGGAGCGGATTCAGACCGACCGGGGCAGACCGATCGGGTTCGGATACGGCAGCAGTTTCGCCTCCAGCACCTGCCGGGCAGGCACCTCCAGCGCGGCGAGCAGCGCGTCCGCCGTGCTGTCGGCGAGGGGGCGCAGCAGCCGGGCGGCCAGCCGGTCCGTGGTGTCCTCGATCAGGTCCCGTTCCGCGCGGCCGCGCGCCGTGGCAGCCCACTGCGCATCGATCAGCCCACGGGAGCGCAGCCGTTCCCCCGCGTCCGCCCACTGCGTCTCGCTCCAGCCCCGGTCGAGCCGGATGCCCTCGAGCGGAACGCGGCCGGTGGCGGCGGCGAGAACGAGCGCCTCGGGGGCGTCCAGACCGTGGTCGGCCAGTGCGGCGGCGTGCGCGTCGCCCCGGAACTCCCGTAGTGCGGTGGTGAGTTGCCATAGACGTTCCACCGGGTCGGTACGGTCGCACAGCGGGCGGTTCGCGGCGAACAGCGGACGGCCGAGCGCCGAGGCGTCCGCCACCATCGCCGCGAGCGGCGGGGCGAGCTGTCCGGCGAGCGTGTCGATGCCGGGCACCAGCCTGCGCAGCGCCCGCGCGGCGAGCTGAGCGCGGAGGTCGGTGAGCGTTCCGGGGGCGACGATCTGCCATGCGGCGGGCAGCGCGCGGGCCACCATGTCCGGGGCGAAGACGGCCAGGACAGCGGTCGCGGTCTCGGGGCGGACCGGCCCCATGGGGGCCGTACGGGTGGCGAAGTAGCCCATCCAGAAACCCTTGAGGCCGACGGACCTGCCGATGCCGCGGCACTCCTCGTCGAAGTAGATCACCGCGTGCAGGGGCTCGGTGCGCAGCCACAGGGTGCGGGGTCTCGACTCCATGGGAGCCAATCTAACGCCCAGGGCACCGGATGCGCCCGTGCGACGACGGGCGGGCAGTTGCTCCTTCCGGCCGCTGCCCGCCGTACCCGTACCGCACACCGGGGAGCTTCGGCGGTGGCCGTCTCAGCCGCCCTGGCCGAAGTGCCGCTCCACGATCGCCGCGGCGTCGGTGCCGCGCGGCAGGATGCCGTACTGGTGGCCACGCTCCTCGCCGAGCCGGGCGGCGACGAACGCCTCGGCGGCCGCCGCCGGGGCATGACGCAGCATCAGCGAGGACTGCAGAGCCAGCGCCATGCCCTCGACCGTCGCCCGGGCGCGGGTCTGCGCGGCGAGCGGGTCGCGCAGGTCCTCGGCCAGCTCCCGGCGCACCCGGCGGATGTGCGCGTCCAGCACGGAACTCGCACCGGCCGTGGTCTCCAGCTCGGCCCAGAAGGCGTCCAGCGACTGCGGGGTCCTGGCGATGCCCCGCAGCACATCGAGGGCGATGACATTGCCGGAGCCCTCCCACACCGCCATCACCGGCTGCTCGCGGTAGCGCCGGGCCGACGGCCAGTCCTCGGTGTAGCCGTTGCCGCCCAGGCATTCCAGCGCCTCGTAGGCGTGGTGCGGACCGCGCTTGCAGATCCAGTACTTGGCCACGGCGGTGGCCAGCCGCCGGAACATCGCCTCGGACTCGCCGCTGTCGGCCTCGTACGCGTGGGCCAGGCGCAGTGAGGTCCAGGTCGCGGCCTCCGTCTCCAGTGCCAGATCGGCGAGGACCGCCGTCATGGCCGGCTGGTCGACCAGCCGGGCACCGAACGCGCTGCGGTGGTGCGCGTGCCAGATCGCCTCGGACACCGACTGGCGCATGCCCGCGGTGGTGCCGAGCACACAGTCGAGCCGGGTGTGGTTGACCATCTCGATGATGGTGGGGACACCGCGGCCGGGCTCGCCGACCCGTACCGCCCAGGTGCCGTCGAACTCCACCTCGGAGGAGGCGTTCGACTTGTTGCCGAGCTTGTTCTTCAGCCGCTGGACACGCACGGTGTTACGGGTGCCATCGGCCAGCACACGCGGCACGAGGAAGCAGGTGAGCCCGGCCTCGGCCTGGGCCAGGACCAGGAACGCGTCCGACTGCGGGGCCGAGAAGAACCACTTGTGACCGGTCAGCAGATGGGCCCGGCCCTCGGGGTCGGAGGCCAGCGGGACGGCCCGCGTGGTGTTGGCGCGGACGTCGGAGCCGCCCTGCTTCTCCGTCATCCCCATGCCGAACGTCAGCCCGGACTTGCGGCCCGGGGCGATCGGCCGGGGGTCGTACGAGCGGCTCAGCAGGCCCGGCAGCCAGTCCCGCCCCACATCCGGATCGCGTTGCAGGACCGGGACCACGGCATGCGACATGGACATCGGGCAGGCATGGCCGGGTTCGATCTGGGCGAACAGCATGAAGGAGACCGCCCGTGCCACCGCCGCTCCGGGCTTCGGGTCGGCCCAGCCCGCGGTGTGCGTGCCGTGGTTCACCGCCGCGCCGATGACCTCGTGGTACGCGGGGTGGAAGTCGATCTCGTCGACGCGGTTTCCGTAACGGTCATGGGTGCGCAGGACGGGCGGGGCGGTGTGGGTGAGCTCCGCGTCGATCTGGAACCGCTCGGAACCGACCAGGGTGCCGATCTCGTGCAGCTCCTTCTCGTGCCAGGCCGCGCCGAAGGCCCGGACGGCCTCCGCGAGCGGCAGGTTGGTGCCGTACTCGTCGAGACCCTTCCTGGGCGGGGCCTGGTTGGTGACCTCGTGGGTGGGGTGCGGTGCGGGGGCGTCGGGCCGGAGGCCGGTCCGGTGCGGGGTGACGGTCATCGCGGGTTCCTGTCCTGGGGAGGTGGGCGGGGGCGGCGAGGAAGCGGGGGAGCGGGTGCGGCTCGCGATCAGGTGCCGTGGGCTCCGACCGCTCTCAGGCACAGCGTGGTGATGCCTGCCACGACCGGTCCCGATTCGGTCCGCCCGCTGACCGGTGACAGCGGGCCGAGCAGTGCCTCGCTGACCGCCCCGATCACGGCGGCGGCCGACAACCGAGCGTTCTGCGCGGGCAGTTCACCCGCGGTGATCCCTGCGGCGATGGCCGACTCGGCGAGGGCGTGATAGCCGCGCCGGTACGTCAGTCGCTCCTGCTCGACGAGCGGATCGACCGGTTCGGCCAGCAGCGCCCAGGCCGTACGCGGGTTGCGCAGCGCACGGTGCGCGAAGACCTCGACCAGCGCGCGCAACTGCTCGGCGGCACCGCTCCGCGCCCGCACCGCCTCCCGCACCGTGCCGAGCTCATGACCGGCGACATGGCGGAAGACCGCCGCGAGCAGTTCCTGCTTGGAGGCGAAGTGGTTGTAGACGCTGCCGGTGGCGACGCCGGCCCGGTCGGCGATCGCGGAGATGCCGGCCGCCGCGTACCCACCCTCGGCCAGCAGCTGCCGTGCGGCTTCCAGCAACCGTTCGCGGTGCGCGAGCCGGTTCGCCTCCGTGCGGGCGGTGGGGCGGTAGGCCATGATGTTCTGAACCTCGATTCATATCTTTCTCTGTCACTGAACCACTGTTGTTCGCACCGCGCAACGGCCCTGTCGCAGAACTGTCGTTCTCATTTCCGTGGGTAAGGGAACGGGGGTTCAAGGCTGTGCGGACGGCGGCTGTTACGGAATTCCCGGGCGGCTCGCGCGGGGTGCGCGCGGGCGTGCGTCCCGCGCTCGGGATCAGCGCCGGCTGCGCCGGTGCGGTGCCGGGCGGATGGATGCAGCGGACAGCGGTTGACAGGTACTCGGACGGCCGAGATGCGTGCCCGGTGCAGGCGTGCGTGACGGAAATGTCCGTACTTCGTCACACGTATCAGGGTGCCTTCCATGGCTCGGGTCACCGGGCCACAGTGTGCGTTCTCGGCAACACGCCGGGACCGAACAACGCTCGGACCGCAGAGGTCCGGGCCCGTATCCGAGGGGTTTTCATGTCCCGTTCCGCACGGCGGTCCACCGCCGCCGTCCTCGCTTCCGGCGCTCTGGTGGCCGCCGCCGCACTCCCGGCGATCGCAGACGAACACGACCACGGTCACGGTCGCGACCGCGGCCACGGTCACAGCCGGACCGACGAGCGTCCGGCGGTGGTCCTGGGCGAGATCCAGTACAACAGCCCCGGTCGCGACGACGGCTCCAACCGCCGCCTCAACGGCGAATGGGTCACCGTCACCAACACCGGCCGTCACTCGGTCAGCCTCCGCGGCTGGACCCTGAGCGACGAGAGCCACCGCACCTACCGGTTCGATCTGCGCCTGGCCGGCCGCTCCTCCGTGCGCGTGCACACCGGAATCGGCCGCGACACCGACCGCGACGTCTACCAGGACCTCCGCAGGTACGTCTGGGACGCCCGTGACACGGCGACACTGAGGGACGCGCACGGCCGCAGAGTCGACTCGAAGTCCTGGGGCCGCGACCGCGACCGCGACGATCGCGACAGCCGTAACGGTCACCAGGGCCGCGACCGCGACGACCGTGACAGCCGTAACGGTCACCAGGGCCGCGACCGCGACGACCGTGACAGCCGTAACGGTCACCAGGGCCGCGATCACGGACGCAGCGACGACCGCGGCGGCCGTCACCACCACCACCACGACGGTCGCGACTGACCCGACCGGCGCCCGCTCCCCGTCCCCGGAACGGCCGCCACCACCCTGATCGCGGCGCCCCGCGGCCCATCCGGCCACGGGGCGCCGCACGCCGAGGTCAGGAATCGTCTGCCACGGACGGGTCATCTGTGACGGACGGGAGCTCCTGTTCGGTCCACAGGGCCTTGCCGTCGTTGCTGTACCGGGTGCCCCAGTGGGTGGCGAGCCGGGAGACGATGAACAGTCCGCGGCCGCCCTCGTCGACGGTGCGCGCATGGCGCAGATGGGGCGACACCCGGCTGCTGTCGTGTACTTCGCAGGTGAGCGTGCGGTCCAGGATCAGCCGCAGATGAAGCGGAGGGGTGCCGTAGCGGACGGCGTTGGTGATCAGTTCGCTCACGATGAGTTCGGTCGCGTCGGTCGTCGCCTCGTCCACGCCCCAGCCTTCGAGCCGGTCGCGCACGAGCGTACGGGAGATGGCGGGGGTGGTCCGGTCATGGGCGAGCTCCCAGGTCGCGACCCGGTCGGGGGGAACGACGCCGGTACGGGCGAGGAGGAGCGCGGCGCCCTCCGGATGGGCCTCGGCCGGCAGGTTGTAGACCACGTCGTCGCACAGGTCCTGCAGATTCCGGCCGGGTCGCGCGAGTGCCTCCCGTACCCGATGCGCGGACCCCCCGTCGGCCAGGAGGGTTCCGGTGAAGAACGCCAGAACGCTGCCTTCGTCGAGCTCGAGGGCAGCGGTGGCGAACGGCGAACTGTCGGTGGAGAAGAGCGGGGGCCCGTCGGGCACATCGAGGGTGGTCGTGGTGCCGTCGGGGGTGACGAGGACGGGGGACGGATGCCCCGCCCGAGCCATGGTGCAGGTGCGGGAGAACGGGTCGTAGACGGCGTACATGCAGGTTGCCGTGGGTGGTTGCCTGTGCAGCCAGTCGCCGGGCGGCAGCGCGGCCCGCTCGTCGGCCAGCCGGCCGGCGGTGTCGGTCAGCCTGGCCAGTACTTCGTCCGGCTCCAGATCGAGACCGGCCAGCGCGTGGATGACGGTCCGCAACTGCCCCATGGTGATGGCTGCCTGGAGGCCGGGCGCCTCGACATTGCCGACGATCAGAGCGGTGCGCGCGCCCGAGAGGCCGATGGTGTCGAACCAGCAGCCGCTGTTGCGCCCGGGCAGCAGGACATGTGCCGTCTCCACGGCGATGCCGCCGGCGTTGTGCTGGGGAAGGAGCCGGCGCTGTACCGTCGACGCGATCGCGTGGTCGCGTGCGTAGCGCCGCGCGTTGTCGATGCTCAGGGCGACGTGAGCGGCCGCCGTCAGAGCCAGCGGGAGATCGTTCTCCTCGTAGGGTTCCGTCCTCCGGCACCGGAAGAGACTCACCAGACCGAGGACCGTGCCGTGCAGCTTCAGCGGGACCACGATCAAGGAGTGCGCCCGGGTCGCTTCGATCAGCCGGGCACTGTCGGGGTCCGCTTCGAGCCACGGCGTCCGGGCGTCGATCTGGACGAGACGGGGCTTCAGATCCGATGCGGCCAGGGAGTACGGCGTACGGTCGGGCAGCCGGCGCGTCTTTCCGACGAGGTCGCTCCGGTGCCCGTCCACGCCGAGACCTCGAACGGCCGCGCGGCGCAGGGGGACATCGGGCTCCAGGGGCCCCGGCGTCGGATCCGAACCGCGCAGGACGTCATCCACCACCTCGACCACGGCGAGGTCGGCGAACGCCGGAACGACGGCCTCGACGAGTCCCTCGCACGTGGCCGCAACATCGAGTGACCGGCCCACCCGCGTGCGCACCGCGGTGAGGCAGGCCGTCCGGGTGCGCGCCTTCTCCTGCTCATTGACGTCGACGACGGCGGCGAGCAGCCCCAGGGCGTGACCGTCCGCATCGTTCAGCCGGTAGACGGACACCAGGAGGCTGCGGCTTCGCCCGGTGGAGTCGACGGGCCGACCGCGGATCACCTGGTCGCGCACGGCGACGCCGCTGTCCAGCACTTTGCGCAGGATGTGCTCCGCCTCGACCGGTCCTTCGACGTGGTACGCCTCGGTGAAGCGACGCCCCACGAGGCGTTCGTCGGGGACGGCGCCGGAAAGGGTGTTCGCCCGCACCACCCGCAGCTCGGTGTCCAGTACGTGCAGGCCCACCGCCGACTGGGCGAACAAAGTGTCGAGGATCGCTGCCCCCATGCCCTCGACCGCCTGCGACGCGGGGTCCGGTGCACCGGCGTCCGACACGGATTCACCCCCATCAGGCTCCGCCCGCTTGCTGGATCGGCGGGTAGGGACAAGCGTCGACGCACCCCGCGCGCCGCGCCACCGGTCGGTGGCGGACGGGTGAACCGTCGCCGGCCGCGGCGAACGGCCGGAGCCTTCCGATCCCTGTCGTCGATCCCTGTCGTGGAACAGGCTCGGGGCGGCTCCGGCCGGACTCAGGCGTCGAGGGCCGCGGAGACGACGGCCTTGGCCTCCTCCTGCACGCGGGCGAGATGGTCGCTGCCGAGGAACGACTCGGCGTAGATCTTGTAGACGTCCTCCGTGCCCGAGGGGCGGGCGGCGAACCAGGCGTTCTCGGTGGTCACCTTGATGCCGCCGATGGGTGCGCCATTGCCGGGCGCCTCCGTCAGCACGGCCGTGACCGGTTCGCCGGCCAGGGTGTCGGCCGTGACCTGCTCGGGGGAGAGGCGTCCGAGAACCGCCTTCTGCTCCCGGTCGGCGGGGGCGTCGATCCGGGCGTACGCCGGCTCGCCGAACCGGTCGGTGAGCGCCGCGTAGTGCTCCGACGGCGACTTGCCCGTCACCGCGAGGATCTCCGAGGCGAGCAGCGCCATGATGATGCCGTCCTTGTCGGTCGTCCACACCGATCCGTCGCGGCGCAGGAACGAGGCCCCGGCCGACTCCTCGCCGCCGAACCCGAGCGATCCGCCGGCCAGTCCGTCGACGAACCACTTGAAGCCGACCGGCACCTCGACCAGTTCACGGCCGAGACCGGCGGCGACCCGGTCGATCATTCCCGAGGAGACCAGCGTCTTGCCGATGCCCGCGGCGGCCGGCCACTCCTCTCGGTGGGCGAACAGGTAGTCGATGGCGACGGCGAGGTAGTGGTTCGGATTCATCAGCCCGGCGTCGGGTGTCACGATGCCGTGCCGGTCGGCGTCCGCGTCGTTCCCGGTCGCGATCTGATAGCGGTCGCGCCCGCCGATCAGCGAGGCCATGGCGTACGGCGAAGAACAGTCCATCCGGATCCTTCCGTCCCAGTCCAGCGTCATGAACCGCCAGGTGGGGTCGGTCAGGGGATTGACCACGGTCAGATCGATCCGGTGCTGTTCCGCGATCCGGCCCCAGTACGCGACCGACGCGCCGCCCATCGGATCGGCACCGATCCGCACCCCGGCCGAGCGGATCGCGTCGAGGTCGAGCACGGACGGCAGATCGGTGACGTAGCTGCCGAGGAAGTCGTACGTCCCGGTGGTAGACGCCGCCCGTGCGCGGGCGTAGGGCAGTCGGCGTACGTCCTTCATGCCGGCCGCGATGATCTCGTTGGCCCGTTCCTGGATCCAGCCGGTGGCCTCGGACCCGGCCGGGCCGCCGTTCGGCGGGTTGTACTTGAACCCGCCGTCGCCGGGCGGGTTGTGGGACGGCGTGACCACCACACCGTCGGCGAGCCGTGAGGTCCGGCCCCGGTTGTGGGTGAGGACGGCGAGCGACACCGCCGGGGTCGGGGTGTAGCCGTCGGCCGGATCGATGAGCACGGTCACGTCATTGGCGGCGAACACCTCGATGGCGGTGATCCTGGCGGGTTCCGACAGGGCGTGGGTGTCGGCGCCGAGGAAGAGTGGCCCGTCCGTGCCCTGCCGCGCCCGGTACTCGCTGATGGCCTGGCTGGTGGCGGCGATGTGGTCCTCGTTGAACGCGGTGGCCGTGGACGACCCGCGATGGCCGGAGGTACCGAACGCCACCCGCTGGTCCGGCACGGACGGATCCGGGTGCAGCGTGTAATACGCGGTCACCAGCCGGGCCACATCGGTGAGATCCTCCGGCCGGGCCGGCTGTCCAGCTCGTTCGTGCGACATCTGCCACTCCTCCGTATCGGTCGGTCGTTGCGTTCTTCCCCGCGCCATTTTCGCGGGTGGCCCGCGCCGGTCCGCCACTGCCCCGCCGTCGGCACGGGAGGCCGGGCCCCCAGGTGCAGCGCAATTCCTGTGGAGGCGCCGCGCGGCCCCGGCATATGTTCGTCCACGACGACGAGGGGTCCGCCGACCGACGGCGACACATGGCGGGACCGGGACGAACGGGGTTCCGGACGAACCGGGTTCCGGACGAATGCAGGAAGAGAAGAGACCAGAGATGGCACCGAACGAGTCACCCGCCGGCCGCGTCCTGCTGCGCGAGGCCACCGCCGAGGACGCGGGGCCGCTCACCCGGCTGTTCCTCGACTCCCGCGCCGCGTCCATGCCGTACCTCCCGAAGGTGCACAGCGACGCGGACACGCTCGCCTGGATGACCCATGTCGTCCTGCCCGGAACAACGGTGTGGATCGCCGGGACGGGGGCCGGGGAGGTGCTGGGTTTCGCCTCCCTCGACGGAACCGAGCTGGAACACCTGTATCTGCGACCCGACGTACGGCGTCGGGGCATCGGCTCCCTGCTCCTGGCCAAGGCGCGCGAGACCGCTCCCGACGGGCTCAACCTGTACGTCTTCCAGCGCAACACCGCCGCCCGTGCCTTCTACGAGCGATACGGATTCACCGCGGTCGAGTTCGACGACGGAAGCCGCAACGAGGAGAAGGAACCGGATGTGAGATACCGGTGGACCGCGGACGGGCCTCCGGCAGGATCGCGGGGGCGCGGGGGCTGCGGCACAGTGGGCATATGGACGATCTGAATGCCCTCGCCGACGAGCATCTGGCCGCGGCCCGCGCGTCCGCGCACGGCCGCAGCGCCCACCGCCTGCTGCATCAGGAACCCCTGCGCCAGACCGTCATCGCCCTCGTCTCGGGCTTCGCCCTCGACGAGCACAACGCACCCGCCGCGGCCTCCCTCCAGGTGCTCCGCGGCAGGGTGCGCCTCACGGCGGCCTCGGGCGATGTGGAGCTGAGCGCCGGGGCGCTCCAGCCGGTTCCGCAGGAGCGGCACGGACTGCTGGCGCTGGAGGACGCCGTGGTGCTGCTGACAGCCGTCAACGAGTGACGGAGACGGCACCGGGACGTGCGGCGGAGGCCATCCGGACGCGCTCCAGAACCCACAGGACGAGGCTTCCGGCGGCCAGCGCACCGCCCAGGAGGCAGATGCCGCTCCAGCCCGCTCGTGACCAGACCACCGAAGCCAGGGCGGCTCCGGCCGCACCGCCCAGGAAGAACAGCGTCATGAATCCGGAGTTGATCCGGTTGCGGGCCTCCGGGCGGAGCGCGTAGATCACGGTCTGACCGCTGTTGAGCCCCGCCTGCTGGGCGATGTTCAGCGAGATCACCCCGACCGCCAGCCACAGCAGCGAGGACTCGCCGGCCAGCAGCGGCAGCCACGAGAGCGTGAGGAGCGCGGCCGCCGTGCCCGACACCGCCTGCACCCGGCCGCGGTCGCTCAGCCGCGCCGCGATGTTCATGCCCACCACACCGATGACGCCCACCAGCCCGAACAGTCCGATGGCGGCCGCGTTCCAGTGGAAGGGGGGCCGGGTCAGCAGGAACGTCAGCGCGGTCAACTGCACGCTGTACGAAGCCATGGAGAACGCGCCGATGGCCGCCCGCCACCGCAGCAGGGGTTCCTGCCGCAGCAGGGCCAGCGTGGAGCGCAGCAGTCCGGTGTACGGCATCGTCGCCGCGTCGCGCGGCCGGGGCAGCCGGGGGAGCCGGTTGTGCAGGAGTATCGCCATGACGGCCATGAGCAGCGCGTTCACCCAGTACGCGGTCCGCCAGCCGCCGAGCTCGGACAGCGCACCGGAGGCCAGTCGCCCGAACAGCCCGCCGAGCAGGACACCGGACATGACGACACCGACGATCCTGCCGCGTTCGGCCGGAGCCGCGAGGGCCGCCGCGAACGGCACCACGACCTGCGCCCCGACGGAGGTCAGCGCGGTGAGCAGGGTTCCGGCGATCAGCAGGGGACCGGTGGGCGCCGCGGCCGTCATCAGGAGGAAGAAGGCGGTGAGCGCGAACAGGATCACCGCGAGCCGCCGGCGGTCCATGACGTCCCCGAGGGGAACGAGCAGGATCAGGCCCAGCGCGTATCCGGCCTGCGCGGCGGTCACGATCAGCCCCGCCGCGGTGACACCGATGTGCAGATTCACCTCGATGACGTCGAGCAGCGGCTGCGCGAAGTAGTTTCCGGCGGCCGAGAGCCCCGCGGCGAGGGCCATCAGCAGGACCAGGCCGCGACCGGGCGCGGGCGGATCGGGGAGCGTGCGCGGGACGGCGCGACTGCGGGTCCCGTGAGTGGAATGAGCCATGTCCCTCAGCCTCGAGGATCCACCATCCATGAGTCCAACACATGTTTTTCATTCCATCGATCGTGGTTCACGATGGATGGATGGAATTTCAGCAGATGCGGTACGTCGTCGCGGTGGCGGAACTGGGCAGCTTCACCCGCGCCGCGAAGAGGTGCCTGGTCGTCCAGTCCGCGTTGAGCCATCAGATCGCCCGGCTGGAGAAGGAGCTGGGGGCCCGGCTCTTCGACCGCACGAGCCGTCAGGTGCGGCTCACCGCGGCGGGCGAGGCGTTCCTGCCGGAGGCCAGGCAGGCGCTGGACGCGGCGGAGCGGGCCCGGGCCGAGGTCGCCGCCACGACGGGGGAGGTCCACGGCCGCCTCGCGGTCGGAGCCATCCCGACCGTCGCCGCGGTCGACATCCCGGCCGCGCTGCGCGCGTTCCATCTCCGCTACCCGAAGGTGCACATCGTCCTGCGGGACGGGGCGAGCAAGGACCTGGTCCAGGAGGTACGGGAGCGCACGCTCGACGTGGCGTTCCTGGGCGTGCTGCCGAGCTACCGGCCGAAGGGCGTGAGCGATCACGAGCTCGCCACGGGCGAACTGGTCGCCGTCGTCGCCCCCACCCACCCCCTGGCCGGGAAGGCGGAAGTGGGGCTGGAACTGCTGGCGAAGGAGATGTTCGTCGACTACCCCGACGGCACGGCGGCCCGGGCGCAGTCGGAGGAGGCGTTCGCGGCGATGGGGCTCACCCGCGAGGTGGCGTTCGAGGTCAGCGGCACCGACTTCATCGTCCGGCTGGTCCGCAGCGGGCTCGGCATCGCCATGCTGCCGGCCGCCTTCGCGGCGGAACTGCCCGGCGTACATGTGCTGCCCGTCCGTGATGCGCCCGCCCGCACGGAGCGACTGGTCTGGAGCCGCTTCCGACCCACCCCGGCCGCCGCGGCGTTCCTGACCGGACTCGGTGTCGATACCGGCTGAGGATTCCGTTCAGCCTTCCGGCAGCGCCCGGCGGCGACGCCGCCGGAAGTCCTGCTCGGCCGTGTTCTCCGTACGGTCGACGGCGGCGTCGTACGCCGACGCGGCATCCGAGGTACGGCCCAGCCTGCGCAGCAGATCGGCCCGGGCGGCATGGAACACGTGGTACCCGTCGAGGTCGAGCTGCTCCACGAGTCCGAGCGCGACTTCCGGTCCCACCACCTCCGCCACCGCCACCGCGCGGTTCAGCGCCACCACCGGGCTCGGGCTCAGGGCCGGCAGCTGGTCGTACAACCGCAGGCCATCGACCGCCTGCGCCGCGAGGCCGCCCGCGCCGACGCGCCCCGGCCATGCGCGGGTGTCTTCGCGTCACATGTGCCGGACGGGCCGCACAGGGGGGTGTCGCGGGGGTTCGCTGGGCAGGTACTGGTGTACGACCCGGAAGACGGGGCGCAGTGGCCGCCGGTGAGGTGCGTGTGACGTGAGGGAGCAGACCGTGTGGCAGTTCTCCGACGATCGTGGACAGGTGTCGACCGCTGTGCGGCGCCCGACGCGGGTGCTCGCCTATGTCCAGGCCGGAGCGACCCTGTGGGACCACGGGATACGCCCGAGCGCGATATTCGGCTCCGATCATGACGATCGCACCGTGCCGGACCCGGCGAAGACCGGATCGTTGTCGTTCACCGAGGTCCGCTACCTCGGCGCGGGCGGCACCCTGGACGTGGACACCCTGCTGGGCGGTGGTCCGGACCTGGTCGTGGCCGTCAGCTACGGCGGCGGGCATGTCTACGGGCTCGCCCCGGAGACCGCCAAGCATCTGGAGGAGCACGTCCCGGTCGTCGTCATCGACGTCGGCCGGGCGCGTACCCTCGCGGAGATCGGCGACCGGTTCGCACAGCTGGCCCGATCGCTCGGCGCCGGGGATCCCACGACGGCGACCCAGGACCTGGACGCCGCCCGGGACCGGCTGCGCACGCTCGCCGCCGGACCTGACCGGCCCCGGGTGGTCGCCCTCTCCCCGGCCGAGGAGAACCGGACGCATCTCGCCCGCCCCCGCATGTGGCCCGAACTGCGCGTGCTGGCCGAGCTCGGCGTCGACCTCGTGGAACCGGCGGACGGGCCCGGCGCGAACTGGTCCACGGTCGGCTGGGCGGAGGCCGCTGCACTGCGCCCCGCCGTCGTGCTCGCCGACATCCGGGCCAACGCCACCCCCCTCGACGAACTCCGGAGAATCGAGGAGTGGGCGGCGATCGAGCGCGCCGCCCGGGTGCTGCCGTGGAACCCGGAGCCGGTCTGCAGCCCGCAGGCCCACGCACGATTCCTGACACTCGTGGCCGACGCGCTGGAGGCCGTCGCCCACCCGCGATGACGTACGCGGCCCCAGGGCGTTGCCGGCGCCGCCCGCGTGTGCCGATGCCCCGTACGGACGTCAGCGATCGCGCCGGGCGTCCCGGTTCGGGAGGCTGGCCAGGAGTGCCCCGAGCCGACCCCGCACGTCCCCAGGAGCAGGCATGCAGCAGGACAAGCACCCGCCCTACCGTCCCGTGGTCTTCCGCGACCGTTCGGCGGGCTACGCCTTTCTGACCCGGTCCACCGCGTCGAGCGAGCAGACGATCGACTGGGACGACGGCAACAGCTACCCCGTCATCGACGTGGAGATCTCCGCGCAGAGCCACCCGTTCTTCACCGGGAAGGCCCGCGTGGTCGACTCCGAGGGACAGGTCGCCAAGTTCGAGCGGCGGTACGGGGAGGAGGGGCGCAAGGACGCCTCCTGACCCGCGTACGGACCTGAACCCGACCCGCGTACGGACCCGAGTCCCCCGGCCCTCCCCACAGGGCCGGGGGACTTTGTCCGTCACACCCCTTGATACCGTCCGCCCGTCGTAACCTGCCCACACCATCGAACTGACGCGCGCCACTGAAGCACGTCACCGGAGCACGCCCGCCCCCGGCGGGACGCAGGGGGTATCCGAAGTGGCCACGAACAACGCGCGACTGCCGATCCGGGCCCGGGACCAGGACACCCTCGTCACCGCACTCCAGGAGACCCCACCCTCATGCTCGACAGACTCGACCTGCTGGTCATCGGCGAATGCGTCGCCGACATCGTCCGGCTGCCGGGTGCGGCCGATCAGGTCCACCCGGGAGGCAGCCCGGCCAATGTGGCGTACGGCCTGGCCAGGCTCGGGCACGGCACCACCCTGCTCACCCAGCTCGGCCCGGACGACAACGGACGGCTGATCAGGGACCACCTGGCCGCTGCCGGGGTCGAGGTCCGCACGGACGGTGCCACGGCGCCCACCCCGTCCGCCGCCGTGACCCTGGACGACGGCGGCCGGGCCGCGTACACCTTCGAGATCACCTGGACGTTCGCCCCGGTGACCCCGGACCGGCCGCCCCACCATGTCCACACCGGTTCCATCGCGACGGTGATGGCACCCGGTGCGGCCACCGTCCTCGCCGCAGTCGAGTCGCTGCGGACGTCCGCGACCGTCAGCTACGACCCCAATGTGCGACCCGAACTGATGGGGGACCACGACGCGGCCGTCCGCAAGGTCGAGCGCTGCGTCGCGCTCAGCGACGTGGTCAAGGCCAGCGACGAGGACCTGGAGTGGCTCTACCCGGACCGGGATTCGCAGGAGGTCGCCGAGCGGTGGCTCGCCATCGGCCCGGCCGTCGTCCTCGTCACCCGGGGACGCGACGGGGCCCTCGCCGTCCTTCCCGGCGGGCAGGTGACGGTCGACGCGCTGCCCACCGACGTGGTCGACACGGTGGGGGCGGGCGACGCCTTCATGTCGGGCACCCTGCACGCCCTCGCCGCGCACGGACTGCTCGGCGCGGACGGCCGTGAACGGCTGCGCTCGCTGGACCGGGCCACCGTGACCGACGTCCTGCGCCACGCCGCGGCCTGTGCCGCCGTGACCGTCGCACGGGCCGGCGCCAACCCGCCGGACGCGGCGGAACTGAAGGCGGCACTCGCCCGGGACTGAACACGACGGTGCCACAGGGCCTGCTCCGAGCTCACCCGGGGCGGGCCCCGCATCGTCCCCCCACGTTCGTTACTCACCGACGAGGTCACCGGAGTCCGGGCGCCGCCGGACGCGGTCTGCTGTCGTCGTCGAGGAATTCGACGACGGCGAGAGCGAACAGCGCGCACAGTGCGATCCACACGGTGACCAGGCCCGTCGGCCGGTCCCACGCCACCAGGACCGCGGCGGCCACCACGACCACCGTCCAGTTCAGCCAGGCCCTGGCCCGGTGCACCCACCTGCCGACCGGGCCGCCGGCGACACCGGCCGCGTCCCGTACCGCACCGATGCCGCCGCTCCACATGGCCTTGACGCGGGTCGCGGCGTGGCCGGCACCGGTGAGCCACGCGGCGAGGGCCACCACGATGCCGAGCGTGATCACCATCCGGACCAGGGTGCGTGCCGGGCCGGCCAGGGCGTCGAAGACGGAACCGGCCGCCGGCTGCGACACCTCGGGCGGGAGACTGTCGAGATAGAACGCGCGGCCCAGCCACATGGCCATCGCGAGCACCGCGGCACCCGCCGCGACCGCCAGCGCCGTCGTGACCAGGGCGCGACGGCGGTGCACCGCGAGCAGCACCCCGCCCGCGGCCAGGACCAGAGTGACCGGCGGCAGCCAGAAGCCGATGATCTGGAGGGCCCGGAACCCCTTCTTGGCCTTGCCGACCGCGTCGGAGGTCAGCACCGTGAAGTCGGTGTGGATCTCGGGGATCTTCGCGGCGATCGTCAGCCCCCGGTCGACGAGGCGTTGCTTCACCCGGTCGATCACGGGCGCCAGGTCGATGGTGACGGTGTCGTTCGTGAGCCTCACCGCCCCGTTGCCGCTGCCGGTCAGTGCCTTCAGCGTCGCGGACTGGGCGGCCCGGTTGAGATCGGTCCAGATCGTCGCGAAGGCGTCGCTCGTGACGAACTTCTCCACGGTTCCGTGGACGAAGCCCGTGACTCCCGTGGTGAGGGGGCCGCTCAGGCGCGTGAGCGCCTTGTCGACCACCGGCCGGTCCGCGGGGGCGACATCGGCCAGCAACGCCTTCACATCGAGGTGTTTCATGACGGCGCCGGTGACGCGGTCGGTCACGGCGGCCTGCACATCGGGATCGGATGCGAGGGGCGCCATCATCGCCACGTAGTTGTCCGTGTCGCCGATCTCGTTCTTCGCCCAGGTGGACACGATGCTCAGCGGTGTGAGGACGGCCGCGACGAGGATGAACAGCACGGCGAGGAACGAACGGGCCCGCAGCCGGTGCCGCGCCGGGGCATGGGTCTCCAGCGCCGCCACCCTGGCGCGCAGCGCGTCCAGTTCCGTGCGCGCGTCGGGGGATTCCGACCGGTTGTCGTCCGCTTCCATTACCCAAGGGGATGCCCCACCGGTCCGCACAGCGCGGTGGGCTGCTGCGGACGGGTGAACGCGCGTACCGGACGTGCCGCGCGGACCGGTCCACCCGGCCCATCGTTGACCCGTTCGGCTCAGTGAGCGCATCCTCGCCGGGGCCACGGCCGTTCGACAACCGGTAGGCGTGATCGATTACGGCGGAGGGGGCGGAACATGGGGCGGGCGGACATGGGTGTCGCGGTGACGGGAATGGGGCTGGTGACTCCGGCGGGCGCGGACGAGCACACCTTCTGGGCGGGACTGTGCGCCGGCGTGTCCGTGGCCCGGCGCTGCGACGAACTGGCGGGGCTGCCCGTCGACTTCGCCTGTCCGGTGGACGGGATCGATCTCGACGAGGCCGTCGGCGGACGCGCGGTGTGGCGGATGGCACGGTTCGTGAAGATGGCGCTGGTCGCCGCCCGGCAGGCGGTGGCGGACGCCGGGCTGTCGCCGGAGCGGTGGGACGGCGGCCGGGTCGGCGTGGTGCTGGGTGTCGGTGTGGGCGGGGTGTCCGTGCTCGTCGACAATGTGCGCAGGCTGGACGACCAGGGAGCGGAGGCGGTGTCGCCGCTCCTGGTCCCGATGATGATGCCCAACGCGGCCGCCGGGGAGGTGGCCATCGCGTTGCGGGCGTACGGCCCGAGCCTGGCACCGGCCACGGCGTGCGCGTCCGGGGCGACCGCGATCGCCGTGGCCCGCGACCTGCTGATGAACGGCCGGTGCGATGTGGTGGTGGCGGGCGGCGCGGAATCCGTGGTAACTCCGCTGGTGGTGAGCGCCTTCGCGGGCATGGGCGCGCTCTCCCGGCGGAGCGGCGATCCGGCCGGGGCATCGCGGCCGTTCGCCGCGGACCGGGACGGATTCGTGATCGGTGAGGGTGCCGCCGCGCTCGTGCTGGAGCGGACACCCGCCGCGTACGCCCGCGGCGGGCGGCCGCGCGCCCTGCTGACCGGTGCGGGCTCCGGCACCGACGCCCACCACCCCACGGCCCCGGCTCCGGACGGAGCCGGGCCGCGCAGGGCCGTGGAGGCGGCGCTGCACGAGGCGGGCTGGGCGGCCCACGAGATCGATCACATCAACGCGCACGGCACATCGACGCCGCTGAACGACGCGATGGAGACGGAACTCATCTCGGGCCTGTTCCCGCACCGGCCGTCGGTGACGGCGCCGAAGGGCGTGCTCGGGCACACCCTCGCGGCGGGCGGGGCGATCGAGGCGGTGGCCACCGTACTGACCCTGGAACAGGGTCTCGTCCCGCCGATCGCCAACCTGGACTCGCTGCCGGACGGGTTCGGCCTCGACTGTGTGGTCAAGGAGCCCCGCCCGCAGTACGTCGAGCGGGCGATCAGCCACTCCTTCGGCTTCGGCGGGCACAACGTCGCGCTCGCCTTCCAGCGCGTCGAACCGGACGGTCCGCGGCGGGCCGCCCCCGGTGTCCTCGCCGTCGACTGAGTCGTTCTTGTCGCATGACCACAACGATCGACGGCCCCTCCACCGAAGCGTCCACGGACCTCCTCACCGCTGTGCTCCTCGGCGACAACCACCGCCGGGAGCACGGCTTCTGGCAGCGGCTGATCAGCACGGAACCGTTCCGCCGCCCGGAGCGCCGCACTCCCGAGGAGCGCCTGAGTCTCACGTACGAGCGGCTGCGCATCCTCAACGACTGCCTCGACAGCGGCGCCCGGGTCGCCGCCGACCCACGCGCCCTCGCGGCCCTGCACGAATGGCTCGGGCCGGTCGACCCGGCACTCGCCACGGTGGCGGGCATCCACTACAACCTCTTTCTCGGCACCCTCCTCGACCACGAGGGCGACACCCGGCGGGACCTGTCGGACTTCCTGCGGCTGCGGAGCATCGGCACCTTTCTCTGTACGGAGGTGGCGCACGGCAACGATGTGGCGGCCGTCGAGACCGTGGCCGCCTACGACCGCGCACGTGACGGTTTCGTGCTGCACACCCCGCACGCGGGCGCCCAGAAATTCATGCCCAACACCAGTCCGGCGGGCGGCCCCAAGACAGGGCTCGTGGCCGCCCGGCTGCTCGTCGACGGCACCGATCAGGGGGTCTTCCTATTTCTCGTACCGCTCACCGATGCCGTACGGGCCCTGCCCGGTGTACGGGTCCGCAGACTTCCCGCACGCATGGGGAGCCCGGTGGACCACTGCCTGACCTCCTTCGACCAGGTCTTCGTGGGGCGCGACGCGCTGCTCGGCGGGGACCACGGACGGATCGGCGACGACGGCGGGTTCAGCAGCACCGTCGGCAACCGGAGGTATCGACTCCGCATGTCGATCGGACGCGTCACCTCCGGGAAGATCTCGATGAGCGCGTGCGCGGTCGGCTCCGCGCGCGCGACACTCGCCGTAGCCGTCCGCTACGGCGGACACCGGTACATCTCCGGGCCGCGCGGCTCGCGGCAGGTACCGGTGATCGCCCACCGCAGCCACCACGGCCCCCTCGCCGTGGCCATGGCCACCGTCTTCGCGATGAGCCTGCTGCACCGCAGGGCCCTGGACTGCTGGGAGCGGCGGGAGGACGGCTCGGGCGCGGGCCCGGAGGAGGCGGAGCGGCTGGTCGCCGTGGCCAAGGGGTGGATCACCTGGCGGGCCAGGTCCGTGATCGTCGAATGCCGTGAACGGTGCGGCGCCCAGGCGCTCCTGGAGAACAACGGCATGAGCGAACTCCTCACCGGAGTGGAAGGCGCCATCACCGCCGAGGGCGACAACCTGGCCATCCACGCCAAGGCGGCCGCGGAAATGCTCTTCGTCACCGAACCCGCCGGGTGCGGAACCCCCTCCGGCGGCGCACCCGGTGATCTCGCCGACCCCCGGTTCCTCGGCAGGCTCCTGGCGGCCCTGGAGGAGATCTGGTTCGGCCGGGCCAGGGAGCGGATGGGCCGCGCACCGCACGGCGATCCGCTGGGGCGGTGGAACGCCACGGCCGGACCCGCCCTGCGCGGCGTCGAGGCTCACGCCCACCGGCAGGCGGCCGAGGCGTACACGGACGCGGTGGCCGGTCTGCCGGACGGGCCCGCCCGCGAGCAACTCATCACACTGCAACGGCTGTTCGCGCTCGACTGGATCGCCCGGAACAGCGGTGACCTGCTGGTCGCAGGTCATCTGACAAGCGATCAGGTCAACCGGCTGCCGGAGGCCGTGGATCAGCTCGTCACCGCCGTCGCGCCCCAACTGCCCGCCCTCGTCGACTCCTTCGCGCTGCCGCAGGAGCTGCTGGCCGACTGGCCCATCGCGGGGGCCGATTACGTCGACGCGTACGACGACCCGGCGGCAGCCTGGCAGCAGCAGCAGCAGCAGCAGCACGGCGGCCGGACGACGGCTCAGGGACCGCGATGAGGGCCGTGACCAGCACCGGAACGGGCCCACGGCGCCGGGTACGGGAGGCGGCCGGGGCCCTCGGCGTCCGGGTCGTGCTGCTCGCCTTCTGGGGTACGGCGGCCGTCCTGCCCCGGTGGTGCGCACACCCGCGGAAAGACGGTGCCGAATCGGTTCGCCACAAGGCGTAACTGGAGGCACGCCACCCAGTTGATCCGGCGTCGGGACGATGCCCCCACCGTCCCCGGCAGCCGTACCGAATGATGGAGAGGAAGCTCATGAGTACGATTCATCCCAAGATCACCGAGGTGCTGACACACACCTTCAAAGTGCCCGCCGCCGAGATCCGCCCTGATTCCACGATGGACAGCCTGGAGATGGACTCCCTCGCCGTCGCGGAGTTCGCTGTCCTCATCAGGGAGACGGCGGGCGGCGACGGGGACTTCGACAGGCTCCCCAAGGACGCCACCCTCGCCGACATCACGCGGTTCATCGACGCGACAACGGACCGCGGGACGCCGGTGGGCGGCTCAGCACCGATGAGCAACGCCCGATGAACAAGCCCGCCATCGCCGTCACCGGCCTGGGAATGATCACTCCGGTCGGCAACGACACCGAATCCACCTGGAAAGGTGTGTGCGCCGGAGTCTCGCCGGTGCGTACCGTCGCGGCACTCGAAGGGTGCGCGATCGATTTCGCCTGCACCGTCGAAGGAATCGATCTGGACGCCGCGATCGGCGGCCGTACGTCTTTCCGGATGGGGAGGTACGTCAAGTTCGCCGTCCTCGCCGCCCGGGAGGCGGTCGCCGACGCCGGGCTCGACCCGGCGCGGTGGGAGGGCAGCAGGGTCGCGGTGGTCGTCGGCACCAGCAGCGGCGGCTCCGCCTCACTGACCGAGCAGGCCGTCGTACTCGACCGGCACGGACCGGATGCCATCTCGCCGTCGGGCATCCTGCTCACCATCCCGAACATGCCGGCGGCCGAGATCGCGATCCAGTTGCGGGCCACGGGTCCCAGCATGGCACCGTGCACCGCGTGTTCGTCCGGTGTCACCGCCCTGTCCGTCGCCCGCGATCTCCTGGTCACCGGGCAGTGCGACATCGCGATCGCCGGAGCCACCGAGTCGATCGTCTACCCGGCCGCCATGGCCGGGTTCGCCCGGTCCGGAGCCGCGGCCCGGGCGCACGGCGACCCGGCCAGGCGATGCCGGCCCTTCGCGGCCGACCGTGCCGGGCTGGTCATGGGCGAGGGCGCCGCCGTCATGGTGCTGGAACGGGCGGCCGACGCCGCAGCCCGGGGCGCCGGACCCCGGGCGCTGCTCGCGGGCACCGGCGCCACCACCGACGCCCACCATCCCACCAGCCCGCACCCGTCCGGCGCGGTCGCCCAGACAGCGGTCGAGGCCGCGCTGCGCGACGCGGGCTGGGCGGCCGAGGATGTCGAGCACATCAACGCGCACGGCACGGCGACGCCGATCAACGACGCCACCGAGGCCGCCCTCATCGGCCGGGTCTACCCGCACCGGCCGCCCGTCACCGCCCCGAAGGGCGTGCTGGGGCACTGCATGGGGGCGGCCGGAGCGATCGAGGCCGGACTGACCGTCCTCACGCTCCAGCGCGGAGTCGTACCGCCCATCGCCAACCTGGACGCCCCGGCACCCGAGTTCGACATCAACTGCGTCACCAAGGAACCGCTGCGGCTGCCTGTCCGGCGTGCCATCAGCCACTCCTTCGGCTTCGGCGGACACAATGCCGTGATCGCCCTTCAGCGTCCGTAGGCATCAGGCAGGTGGTGCGACGGGGAGCCCATCCCGGCGTACCACCGGCCACACCGACCATGAGCTGCGCAGAAGCTCGTGATAGCTTGCCTGGGCCAGTCGAACTCCACGTAGGAGTCAGGGAATCCGGTGAGAATCCGGAACTGACGCGCAGCGGTGAGGGGGACGGGCGGGGCCACGGCCACTGGGAACACCTTCGGGTGTCCTGGGAAGGCGTCCCGTCCGAAGGAACCCGAGTCCGAAGACCTGCTGGCGGCTGCGACCCGGTACCGGGCGCAGAACTCCGTACAACGGGCTCCGCGCATGGGCCCAGAGACGCAGAGGGACTCCGTGCCGTCCATAGCCAGCCCCGTCCGCACCATCGCCCTGCTCACGGCGGGACTCGTCCTGCTGACCGCCTGCGGCGGCGGAACGAGCAACTCCACCGCGAAGTCCGGCTCCGCCGACGGATATCCCGTGACGCTGAAGAACTGCGGACGCACCGTCACCGTCGAATCCGCGCCGCGCCGCGCCGTCCCGGTCGACCAGGGGTCGACGGAGATCCTGCTGTCCCTCGGCCTCGCCGACCGGCTGGCCGCCACCGCGACCTGGACCGACCCGGTGATGAAGGGCCTGGAGAAGGCCAATGCCGAGGTCCCCAGGATCGCCGACAACCGGCCCTCGTCGGAGAAGGTCCTCGACCAGGAGCCCGACTTCGTCAGCGCGTCGTTCGAGTCGACCCTCGCCAAGGGCGGCGTCGCCCCCCGCGAACAGTTCGAGGAGCTCGGCGTCCCCACCTATGTCTCGCCCGCCGACTGCACCGGCAAGGACAACAGCGGCGGCGGCGACGGAGCCCGTACCGAGCCACTGACCATGGACAGCGTCTACGGCGAAGTACGCGACCTGGCCAGGGTGTTCGGCGTGCAGGAGCGCGGCGACACGCTCGTGGCGCGGCTGCGGGCCCGGGTGAAGAAGGCGACCGGGTCCATCGACGCCTCCGGTACCACCCTCCTCTACTGGTTCTCCGACTCCAAGGCCCCCTACCTGGCCGGCTGTTGCGGAGCACCCGGCATCATCACCGGGGAACTCGGCGCGAAGAACGTCTTCGACGACACGCACGAGGAATGGCCGCAGATCAGCTGGGAGACCGTCGCCGACCGCAACCCCGACGTCCTGGTCATCGGTGACCTGACCCGCAAGGCACAGACCGCCGAGAGCGCCGCGAAGAAGATCGAATTCCTGGAGTCCAACCCCGCCACGAAGAACATGGACGCCGTCAGGCACAAGCGGTACGTCCTGCTGAGCGGCCAGGCCATGAACCCGTCCATCCGGACGGTCGAGGGCGTGGAACGCGTCGCCGCCGGGCTGCGCACGTTCGGGCTCGCGGGGTGACGGACACCGAGCGGACCACGGCGGCGGATGCGCGGCGGGCCTCCGAAGCGACCGCGCGCGGCGGGGACGGTGTACGGAAGCTGCGCGGCGGGGCGGGCGTACGGAAGCTGCGCGGCGGGGTCCTGTGGGCCTGCGGCGTCGCGCTGCTCGTGCTGTCCGTCGCGGTCGCCGTCACCATCGGCCCCGCCCGCATCTCCGTCGCCGACGTCTGGTCCACAGTGGCCGCCCACTTCGGCTGGGGCCGGACGCGGCTCACCCCGATCCGGGACGGCATCATCTGGAGCCTGCGCATGCCGCGCACCCTGCTCGCGGCGGTGTGCGGCGCCGGGCTCGCGGTGTGCGGCACCGTCATGCAGTCCCTGCTCCGCAACCCGCTCGCCGACCCGTTCGTCCTCGGCGTCTCCTCCGGTGCGTCGACCGGCGCGGTCGTGGTCGTCGTCCTCGGGGTCGGTGGGGGAGCGGTGTCGATCTCGACCGGCGCGTTCATCGGCGCACTGTGCTCGTTCGCCCTCGTTCTGCTGCTGAGCCACACCCTGGGCGGCACGACCGACCGGGTCGTCCTCTCCGGTGTGGCGGCCATGCAGCTGTTCTCCGCGCTCACCTCCTTCGTGGTGATGACCTCCGCCGACGCCGAGCAGACCCGCGGGGTGCTGTTCTGGCTGCTGGGCTCGCTCAGCGGGGTCGGCTGGACCGATGTGTGGATCTGCTCCGCCGTTCTCGTCCTGACGCTGCTGGTCTGCCTCGGACACGCCCGTACGCTCGACGCCTTCGCGTTCGGCCAGGACGCCGCCGCCGCGCTCGGCGTCCATGTCGCCCGCACCCGGATCGTGCTGCTCTGCGCGACCGCGCTGCTGACCGCCGCACTCGTCAGCGCGGCGGGCGCCATCGGCTTTGTCGGCCTGGTACTGCCGCACGCCGCGCGGGCACTCGCCGGCTCCGGGCACCGGCGGCTGCTGCCGGTCACCGCACTGGCCGGGGCCGTGTTCCTGGTCTGGGTCGACACGCTCGCCAGGACGGTCCTCGACCCGCAGGAGGTGCCGGTGGGTGTCGTCACCGCGCTCATCGGCGTGCCCGCGTTCGTCCTGGTCCTGTACCGCACCCGGAGGATCACATGACGGGGGGAGCCTCGGACGGGCTGCGTGCCGACCGGGTCAGCCGGGAGGCGGGCGGCCGCCTCATCCTCGACGGGGTCCACTTCGCCCCGCCGCCCGGCACGACCGTCGGGCTGATCGGGCCGAACGGCTCCGGCAAGTCCACCCTGCTGCGGGTGCTCGCGGGGGTGCTCGCCCCGGCGACGGGCGTGGTCACCCTCGATGGCAGGCGGCTCGACGCGATCGGCCGCCGGACCGTGGCCCAGCGGGTCGCCGTGGTCGACCAGCATGCCGTCACCCAGGTCGAGTTGAGTGTCCTGGACGTGGTGCGCCTCGGGCGCGTCCCGCACCGCAGGGCCTGGTCGGCGCCCGGCCGGGCGGACGACGACGCGGTGCGCGAGGCCCTGGAGCGGACCGGTCTCGCCGACCGCGCCGGCCAGTCCTGGCACACCCTCTCCGGAGGCGAGCGGCAACGCGTCCAGATCGCGCGCGCACTGGCTCAGCAACCGCGTGAACTGCTGCTCGACGAGCCGACGAACCACCTCGACATCCAGCACCAGCTGGAACTGCTGTCACTGATCACCTCGCTGCCCCTCACCGGTGTGATCGCTCTGCACGACCTCAACCTGGCCGCGATGTTCTGCGACCGGATCGTCGTCATGAAGGAGGGGCGAGTGGTGGCCGCCGGAACCCCCACCGAAGTGATCACCGAGGAACTCATCGCCGACGTCTACCGGGTGCGGGCGCGGGTCGCTCCGGACGGCCCCGACGGGCGGCCTTCGGTGCGCTTCCTGCCGGAGCGGCGGGAGCGCACAGAGTGACCGGAGAGGCGGGAGCGGCGGGAGCGCACAGAGTGACCGGAGTGACCGGAGTGACCGGAGTGACCGGAGTGACCGGAGTCGCCGGTCGAACCCGTGGGGCCGGAGGGACCGGTGCGGCCGTAGCGGCGGGCGCTGTGGCGGCGGGCGCTGACGGGCGTTGCGGTGGCGGTGCCGTACGCGAACTGCCGGAGTTCTGACGGCGGGAGAGCGGGCCCTGACACGACACGGGCCCGCCCCTCACTCGCGCTCTCGGTGCGGCTGTCCGCCGCTCTGCGGCGGGGGTCAGCGGCGGCGCCCTCGGCCGTACTCGCCGCCCATGCCCTTTCCTCCGATGTCTCCGCCCTCGATGTTCCTGTCGTCCGCGTAGTCGATCTGTTCCTTGCGGAGTTCGGCGGAGACCTCCTTCTGCTCGGTCACCTTCTTGGTCTCCATGCGCACCCGCTCGACCGGCACCGTCTCCTTGCGCGTGGTGGCGCGCTCGGCGTGCAGGGTGACCTCGACGTCCTGCTCGCGGATGTCCGTGGGCCCCGTCGCCCTGTCGCCGGGCCGCAACGGTTCACGGATGACCCGTACCTCTTCGTGTGCCACCGGCACCGTCCTGGTCACGTTCTCGGTGACGACGTACTTGTGCAGGCGCGCCTTGCCGCTCTCGTACTCCTCGGTGCCGACGTGCAGTTGCTCCTCGCAGCGGATCAACTCCTCCTTGCCGCCCAGGTCCGCGGCGGACCGCTCGGCACCCGCCCCGGCGCCGACGAGGGGCCGGGCCGTGCCGGCCGTCCCGGTGTCGCGGTGCCTGCCCGGACCCGTACCGGTTCCGGCGCCGGCCATGCCGGTCGTGCGCGACGTGGAGGTGCGGGAGGTGTCCGTACCGGAGGCGGAGGTGCCGGCCGCGCCCATGGCTCCGGTTCCGGCGGCTCGCGCCGCGCCCGTGGCCGTGGTGCCGGTCCCGGACGTCGTGGTTCCGGTGCCCGGCTGCCCGCCGAACCGGGCGGTGGTGTTCCTGGCGAGGCCGTAATGGCGGTAGAGCTCCTCCTCCTCCGCCACGGACAGATGCGCGTCCGCGTCCACCCGGGGGGCTTCCTTGACGCGGTCCTTCGGATGCGTGATGTGCAGGTCGGAGCCCACGCGACGGGCCCCGGCGAGCGGCACGAAACTCTCCTTCATGCCGAACAGGCCGGTTTTCACCGTGATCCAGTCCGGGCGGCCGGTGTTGTCGTCGACATACACCCGGCCCACACTGCCGATCTTCTCGCCCGCGGTGTCGTACACCGTCAGGCCGTCGAGCTCTCCGGAATCCGTGAAACCGTCAGCGGCTCCCATGGCCGATCCCTCCTCGCCCGGGCGCGTCCTGTGGCTGGATCCATCAGGGGAGGCGCGTCCGATTCCCATCGCGCCTCACCCGGATGGACGCTGCAACCTCCCCGCCCGCGCAGGCCGGCCGTCACATGCGCGGCGCTTCGGCGGTGGCCGCCCGTCACGGTGGTGCGGACGCCACCCTTCCGTTAGGCCAATCGGGTGAAGCGTGAAAGGTGTGCGCCTCATGCGTGAGCTCCTGACCGTGCGAAGAACGCATGCCTGCGGGCGGCACGCCCACGCGCCGACGCCACCGGTGCGACCTGTCCCGCCACCGCCTGTGAGCAGCACATTCGCGCCGCGGAGGCGAATTCGCGGCAAACCCTTGACACCCGCTTGGGGCACCCGCATTCTTTCGCCAGAAAACGCAACGGCGTTGCGATTTCCGCACCGGTAGGCGGATGACATGGACGAAGGAGGGCCGTCCCCATGACGGAGCACGGCAAGGAAACCGGCACCCCGGCCGAAGCCGGAAACCGGGTCCCTGGCGTCCTGCAGACCGTGGACCGGGCCCTGCTCGTCCTGCTCACCTTCACCGAGCAACGGCCCGAGTGGGGTGTCAGCGAACTGGCCCGTCACCACGGCTGGGACAAGGCCGTCGTCCAGCGACTGCTCACCACGCTGACCGCGCGCGCCTTCCTGGTCTGCGACGACCGCACCCGCCGTTACCGCCCCGGACCCGCCCTGTCCCGGCTGGCCAGGGTCGGCGAACACAGCGGGATGCTCTCCTCGCTCGCCCGGCCGGTGCTCGCCCGGCTGCTCCGCGAGACCGGCGAGAGCATCGTCCTCAACGTCCCGCACGGCGGCAGCTACCGCTGCGAAGCCGCCGTCGACGGAACCGGCCCCGTCCGCTACACGGCGATCATCGGCGCGGTCATGCCCGGCCACGCCGGAGCGTCCGGACACGCCATCTTCGCGTACCACCCCGAACGCGAGATCCGGCAGATGTTCGGCCCCACCGGGCTGACCCGCTTCAACGACCGCACCATCACCGACCTGGACGCCCTGCTCGCCTGCTACGCACAGGTCCGCGCCGATGGTTACAGCATCAGCCACGGCGAGTACGACGAGGCCGTGACCGCGGTCTCGGCCCCCGTCTTCCAGGGCGACGGCGTCCCCGCCTCCCTGACCGTCATCGGCCCGTCCCACCGCGTGGACCGGGCCGCCGACACCCTTGTGACGCTGGTCCGCGCCGGAGCGGCGGAGATCACCGCCGCCCTCGGCGGCTGAACCGGCCCACCGCAGAACCTCCCACCGCTGCGAGCGCGGTACCCGCGTCGCCGGTGTGCCGGGCCATGCCCGCGCACATCCGCCGACGACCTACCCAGTCCTGCTCACCGAAGGGGGTGCCCCATGGCGCACCATGTCTCCGCCCCGGACCCTGCCCCGCCGCCGGGCCCCGATACCGACGACACCCGCTCGCATCCGCGCACCCTGGAGCCCGTGCTGCTGGTCATCCTGGTGGTGCTGGCCGCGGTCGGTGCCGTCATCGGTATCGACCTGGTCTCCAAACTGGGCATCTCCGCCAACACCTCCGTGGTCGGCGCACTCGTCGCCATGCTGATCGGCCGCATCCCGCTGGGCTTTTTGCGCCGGATGCGCTCCGTGCACCGGCAGAACCTCGCCCAGAGCGCCATCTCCGCCGCCACCTTCGCCTCCGCGAACGCGCTGCTGACCTCCGTGGCCGTGCCGTACGTCTTCGGGCGCAAGGACCTGGTCTGGCCTATGCTCGCGGGAGCCTTCATCGGCCTGGTCGTGGACGCCTGGGTGCTCTACCGCGCCTTCGGCTCCCGGCTGCTGCCCGCCGACGCGGCCTGGCCGCCCGGCACGGCCGCCGCCGAGACCATCAAGGCCGGCGACCGGGGAGGACGCCGGGCCCTCATCCTCGCCGGAGGTACGGCCGTAGGCCTGGCCGGAACCCTCTTCAGCCTGCCGCTCTCCGCAGCCGGGGTCGCCTTCCTCGGAAACGTCTGGGCCCTGATGATGTTCGGCATCGGCCTGCTGCTGCGCCAGTACAGCCCCGACCTCTTCCACACCGACCTGGGCGCCGGATACGTTCCGCACGGTGTCATGGTCGGCGCCGGAATCGTGGCGCTCGGCCAGGCCGTGCATCTGCTGGTCGGGCGTCGCGAACGCAAACGGCAGGCGGTCGTCGAGGATACGCGGGTCGCGGCCGTCCCGGCGGACCCGAGCACCGTGTACACCGTCGACGAGCGAGCACTGCGGCTCTCCCTGATCCGCGGCTACGCCCTGTTCACGGCCGGCGCCGCGATCCTCGCCGTGCTCGGCGGGCTGGCCGGCGACATGAGCCCGCTCGGCATCGTCGGCTGGGTGCTGTTCGCCGCCTTCGCCGCCCTGGTCCACGAACTGATCGTCGGCCTCGCCGCCATGCAGTCCGGCTGGTTCCCGTCCTTCGCCGTCACCCTGATCTTCCTCATCCTCGGCCTGGCCATCGGAATCCCGTCCGTGCCGCTCGCCCTCCTGGTGGGATACGTATCCGCCACCGGTCCCGCCTTCGCCGACATGGGCTACGACCTCAAGGCCGGCTGGCTGCTGCGCAGGGACCACCGTCCCTGGGACCCGTTCGAGCGCGAAGGCCGCCGCCAGCAGTTCCTCGCCGCCCTCATCGGCTTCGCCGTCGCCCTCGTCGTCGTCGCCGTCGCCTGGCGCTCCTACTTCGGACAGGGCCTCATCCCGCCCGTCGCCAAGGTGTACGCCGACACCATCAAGAGCGGGCTCAGCGACCCGGACGCGGTACGCACCATGCTGCTCTGGGCCGTCCCCGGCGCCGCCATCCAACTGCTCGGCGGCACCCGCAGACAGATGGGCGTCATGCTCGCGACCGGTCTGCTCATCCTCACCCCGCAGGCCTGCTGGCTCGTCCTGGGCGCCCTCGTCGTCCGGGTCGGCTACCGCAAGCTGCGCGGCCCCGCCGCCGATGAGGAGCTCAACCTGGTCGGCGCCGGACTGATCGCGGGCAGTTCGCTCGGCGACTCCGCCCAGATCCTCAAGACCTGACGGCCCCTGAACCACTCCCCGTACCACCGCATCACTCAGCACCACCCGCACGGCAAGGAGAACCCTCCATGGACATGTACAGCAGGCTCGAACCGCGTCCCGAGTACCTCAGCTTCGAACTCGCCCTGGCCGCCCGCAAGCTCGTCGAAGAGGTCATGCTCGTCAAGCGCGGCGAGCACGTCGTCCTCACCGGCGACACCAGTAGCGACCGCCGGGTGATCGAGGCCACCGCGCAGGCCGTCGCCGCCGCCGGCGCACACCCCGTCGTCGTCTGGTACGAGACGCTGCCCGGCGCCTCCATGGAACCGCCCCGGCCCGTGGCCGGAGCCATCGCCGACGCCGACGTGTGGATCGAGTTCGCCGTCTCGTACCTGATGCACTCCGACGCCTTCCGCGCCGCCATGGCGAACGGCTGCCGCTACACCAACCTCACCGCGATGGACGTCCAGATGCTGGTCGCCACCGTCGGCCGCCCCGACTTCCAGGGCGTCATCCGCCTCGGCAAGGCCCTCGTCGCACTCCTGGAGGCCGCCGACGAGGTCCGTATCACCTCCGCCAACGGCACCGACCTCGTCGGCCGCAACGGCGACCGGCCGATCAACCTGCGCGGCAAGCCCGCCGAGAAGCCCGGCGAGACCGTGATGCTCTCCGGTCAGATCTCCTGGAACCCCCTCGAAGAGACCCAGGACGGCGTCCTCGTCTTCGACGGGGCCCTGTGGCCGCCGGACGAGATCGGACTGCTGCGCTCCCCGGTCCGCTGCACCGTCGAGAAGGGTGTCGTGACCAGGATCGAGGGCGGCGCCGACGCGGACACCTTCCGCCGCTGGATGGAGTCCTTCGACGACCCGAACATGTTCCGGATCGCGCACTGGTCGCTCGGCTTCAACCCGGGCGTCCTCGCCCCGACCGGCCGCATCGTCGAGGACGAGCGGGTCTTCGGCTGCGTCGAGCTCGGCATCGGCACCAAGGGCGCCTGGATCGGCGGCGAACCGTGGGTGGCCGCCGCCCACACCGACGGCAGCGTGCTGGGCCCCTCCATCCACCTGGACGGCGTCGCCATCGAGGAGAACGGGCGTTACGTGCACCCGGAGCTGGTCGAGATCTGCCGCGACCTCGGCGTCGCCGGCTACTGAGCCCGCATGGGCGGGCCCGCACCACCCCGGTGCGGGTCCGCCCGCCACCCGTGAAACCGTTCTGCGACGCGCGTCCCGCGAACTGTTCCGCGACGCGCGTCCCACGAAGTGAAAGGAGCGCCCATGTCCACCGCCGCCCCCGTCTCCTACCGCCACGGCGGCCTGGTCTGCACGGACCACACCCTCGACGTGCCGCTCGACCACGACACCCCCGACGGCCCCACCATCGGCCTGTTCGCCCGCGAGGTGGTCGCCGCCGGCCGCGCACACGAGGAACTGCCCAGGCTGCTCTGGCTCCAGGGCGGCCCCGGCGGCCGTGCCGAGCGTCCCAACGCGGCGGGAGCCTGGCTGCGCCGCGCCCTCACCGACTACCGCGTCGTCCTGCTCGACCAGCGCGGAACCGGCCGCTCCACCCCTGCCGACCGGGTCACCCTCGCCCGGTTCGGCACCGACGGCGAAGCCGCCGCCGGGTATCTCGCTCACTTCCGTGCCGACTCGATCGTCCGTGACGCCGAACTGCTGCGCCGACACCTCCAGGGCCAACGGCCGTGGAGCGTCCTCGGGCAGAGCTTCGGCGGCTTCTCCACCCTGACGTATCTCAGCCTCGCCCCCGAAGGGCTCGCACAGGCCTACATCACCGGCGGTCTGCCGACCCTCACCGGCCACGCCGACGACGTGTACCGGGCCGCCTACGCCCGTACCCTCGCCCACAACGAGCGCTACTTCGCCCGCTACCCCGGCGACCAGCGGCTCGCCGATGCCGTCGCCGCGCACCTCGACGCGCACGACGTCCGCATGCCGACCGGCGAGCGGCTGACCGTCCGCCGCTTCCAGACCCTCGGCATCACCTTCGGCACCTCGGCGAAATTCGACTCGCTCCACTACCTCCTGGAGACCGCCTTCACCGAAGGCGCCCACGGCCCGGAGCTCACCGACACCTTCCTGCGCGGGGTCGACGCCGCCGTCTCCTTCGCCGAACGCCCCCTGTACGCCGCGCTCCACGAGCCGATCTACGCCCAGGGGCCCCGCCCCACCGACTGGTCCGCCCACCGCGTCCGGCAGGAGTTCCCCGCCTTCGACGCCACGGCCGCGACTCCGCTGCGATTCACCGGCGAGATGGTCTATCCCTGGCAGTTCGAGGAGGACCCCGCGCTCGTCCCGCTGCGCGGCGCCGCCGAGGCGCTGGCCGCCCGCACCGACTGGCCGGCCCTCTACGACCTCGACCGGCTCGCCGCCAACGAGGTCCCCGTCGTGGCCGCCGTCTACCACGACGACATGTACGTCGACCGCGAGCAGGCCCTCGTCACCGCCGATGCCGTCCGCGGTCTGCGGACCTGGGTGACCGACTCCTATGCGCACGACGGGGTACGGGCCGACGCCGCGGTGCTGGACCGGCTGATCGCCATGGCCCGGGACGAAGCCTGACCGTCCGTACCGGGGCGGGGCGCCGCTCGGGGGCGCCCCGCCCCGGCGCATATGATCGACCGGCCAAGTGCCGACCGTCGTCCTGCCGTGCCACCGGGGGTGCCCCATCAGTTCCGTACGCATCCGGCTGCCCCAACAGCGCGGCGAACTGCTGACCCGGCGCGAGGACGGTGAGGACCTGCATCATCTGGTGTGGCGGCTGGGGCGCGGATGGCGGGTGTGCAGCAGTGCCGTGCTCGGCGGCGGCATCGGCCCGCGCGACTGGATCCTCAACGCTCAGGTGCCCGGCGGCTATCCGCGTATGGACCCCGACCGCCACCTCGCCCGGATCGCCGCCGCGGAACACCTCACCGGCCCCGGCGCCGGGCTGATGACGGCCGCCGACGTCACCGCGTACACGGTCGCCGACGACGAGGGCGTCACGGCCACCGCCACCTGCGGACTCGGCGTACGCGGCTGGGCGGCGACCCCCGCCGAAGGCACCGGCGGCCCGCCTCGGCCCGGCACGGTCAACATCGTCGTCACGCTCCCTGTGCCGCTCTCCGACGCCGCACTCGTCAACGCCGTCGCCACGGCCACCGAGGCCAAGGTCCAGGCACTCCTCGACGCGGGTCTCGACTGCTCGGGCACCCCCACCGACGCCGTCTGCGTCGCCGCCCCCTCCCCGGGAGCCGACCCCGGCGAACCCTTCGCGGGGCCGCGCTCGCGCTGGGGAGCGCGACTCGCCAGGGCCGTGCACGCTGCCGTACTCGACGGTGCGCTGCGGCAATCCTGAGAACCCACCGCCCCGCGAGCCGACCGGGGCGCGGCCGACCAAGGGAGTCCCTCATGTCCTCAAGCGCTGCCGACGCCACCCCGCAGCGGCCGACCGTCGCCGTCCTCGGAACCGGGATCATGGGATCCGGCATGGCCCGGAGCCTGCTGCGGGCCGGACTCGACGTCCGGGCCTGGAACCGGACCCAGGCCAAGGCGGCCCCGCTCGCCGCCGACGGCGCCACGGTCACGGAGACGGCGGACGAAGCAGTGCGCGGCGCCGACGTCATCCTCACCATGCTCAACGACGGCGCCTCCGTCGCCGCCGCGCTCGCCGCCGCGTCGCCGGGGCTCCACACCGACCAGGTTCTGCTCCAGAGCTCGACCGTCGGGTTCGAGGCCACCGCCGATCTCGCCCGGCGCGCCGCGGACCTGGGGCTGGTCTATCTCGACGCGCCGGTCGCCGGCACCAAACAGCCTGCGGAACAGGGCGCGTTGACGGTCTTCGTCTCCGGCCCTTCCACCGTCCGGGCGACGGTGGACCCCGTGCTGGAAGCGATCGGGCAGCGCACGGTCTGGGTCGCCGAGGTCCCCGGAGCGGCGTCGCGGCTGAAACTCGTGGTCAACACCTGGGTGATCAACCTGGTCAACAACATCGCGGAATGCCTCAACCTCGCCGAGGGCCTGGAGATCGACCCGCAGACGTTCCTCGACGTCATGAAGGGCGGCCCGCTGGACTCCCCGTACCTCCAGGGCAAGTCCGCCGCCGTTCTCTCCGGCGACCTCACCCCCAGCTTCGCGCTGTCCACGGCGCTCAAGGACACCCGCCTCATCCTGGACGCGGCGGAGAAGTCGGGGGTGCGGCTGGACCTGGTCGCCGCGTCGGCCGACCGATTCGCGCGCGCCGAGGCGGCAGGGCATGGCGGCGAGGACATGATCGCCACCTACTACGCGGGCCGCGCCCCGGAGCAGGACAGGGACTGAGCCCGTCGGCCGGCCCGGGTGCCGGAGCGATCCGTTCCGGCACCGCAGGGTCCCACGAGGCCGTCGGACCACCCGCGCCTCGTGCCGGACCACGGCGTCGAACAGGTGGCCACGAGACCGCCGGGATCACTCCTCGACGAACATTCCGCTGCGGAGCTTGTGCAGAATCCTGCTGATCAGCCGGGACACATGCATCTGCGAGATGCCGAGCTCCGCGCCGATCCGGGACTGTGTCATCTCCTGGCCGAAACGCATGTCGACGATGTGGCGCTCACGCTCGTCCAGACCACCCAGCAGGGGCGCCAGTGTATGCAGGTTCTCAACCGTCTCCATGGCGGGATCCGGACCGCCCAGGACGTCGGCGAAGGTGCGGCCCGCCGCATTGCGCTGACTCGCGTCGGCCGGATCGGCCGGCATGTCCAGCGAACCCGCCGTGTATCCGTTGGCCGCCACGATGCCCTCGGTGACCTCTCCCTCGCTCAGTCCCAGCTGCTCGGCGAGTTCCGGGACGGTGGGCTCGCGGTCGAGTTCCGTGGTGAGGCACTCCTTGGTCCTGGCGATGTCGACCCGCAACTCCTGAAGCCGGCGCGGGACGTGCACCGCCCAGCTGGTGTCGCGGAAGAATCGTTTGATCTCACCGGTGATGTACGGGACCGCGAACGAGGTGAACTCGACCTCGCGGGAGAGATCGAACCGGTCGATGGCCTTGATCAGCCCGATGGTGCCGACCTGGACGATGTCCTCCATGTCGCCGCCGCCCCGGTTCCGGTACCGCCCGGCGGCGAACCGGACGAGGGAGAGGTTCATCTCGATGAGGGTGTTCCGCGCGTACTGGTGGGCGGGGGTCCCCTCCTCCAGAACCCGCAGACGTTCGAAGAACAGCCTGGACAGCTCCCGCGCGTCGGAGGGCGCAACTCTCCCCGCGTCCTCGATCCACGGCAGTTCGCCGCTGTCCGCTGCAGCCTCCGCGAACCCCGTGACCTCCGTCGGCTCCGCGGCAACCGCCCTGTGCCTTCCGGTTCCTGTCGGCACGTCAGTCGGCGTCGGCCGTGCGCTCTCCGCCCGCTCCGCACCGGCGGTCCGCGCAGTGTGCGCCGTCATCTCGTCACGCCCCCCTGGTCGTAGGCCATGAGGTACATGCGTCTGCCCCGGGGGGAGGCTCCCATGCGGAAAAGGGGAAGTTGATCAGGTCACACGGCAGTAATGGCCGGGAATCGTCGTGATCGGCCGTCATGTTCGTACGCTGCCCGGGCGCGCCGGGCAGCGGAACCGCCCCACCGGTACGGGGGAGCCCGGTGGGGCGGTCGTCTCCAGACTGCCACAGCCGACGGCGCAATGAGGACCGACCATCGTATATCCAGCGGTAGTTGAGTCGAAATCGATGGTGACCCGGCTCGAGCCCGCTGCCCGGACGGGTCGGTCGCGCGGGGAGCCGACGATGGTGTGCGTGACCGAGGGGGAGTCCTCAGTGGTGTAGAAGTGACTGCTGAGTCCTGAGAACCGGGCCGTGCTCCCCCACCTCCAGAAGGTGCGGGACGTCGTTCACCACCAGCGTCGCCCGGCCGGACATCACCAGCACGTACTCCACCGAGTCCGCACCGTGCGAGCTGACTTGGCTCCGGGCGTGCGGATCAGACCGTCCGGTAGATCTCGATGCGGCCCTGCTCGTGGCCGGAGAACAGCGGATTGACCGAGGTCTCGTCGTCGGGTTCGCCCAGCGAGGCGGCGTGGACGATGTCCGGCCCGAGCAGCGGCTGACGGAGCAGTTGGAGGTCCGGAACGTGCGGTCGACGGCGGTGGCGACCAGCAACGCCTGACGATCCGGTGGAACGGCTCGGATTCGCCCGGCGTACCCGACGGCACCCGGCGGACAGGGCGGTGCTGCGATCATGAGGGGAGCGGAGGGAAAGCGCGACCAGGGGGGCGTAATGATTTCTGAGCCGGAAATGGCGGGCGAGCCGGGCGGAGTCGGGGCCGACGAGGTGCTGGGAGCCTTCGGCCAGGGGCACATGGACTTCGGTCGGGGCCACATGGACTTCGGTCAGGGGCCCGTGGGGGAGCCGCGGCCACGCAGGCCGTGGCGGTGGGCGCTGGGCGGAGTCGTGGTGACTTCGGCCGTGTGGGCGGCGGTGCTGCTCCTGTTCCCATGGGGTGACCGACGACCGGACGCGCCGGACATGCACGGATACCGGTTGGACGAAGCCCCCTGCCCGGTGCTGCCACTGAAGGCGATCGGTACGGCGATCGCACCGAGAGAGCCCACGGGCGAGGGGGAATCAACGGGCAAGGTGGAATCAGGGATTCTGAACGACCCGGCGCTGGATCAGGTCAGGTGTTTCATTCCTCTTCGTTCCTCCGCCGGGCAGGAGCGTTCTCTGAAGCGCTGGTCCATCGGCTACTCCGTCGGCGTCATGGTGGAACTGCACAAGAAGACCGACCCCGCTGACGAGTTCGAGGCGAAGCGCGGGGTGACCGATTTCGGCGCCGATCCCGGCGTGAAGGTGGAGTCGGTCGCGGACCTCGGCGACAAGGCGTATCTGCTGACCTTGGACAACGGCATCGCGGAACTGCGCGTGCTGGAGGGCGGCGCGGTCCTCTCGCTGACTCTCTCCTCCTCCCTGCAGTACGAGGACGACCTCGGCGGAGCCCCGATGGGTGACGGACCGGACCTCCCCGATCTCTCCCCGTACCAGTCCGCGATGATCAGCGACATGCGCGACCTGATGGACGGCCTCAAGCGCTGACGGCGACTCAGGAGTCGGGGGAGGATCGCTCCCGCGCCCGTACCCGTACCGGGAGCGGGAGCGGCCGGCCGGCACCGGAAAAACGACGTGCGTACGGCCTTCGGTGCTGTCAGGCTGCGCCGGTGAACCGTGAACAGATGTCCAGGCTTGCCCATGCCGAACACCCGATCAAGTCCCCGCTCGACGACGAATCGGTGCGACAACTCCTGGCGCGTGGCGCCCCGCGTGGGGACGAGCGGGTGCTCGACCTGGGCTGCGGCGGCGGAGAATGGCTGCTGCGTGCCCTGACCGCGCACCCGCGGCTGCTCGCCGAAGGGGTCGACACCTCCGAGGACGCCCTTCGGCAGGCCCAGGAGGCCGCGAGCCGTCTCGGCGTGCAGGAACGCCTCGCACTGCACCACCAGGACGCCGCGCAGTTCCGTTCCGCGCACTCGTTCGACCTGGTGCTCAGCGTCGGGGCCGCGCATGCCTTCGGCGGACTGCTGCCCGCACTCGCGGCGGCGCGCACCCACCTGGCTCCGGGCGGACGCGTCCTGATCGGTGAGGGCTTCTGGGAACGTGAGCCGTCGCAGGAGGCCGTCGAGATGCTCGGCGACTTCACCGACCTCGCGACCACCCTGGACCACGTCGCCGCCGACGGGTGGACTCCGGTCCACGGTCACGTCAGCACGCGCCGCGAACTGGACGACTACGAGTGGTCCAACTGGGGCTCGCTCGCCTCCTGGGCCCTGGATCACCCCGACCACCCGGACAGCCCGCAGGTGCTGGAGACGGCCGCGGTCCGGCGCACCGAATGGCTGCGTGTCTACCGCGAATCCTGGGGCTTCGTCAGTCTGGTCCTGCGTCGGACAGCCGGCTGAATCGCGGCAGGTCACCGGGATCTTCCAGGCCCGCCCGGTGACCTGCCGTCAAGAAGACTCGCTTAGGCTCTGGTTGTGAAATTCGGCGTAAACATACTCAATTTCGGTGTCGGCACCACCCCGGAAAGCCTTCTCCAACAGGCTGTGGACGCACGTGAATTGGGGTACTCCTTCGCGATGATCTCCGACCACATCGCGGTCACCCCCGATGTGCACGAGACGTATCCGGCCCCGTTCTACGACCAGTTCGTGCTCGCCGCGTACATCGCCGGGCGGGTACCCGGTCTGGCGCTCGGCACGACCGTCACCGTGATCCCGTACCGTCACCCGCTGCAGACGGCCCGGCTCGCCGCCAATATCGACAACCTGAACGCCGACGGGTTCATCCTCGGTGCGGGGATCGGCTGGTCCGGGGCCGAGTACGACGCGCTGGGCGTGCCCTTCGCCGAGCGGGGGCGCATCACCGATGAATACCTGGCCGCGATCCGGGCCGCCTGGGCCGAGGACCCCTCGACGTTCCGGGGCGATTACGTCTCGTACGAAGGCGTACGGACCGCGCCCGCGCCGGCATCCGCTCCCTGCCTGCCCGTCTGGGTCGGTGGCAATTCGGCCGCCGCCCAGCGGCGCGCCGCCCGGCTCGGCGAGGGCTGGCACCCGTACCGGCTGCCGCTCGACGCGATCCGGGCCGGGCTGCCGTTGATCACCGAGGAGGCCGAACGCGTTCACCGCCCCGTTCCCGCGCTCGTGCCGCGGCTGCAGATCCGCGTCACCGACGCCCTCCTCGGCAGTGAACGCCCCGCCGGACACGGCACGATCGACCGGATCCGGGCCGATCTGGCGGAACTCGGCGAGCTGGGCGCCACCCATGTGCTGCTCGACGTCAACCCGGACACACCCGCCGAGCGCGGCACCGCGGGCGACGACCGGAGGCTTCTCGAACTCCTGGTGAACAAGGTCGTGGACCCGGTCACGGGCGGGGTCCGCTGAGCATCGTGGGAGACGTGAGTGACGGCACGGAGGTCGTCGCGGCGAGCAGTGCGGTCCGATGAACGCCCCCAGCGGTCCGGGAATACACGTGCGAAGAGGCGCCTTCCTGCTGCTGTGGCGAGCGGTGACCGGCCCGGCCCCGGGTGCCGTGCGCGGTCACCGCCATGAAACAGGAGAGAGGAAGCTCATGCCCAAGGCGTACGTGTTCACCCGTAACGGCGGACCGGAGGTCGAGGCCCTCGTCGAACAGGACGTGCCGGTGCCCGGCCCCGGCGAACTGCTCGTCGCCGTCCGGGCGGCCGGGGTCAACCCGGTCGACTGGAAGCTGCGTACGGGGTACACCAGGCCCGGCAGCGAGCCCCAGCCGTTTCCCACCGTGTTCGGCAGCGAGGCGGCCGGAGTCGTCGAGGGCGTGGGCCCGGACGTCGAAGGATTCGCGGTCGGGGACGAGGTCTTCGGCAATCCGGTGACCGGCGGCTACGCCGAGTACACGCTGCTTCCCGTCGCCGTGACCGCGCACAAGCCGGCCGGTCTGTCGTTCGCCGATGCGGCTGTGCTGCCGGTCGCGGCTGCCACCGCGTACGACGGTGTGCGCCAGCTCGGTCCCGCCCCCGGCTCGACCCTGCTGATCACCGGGGCCGGAGGCGGTGTCGGCGCCTTCGCGGTTCAGCTCGCCCGCCACGCCGGTGCCCATGTCATCGCCGCCGCGAGCGCGGCCAAGAAGGACTTCGTCGAGTCGCTCGGCGCGGTGCACGTCGAATCCGGCGCCGGTCTCGCCGACCGGGTGCGGGCGGCGGCGCCCGACGGCGTCGACGCGATCTTCGACCTGGTCGGCGGTGACACCCTCAGGAGCGTGGCCCCGCTGCTCGCCGACCCGGCGGCGCTGATCAGCGCCGGGGGCAAGCCCCTGGCGGTGGAGCTCGGCGGGGCGGCCGTCGCCCGCACCCGCACCGCGGCCGTCCTCGACGAGGTGGCGAGCCTCGTCGTCACCGGAGTCCTGCGGACGCATGTGACCGCGACCTTCCCGCTCTCCGGAGCGGGAGAAGCACTGCGCTCCGTGGAGAGTGGACACGCGCGCGGGAAGACCGTGATCGAGGTGGACGCGTGAGCGCGCCGCGTGCCGCCGCCGGTGACGCGCACCCGCTGGACAACCCGGTCCGCGCCGCACTGACCGGCCCGCACGCCCACTTCGCCGAGCAGCGCGGCCGCGTCCTGCGCTACCCGGCGGACGTGGCCCCCTGGGTCGCGGTCCCGGACCCGCCCGAGGCCGCGGACTGGGCCGACGCCGCGGCCCTCGCCGGACCCGGTGGCGCCGTCACCCTCACCGCGTTCCGGGAGCCGCCGCCGGCCGGCTGGGAGATCACCTTCCACGCCGAGGGTGTCCAGTTCGTCGACGCCGGGGTCGCGGCGGCCCCGTTTCCGCAGGCCGTGCGGCTGGGACCCGACGATGTACCCGAGATGCTCGACCTGGTCGCCCGCACCCGGCCGGGGCCGTTCCTGCCCCGTACGGTCGAGCTCGGCACCTACCTCGGCGTCCGGCGCGAAGGGGTGCTCGTCGCGATGGCGGGCGAGCGTCTGCGCCCGCCCGGCTGGAGCGAGATCAGCGGCGTCTGCACGGACGAGTCGGTGCGCGGTCAGGGGCTCGGCACCGGACTCGTCCTCGCCGTCGCACACGAGATCAGGGAGCGCGGCGAAACGCCGTTCCTGCACGCCTCCGCCTCCAACACGAACGCCGTCCGGCTCTACGAATCGCTGGGATTCGTGCTCCGCCGCCGGACAGCCTTCCTCTCGGCTCTCGTACCGGAGCACCCGCCGACACGCCTGGCAGGGGCCGGCGGTGTCCGTACGGCAGCCGTGCGGTGACCTCCGGCACGGGACCTTCGGCCCGGGACTTACGGGCCGAAGTCCACCGGCCGCCTCCCGTCATGGGACTTTCGGCGTGCTCCATGGGGCCGTAAGCCTCGTGTGTCGACCCCCGCGGTCCGGATTGACTGGGACCGAACGCCGGTGTGGGGCCGGCAGATCCCAGGAGGAATGGGCCGTGACGATCGGGCTCCGGCGCCGGACGGTGACGCGAGGGGCGACGCTCCCGGGTACGGACGCGGGGGAGGCGGCCGTCTTCGCTCCCCGGATCGGGAACAGGGCCCTGTTCGGCGGGCTCGTGCTGCTGACCGCCCTGGTCGGCCTCCTCGACATCCGGACCGGCGACGAGATGCACCTCGTACCGCTGATGGTGGTCGTGCCCGCGCTCGTATCGGTCTTCGGAACGATCCGGCAGACCGTGGGCGTGGCCTCCTGGATCATGGCCGTCGTCGTCTGCTCACGGCTGCTGACCGGGGGAACGTTCTGGGACGTCACCAGCAGCGTCGCGTTCACCGTGCTGGCCTGCTTCCTGGGTGTCGGCTCCTGCGCGCTGCGGCTCCGGCACGCCGCCGAGATAGCCAGGCTGCGCTCCGCCGCCGTCGCGCTCCAGCGGCAGATCCTGCGCCCGCTGCCGGTCCTGACCGACCAGCTCATCACCCACGGCATCTATACGCCGATCGAGGAGGACCGCCTGGTCGGCGGCGACATCTACGAGGTCGTCCAGTCGCCCTACGGCACCCGGGTGATCATCGGCGATGTGCAGGGCAAGGGGATCGCCGCCATCGGTGCGGGGTTCGCCGCGCTGGGCGCGTTCCGGGAGGCGGCCATCCGCGAGCCCACCCTGACCACAGTGGTGGACGCCCTGGAGGACGCGGTCGCCCGGCACAACACCTTCTCCGCCCAGACCGGCGAGGTCGAACGCTTCGTCACGGCCCTGGTCCTCGGCTTCGAGGGCGAGGACCGGATGGAGGCCGTCAACTGCGGTCATCTGCCGCCCCACCTGCTGCACGACGGAGGGGCAGCCGCGGTCCCGCTGCGCCTCACCTCCGTACCACTGGGCATGGCGGAGCTCAGCAGCGAGGCGCGCGGCGCGGAGCAGTTCGACTTCCCGGCCGGTGCGACGCTCCTGGCATTCACCGACGGAGTGACCGAGGCCCGCGACGCCTCCGGCGCCTTCTACCCGCTGGACACCCGGCTCGGCCGCTGGGCCGGGTACGGACCGAGTGAAGTGCTGGACGCGCTCCATGCGGACCTGGAGGCCTTCTCCGGCGGCGTACGACGCGATGACATCGCGATGCTCGCCCTGCGCAAGGCGCCGACCGGTATCCGTCGCCGACAGCCCGGGGCGATGTCCGGTCAGGGCGCCCGGAGGGCCGCACAGACCTTCAGTGAGTGGTGACGGACCCGCGAGACCCGATAGCCAAGTGTCCCGGCGAGACTCATGTCGCGCCGGGACATTTGTAGGTGTACAGTGCAGCTATGAATCCGGAGCGGAAGACCCCGGAGAGGCGGAGCCGCAAGGCCCGTCGCACCCGGGACTCACTGGCGCAGGCCGCTTTCGAGCTCGTACTCGACCGCGGTCTGAGGAACGTGACGGTCGAGGAGATCGCGGAACACGCGGACGTCGACCGGCGCACCTTCAGCCGGTACTTCACGAGCAAGGAAGCCGCAGTCCTGGACCCGCTCCGGGGCGACGGCGACCGGATCAATGACGCCCTGCGTGCCCGCCCCGCCGACGAGCCCCCGCTCACCGCCTACCGCCGCGCCGTCCTCGACTGGCTCGAAGACCCCGAGGCACAGGCCTGGCACCGGAGCCCCCGGATCTTCGACCTGCTGGTCGTCGCCGAGGAGGAGCCGACCCTCTACGCGGCGTTCCACCACATCCGGGTGGATGCCCAGGAGGACTCGGTCGCCATCGTCGCGGAGCGGCTCGGCGTCGACCCACGGCTGGACATCCGTCCCGCCGTCACAGTCGCCGCCGGCGCAGGGGCGCTCCTCGCAGCCCAGGCCGCCTGGGTCCGCGGCAGACGGCCGGACGCCCTGCCCCGACTGGTCGGGCAGGCCTTCGACGCCCTCTGCGGAGAACTGCTCGCGCAGCGTCCCGCCGGGCCGGCGCCGCACAGCACCACGGAAGGAAACGCACCATCATGAGCCTCTCTCTCACCCCCGCCGACCAGGAGTTCGCCGGCCGGACCGCCCTCATCACCGGCGGCGCCTCCGGAATCGGACTGGCGCTGGCCCACCGGCTGGCCGCGGGCGGCGCGGCCGTCGTCGTCGCCGACTACGACGAGGGGAACGCCCGCAAGGCCGTCGCCGAGCTCGAAGGCGCCGGTGCGAAGGCAGCCGCCGTCACCATGGACGTGACCGACCCCTCCTCCGTGGAAGCGGGCGTGCAATTCGCCGTCGACACGTTCGGGGCCCTGCACCTCGCCGTCAACAACGCGGGCATCGGCGGTCCCAGCAGCCCCACGGGTGAGTACGCGATCGAGGACTGGAACCGGGTCGTCGCCACCAACCTCAGCGGTGTCTTCTACTCGATGCGCTACGAACTCCCCGCGATCGTCGCGGCGGGCGGCGGCGCCGTCGTCAACATGTCGTCGATCCTCGGCACCAACGGCTTCGCCGGATCGCCCGCCTACGTGGCCGCCAAGCACGGCGTCGTCGGGCTCACCAAGACGGCGGCCCTCGAATACGCGGCACAGAACGTCCGGATCAACGCCGTCGGTCCCGGCTTCATCGACACACCGCTGTTGCGCAACACGGACGGCCCGGCCCGCGACCACCTCATCTCGCTGCACCCGGCCGGACGCCTCGGCACGGCGGAGGAAGTCGCCGAACTCGCCGCCTTCCTGCTCTCCGACCGCGCCTCCTTCATCCACGGCAGCTACCACCTGGTGGACGGCGGATACTCCGCTTCCTGAGCGACGGACAGGCGGTAACGGGGGCAAGCAGAGATACACAAAGAGTGAGGAGAACCCCATGAAGGCCGTTCAGTACCGCACCGTCGGCGCGGCACCCGAGGTCGTCACCGTGCCCGACCCGGAGCCCGGCCCCGGCCAGGTGCTGCTCAAGGTCACCGCCGCAGGTGTCTGTCACTCCGACATCGCCTTGATGAGCTGGCCCGCCGAACAGATCCCCTTCCCGCTGCCGCTCACCCTCGGCCACGAGGGCGTGGGCACCATCGCGGCGCTCGGCGACGGAGTGAGCGGCCTCTCGACCGGCGAGTCCGTCGCGGTCTACGGCCCCTGGGGCTGCGGTACGTGCGTCAAGTGCGCCGAGGGCAAGGAAAACTACTGCCTGCGCGCCGAGGAGCTGGGCATCACCCCGCCCGGACTCGGTTCACCCGGTGCCATGGCCGAGTACATGATCGTCGACGACCCCCGCCACCTGGTGCCGCTCGGTGACCTCGACCCGGTCCAGGCCGTACCGCTCACCGACGCGGGCCTGACCCCGTACCACGCGATCAAGCGGTCCCTGCCCAAGCTGGTACCCGGTGCCACCGCCGTCGTCATCGGCAGCGGCGGCCTCGGCCACGTCGCGATCCAGCTGCTGCGCGCCATGACGGCCGTCCGGGTCATCGCCCTGGACGTCTCGGCGGACAAGCTCGCCCTGGCCCGCACCGTCGGCGCCCACGAGACCGTGCTCTCCGACGAGCACGCGGCGGCGAAGGTACGCGAGCTGACCGGTGGCGTCGGCGCACAGGTCGTCCTCGACTTCGTCGGAGCACCGCCGACCGTCGTCACGGCCGGGGCCGCGGCCGCCATCGACTCGGACGTCACGATCGTCGGCATCGGCGGTGGTGCGCTGCCGGTGGGCTTCGGCTTCCTGCCGTACAGCACGACAGTGACCTCCCCGTACTGGGGTTCGCGCTCCGAACTCGCCGAGGTGCTGGACCTGGCCCGCGCCGGATCGGTCGAGGTTCACGTCGAGACCTACACGCTGGACGAGGCGCCGCTGGCGTACGAGCGGCTGCACCACGGCAAGATCAACGGCCGCGCGGTCATCCTCCCCAACGGCTGACCGTCCGGGGCCCGACCCGTCAGGACCGTGCGGGCCGTCGCGCTGCGCGACGGCCCGCACGGTCGTTCTCGCGACGGATGCGCGGCGCACCGCACATCGGTCAGTCTGTGCGGATGGAATTCGTCGCGCTGATGACGCTGCCCGGACTCGTGATCGGGCTGACCGCCGTCGCCCTCCTCGATCAGCTGATGCTGCGGGCGGGGCGGGCGGGTCTGCTGCCGTGGCGCAACAGCGCCCGCCGGGGCCAGGTCTCGGCGACCGGGTTCGAGCAATTGCACGCGACCTTCTCGCCCGGCAAACAGAGCGAGCTCAAGGAACGCCGAAGCGCTCTGCTGCTGCGCGACGACGAGGAGGACGGCGCCCCGCCCCACCGGTCCACCGTCGACCTCGACGGCGGCCTCGCCGTCATCCGCCTGCCCGGTCACAAGACCTGAGACGTGTCTGCCCTGCGGCGCAGCACCGAGTCCGCCAGCCCCGCCCCGCACTTCTGCAACAGGCTGTACGCGAGAACCGGCAGGAGCACCTGTGGGCTGCTGGGCAGATTGGTCGCCGCCAGCACCGCACCGGCGCTGCTGTTGTTCATTCCGCAGGCGAGCGTGATCGCCACGGTGTCCGCGCGGTCGGCCCGTACCGTACGGGCCAGACACCAGCCGATCACGAAGGAAGCCGCGCACAGCGCCCCGGCCACGACGACGGCCGCGACCAGCAGTGCGGGCCGCGGGTGGAACAGGAAGCCGCCGAGCGCCCCGCAGGCGTTGCTGTAGGTGAGCAGCACCGCGTCGACGAGTCCGAGCAGCCCCAGCCACGGCAGATGCCGTTCGAGCACGTGGCGGGGCGTCATCCGTTGGACGGCCAGACCGGCGACGCACGGCACGATCACGCTGATCACGGCGAACGCCCCGCCGTCCGTCGCGGCCATGCGTGACAGATCGTGGGCGTAGTGGCCACGTGTCATCGTCGAGGCCACCGAGAGCATCAGTGGAATGGTGAGCGGGCTGAGCAGCGTGGAGGCGAGCACGATCCCCACGACCAGTGAGTGGTTGCCGCCCGCCCGGTCGCCCCAGACCGTGGCACCTGCCGCGACCGGCATGGCCCCCACGAGCGCGAGCCCGGTGATCAGCCCGCTGCAGCCGTCCGTATCGGGCAGTCGCCCCAGCACCGCGGCCAGACAGGGCAGCAGGGCCAGCGGAATGAGCGTATTGGCGGCCGTTCCCACCAGCAGCGACAACGGCCGGCGGACGAGCCGTGGCAGCTCCCCGGCAGGCACCCGTAACGCCGCGGTGAAGAGCAGATAGGCCAGCAGGAGCGACGGCAGGGTGAGCTGCGTACGGGCGCCGCCGGGGACGGGCACCGCGGCAAGGTGAACCCGCCGCAGGGCCAGTCCCGCCCCCGGCAGCAGCGCGGCCGCTGCGTACGCGGTCACCGTCACCCGGGTCAGCCGACGTTGGAGGAGCGAGAGCACACGCGGCACCACCGGCGGACGGACGACACGGGTGGCACGCACGGGAGTCATGAGGGGCATCGCACGGGACCTCGATGAGGGTGGGACCTGAACGGACCGGTCACTGCGGGAGCGGCAGTGCCTTCCGTATCAGCGCGGTCCCGAGCCCCACCCAGACCGCGGCGAACAGCCATCCGGCGAGCACATCCGTCGCCCAGTGCACCCCCAACAGGATCCGGCTCAGGCCGACGGCCGCCGCCCAGCAGATCACCAGGGCGGCGACGGCGGCACGGAGAGAACGCGGCACCGTCCCGCCGCGCGTCCGGACGCCGATGGCCGTGAGCAGCAGGCCGGCCATCAGTGCGGACGTCGTCGCGTGCCCGGAGGGGAAGGCGAAGCCGGAGGCGTGCGTGGCCCAGTCGCCCAGCGGCGGGCGGGGCCGGGCGATCAGCTCCATGAGACCGTAGCGGACACCCTGCGCGAGCAGCAGGAAGGCCAGGGCACCCACTGCGTACTCCAGCCGCCGACGGGTATCACGGCCCGCGATCAGCCCGGCGATCACCGCCGCCGCGTACGGGAACATCCCGGTGCCGGTGGCCGTGACGGCCCGCGCGGTCGCCACGAGGCCCGACGGCCGGTGCCGCAGCGACCAGTCATGGGCGGCCCGGTCCAGGGCAGGCGGGGAGCCGTGCCGGGCGGCCAGGACGAGAGCCGCCAGCCCGACGAGTCCGAGCAGCCCGACAAGAACGGCTCCCAGCGGTGCACGGAGCCCTGATGCCACGGGTGCGGACCGGCCGCGCGCGAGCGCCGAAGCGTTCTCGGTCACCGGTTCGCCACCAGGGGACGCAGCGGGCTTTCGCGCAGCCGGACCACCGCCGGGGCGCAGCGCCGCGCCGCGATCGTCAACGGCCAGGCGACGAGCGCGCCCGTGACCAGCCCGATCAGCACATCGTGCGGGTAGTGCACACCGATCCACACCCGGGACGCCGCCATCAGCAGAGCGGCGGGCACCGCGATCGCCCCGAGTCTGCGATCGGTCAGCCAGATGGCCATCGCGGCGGCCGCAGCGATGGCGGCATGGTTGCTGGGGAAGGACCAGTCACCGAGCGCCGGGCAGGCCTCCACCGTCAGGACATGCAGGGTCTGGCACGGCCGCTGCTCATGGAAGGCCGACTTCACCAGGTCGTTGACGATGTACGCGGCCACCACGACGAGCGGGGTACCGAGCGCCATGGCGGTACGGGCGGGGCCCGTGGAGCGCGAGCGCCACCAGGACACGAGCATCAGCAGGGCGAACAGGGCCAGTCCGTAATCCGACCAGACACGGACGGCGGAATCCAGAGCGGCGGGGGAGCGCTGGGCCAGCTCGGTGATCCAGGTGTACAGGTCACCGTCGATCGAGGTGGCCGTGGAGGCGAGCAACATCAGCTGTTGTCTCCTTCTGCGGTGCGCCGGCCGCGGGAGCGGAGCAGTTCGGCGGCGAGGGGGATGAGGGAGACCACGACCACGACAGCGACGATCGGCAGCAGATAGCGGTCGACGTTGGGCACCGAGGAGCCCAGCGCGTACCCGGCGAGGACCAGCCCCACGGTCCAGACCACCCCGCCGACGACCTGCCACAGCGTGAACAGCCCGGCGGGGACGTCGAGCGCCCCGGCCAGCGGGTTGAGCACCGTGCGTACGACGGGTACGAAGCGGGCCAGCACGATCGCCCGGGCGTGGCCGTACCTGCCGAGCAGCTCCTCGGCGCGGGCGGCGCCCTCGTGCAGCCGCTTGGCGCGGCTGCGGGCGAGCAGGGCCCGGCCACCGCGGCGGCCGATCCAGTAGCCCACCTGCGCGCCGAGCAGCGCGCCGGCCACGGCGGCGATCAGTACCTGCGGCAACGACAGCTCGACCGGCCCGCGGGTGCCCGGCACGCAGAGAAGACCCGCCGTGAAGAGCAGGGAATCGCCGGGCAGGAAGAAGCCGACGAGCAGTCCCGTCTCGGCGAAGAGCACGACGGCGATGCCGAGCGCACCGAACGCTCCGAGCAGTGAACCTGCGTCCAGCACGTTCACCGCTTGTGGCGCGGCCGCCAGTGAGAATACGGACACGGTGGAGGGTCTCCCATAATGGTGAGCGGGCGACCCGACGGAACGCCCGGACTGACTACAGTGGTGTAGACGGTCTATGTCACTGTAGACGCCCGAAGGGGGAGGAGAGTTCCATGTCGCAGGTGAAGGGGATATCGAGCGGAGAACCCGCCCCCCGCCCGCACGGCGACCCGGCACCGGAGACCGTGCCGGAGCGCCCGCACCACACCGCATCGGAGCGGCGCCCGTCCGGAGAGCTGGAATCCACGATCCTGGCGGCCCTGTGGGCGGCCGACACGCCCCTGACCCCCGGCCAGGTGCAAGGCGCGATCGGGGCGGCGCTCGCCCGCACCACTGTCACGACGATCCTGTCGCGTCTCTACGAAAAGGGTACGGTCACCCGCACCCGGGCCGGCCGCGGATTCGCGTACACCCCCACCGAGGACGCGCCGGGTCTGACCGCCCGCCGGATGCACAGCGAGCTGCGGAAGGAGGAGGACCGCAGCACAGTGCTGGCGCGATTCGTGTCACAACTCACCGATGAGGACGAGCAGCTGCTCCGGGACCTGCTCGACGGAGAAAACCGATGATCTACGCCGTGTGGGTTCCGCTGCTGATGCCCTTCGTCGCGGTACCCGCTGCCCGTCGCCTCGCGGACGCCTTGTCGCCGGCGCGCGCCGTACGGCTGCTCGCCTCGACGGGCATCGGCCTCGCCCTGTGCAGCCTGCTCGCCCTGGTCCTGCTGGTGGTGCCCGGCGCCACCCGGTTCTCCGCCGTCTCCGCCTTCGGCGAACTCGTCAGACCGCTCTCCGACGCCGCTCCCGCCGTCGCCGTACCCCTCGCGGCCGCCGCGCTGGCACTGCTCACGGGCTGCGCCGCCGCGGTCGCCCGCGCCGCCCACCGCCACTGGGCGGAGCTGTACCGGGCGGCGCGGCCGTCCGAGTACGCAGGCGATGAGCTGGCCGTCCTGCGCGACAGCCGCGCCGACGCGTATGCGCTGCCCGGCCGTCCGGGCACGCCGGGCCGGATCGTCGTCACCACAGGAATGCTGCGCGCCCTGGACCCCGCCGAACGCGACGCCCTGCTGGCACACGAACGCGCCCATCTCACAGGCCGCCACCATCTCTTCATCGCAGCTGCCGAAATCGCGGCACTCTGCCACCCCGCACTGCGCTCCCTGCGCGCCCCCATGGGCTACGCCCTGGAGCGCTGCGCCGACGAAGCGGCAGCCTGCGCAGTCGGCGACCGACGGATCGCCGCCCGCGCCATCGGCCGCGCCGCCCTCGCCGCCCGCGCCGCCGAAGGAGCCCCGCAGCCCCGTCCCCGGACGGCGCTCGCCGCAGCGGCCGGCCCCGTACCGCGCCGCGTCGCCGCACTGCTCGGCCGGAACGCCCCGCGGCCCCGCGCCGGCCGGGCAGCGGCCGCCGCGCTGCTGGCCTGCCTGGTCCTCTCCGGAGCCGCCGCGCTCGACGCGACGAGTGATCTGCACAGCAGCATCGAGGCAGCTCAGGGCGAGGGAGCGCAGCACTGACGCTTCCGACCGCTGTGAGTCACGGCAGCGTCGAACACCACCCGCACAGTCCGGAGATCAACAGCACAGCCGGCGAACACCCCGCTCAGGGCCCGTCCTGAGCGGGCGTCACCCGCCCGTCCTCCACGTGCTCCCGCAGGCGGTCGAGGAAGACCCGCTGCCCCGTGACGAGCCGCTCCGCCGCCTCCTGGGGCGTGCACCAGGCGAACCGGTCGACTTCCGGAAACTCCCGCAGCACCCCGGACCCCCTCGGCCACTCCATGGTGAACGTCCCGGGAACGGCCGTCGCGGCATCGAGATCCGCCTCCAGCGCCCACACCGTCACGGTCTTGCCGCCGGACTGACGGGCCTCGCCGAGCGCCACCCACTCACCGTCCGGCGCCGGACGGCCGAACTCCTCCTCGAACTCACGGCGGGCAGCGGCCGTCGGCTCCTCGTCGGGGCCGTACTCACCCTTGGGGATCGACCACGCCGCGCTCTCCCGGCCTGCCCAGAACGGGCCACCCATGTGGCCGATGAGCACCTCGAAACCTGCGCCGTCGTCCGTGGCGCCGGCCGGCCGGCGGAACAGCAGGAGACCCGCACTGCGCGTGGCGCGCTTCTGGGATGACATGCCGTCAAGTCTGCTGGCCGGTCCCGCACGCCGCCCCGGACGACACCCCTGCCCGTTGATCATTTCCGTCATCGAGCCGACTCGCCCTGTTTCCCCCGAGGTTCCCGATGCCCCCTGGTGCGAGGCTGCGCGCGCGGCCATGCTGTCCGCCGACAGCGCTTTCCGCCCGTGGAACGGGCCGGGCAACCAACGTGATTCCAGGAGGATTTGTGGCCCTCGGTATAGTCGGCAGGACGATCGGACCGCGTGCGAGAGCGGCGCGGCGGTACGGGACGGTCGCGCGACCGCTCGTGCTGCTGGCGACGGTGTCCGCGATGACGGTCGGCGCGATTTCTCCCGCGCTCGCCGATTCGACCCCCGTCCCCCGTCCCCCTATCTCCGCCGATGCACTCCGACCGGTCGCCCCACCACCCGCGAGCAACCCGACGGGAGAGCTCCGGTCCGTCGCGGACGGCGACGGCATCGAGACCGCACGCATGTCGCGCCCGATCGCCCAGGGTGTCCGCCTCGACTCGTACGACCGGCTCGAATCCGACAAGTGGCTGCGGGTCGACTCCCTCTCCGTCGACCTCGCAGGCACCGGCGTACAGGCCGACTACCTCTCCTCCGGAAAGGTCTCCGAACGGCACACGGTCTCCGAACTCGCCGCCGCACACGACGCTGGCCGCGGCCGCCGCACCGTCGCCGCGATCAACGCCGACTTCTTCGACATCAACCAGACCGGCGCTCCCGAGGGGATCGGCATCAAGGACGGGGCGACGGTCCAGTCGCCCGCCCCGGGAATCAACCGGGCCGTCGGCATCGGCCCCGACAGCGCGGGCCGCATCCTGAACCTGTACTTCGAGGGGACGCTCACCCTGCCCGCCGGGCAGCGGCCGCTCGCCGCCTACAACGCCGCCAATGTCCCGGCCGGGGGAGTCGGCGCGTACACCTCGGCCTGGGGAACCGCCGACCGCGCCCTGACCGTGGACAACGCGACCCCGGTCGCCGAAGCGGTCGTACGGGACGGCAAGGTCGTCTCCGCCTCGCACACCCCCGGATCAGGAGCCGTCCCCGACGACACCACCATCCTGATCGGCCGCGAAGCCGGGGCCGCCGCGCTCGACGCCCTGAAGCCCGGCGACCCGGTGTCCCTGACCTACCGGGCACGCACCGACAACGGAGCCCTGCCGCGCACCGCCGTCGGCGGGCGCGAACTCCTCGTCGTCGACGGGGTCGCGCAGAACCACGACGGCGAGGGCAACAACACCGCCGCCCCCCGAACCGCCGTCGGATTCTCCCGAGACGGCCGGACCATGCAGATCCTCACCGTCGACGGGCGGCAGGCCGACAGCGGCGGCGTCACCCTCACCGAACTCGGGCTGATGATGCGGCGCGCAGGCTCGTACAGCGCACTCAACCTGGACGGCGGCGGCTCGTCGACCCTCGTGGCGCGCGCACCCGGCAGCGACGCGCTCCGGGTGGAGAACAGCCCGTCCGACGGCAGCGAACGCACCGTACCCAACGGCCTCGCCCTCACCGCCCCCGACGGCAGCGGACGCCTCAGGGGCTTCTGGGTCCAGCCCCGTACACCCGCCGGTTCCGCACCGGGCGTCGACCCCGTCAAGGGCGGCCACCCCGACCGGGTCTTCCCCGGGCTCACCCGCCGCCTCACCGCGACCGGATACGACGAGACGTACGGCCCCGCCGACAGCGACCCGCGCTGGCGTACGGTGCGCGGGTCCGTCGGCACCGTCGACCGCGACGGGCTCTTCACCGCGCGCCGCGGCGGCACCACCGACGTACGCGCCGAACACGGACCGGCGAACGGCAGCACGACTTTGACCGTCCTCGACGAACTGGCCCGGATCGAACCGACCACCCGGCGCGTGGGCCTCGCCGATGCCGAGGCCACCGGCACGTTCGGCATCGTCGGGCTCGACGCCCACGGCACCAGCGCCCCCGTGGAACCGCGCGACGTCACCCTCGACTACGATCACGCGCTCTTCGACATCCGCGACGACGGCCAGGGCTCCTTCACCGTCGCCTCACGCACCGGCGGCGGCGCCGGACAGATCAAGGCGACCGTGGCCGGCACCACCACCGTCCTCGCCATCAGCGTCGGCCTCACCGAGCAGGCCGTCTCCTCCTTCGACGACGCGGGCTCCTGGAAGTTCAGCCAGGCCCGCGCGAGCGGTTCACTCGCCGCCACGCCCGACGGCCACACCGGCACCGGACTGCAACTCACCTACGACTTCACCCGGTCCACCGCCACCCGCGCCGCCTACGCGGCACCGCCCCAGCCGGTCACCGTGCCCGGCCAGCCCCAGTCGTTCAAGCTGTGGATCAAGGGCGACGGCAAGGGCGCCTGGCCGACCCTGCACCTCAAGGACGCCGCGGGCTCCGACCAGTTGCTACGCGGACCGTACGTCACCTGGACCGGCTGGCGGCAGATCACCTTCGCCGTACCGGCGGGAGCCGCCATGCCGCTCGCCGTGTCCCGCTTCTACCTCGCGGAGACCGCGGCCGCCCAGCAGTACACGGGCGAGATCGTCATCGACGAACTCACCGCCCAGGTGCCGCCCACCGTCGACCTTCCCGAACAGGCGGCCCCCGCAGACCCGTTGATCGACCCGGCTGCCGTGACCGGGCGCAGGGACTGGCAGTTCGCGGTGATGTCCGACGCCCAGTTCGTCGCCCGGGAACCGGACAGCGCCATCGTCACCCAGGCACGGCGCACCCTGCGCGAGATCAAGGCGGCCCACCCGGACTTCCTCGTGATCAACGGTGACCTCGTCGACGAGGGGTCACCCGCGGACCTGGCCTTCGCCCACCGGATCCTCGACCAGGAACTCGGCGACTCGCTGCCCTGGTACTACGTACCGGGCAACCATGAGGTGATGGGCGGCAAAATCGACAACTTCATCACTGAATTCGGCCCCGCCCAGCGGACGTTCGACCACAAGGGCACCCGCTTCGTCACGCTCGACACCTCCAGCCTCAGCCTGCGCGGCGGGGGCTTCGCCCAGATCAAGCAGCTCCGCGCCCAGCTGGACGCGGCAGCGAACGACCGGACCGTCGACTCGGTCATGCTGATCGAGCACGTGCCGCCGCGCGACCCGACCGTCCAGAAGGGCAGCCGGCTCGGCGACCGCAAGGAGGCGGCCCTCGTCGAACAGTGGCTCGCCGACTTCCGCCGCACGACGGGCAAGGGCGCGGCGTTCATCGGCGGCCACGTCGGCGTCTTCCACGCCTCGCACGTCGACGGAGTGCCGTATCTGATCAACGGCAACTCCGGCAAGGCACCGGCCGGACCGGCCGACGAGGGCGGCTTCACCGGCTGGTCGCTGGTCGGCGCCGACCACATCACGCCCGGTGAACAGGGAGCCGCGCGGCAACGGCCGTGGCAGGGCGGGCCCGACTGGGTCTCCGTACAGACCCGCGCGCATGTCGACGCGCTGGAGATCGAGGCGCCGGCGGTGCTCGGCACCGGCAGCCGTACGAAGGTCACGGCGACCGTCACGCAGGGCGCCCGCAGGGTTCCGGTCGGCTTCCCGCTGGCCGCGGACTGGACCGGATCCCCGAATGTCCACATCGGCGAGCGGGGCGACGCCCGCCACCGCCACACGGCGGTCCTCGACCCGTCCACCGGCACCCTCACCGCGCTCCGGCCGGGCACGATCACACTCGCCGTGACGGTCAACGGCACGACACAGCAGGCCCGGATCAGGATCGAGGCAGCCGCGACCGCGTCGGCGGCCTGACGGACCGAGGGCCCGTCCGGCGGATCGCGGCCGGATGACGGGCGTGAGGCCGCCCCGTACACCCACGGACAACGGGTACGGGGCGGCCGCACGGACCGCGGACGTCCACCTGCCTACACCTTGCGGTACTCGTACGCCTCCGAAGCCGCGGCCGCCACCGCCGCGATGTCGCCACCCGCCGACGCCGTGACCACGGCGGCCACCGCACCCTCCAGGAACGGCGCGTCCACCAGACGCGAGCCGTCCGGCAGTTCGTCGCCCTCGGCCAGCATTGTCTTGACCGTGAGCACCGCGCTGCCCAGATCGACGAGCAAGGCCACCCCCGCACCGCCGTCCACCGACCTGGCGGCCTCGGCGATCAGCTCCGCACTGGTCCCGAGACCACCCGCGGGCGTACCACCGGCCGCGGCGACCGGGGCCGTCGATCCACCGGCGGCCAGTCCCCTGGCGAGCTCGGCGACGGACTCGGCCACCGGGCCGCTGTGCGAGACCAGCACGATCCCGACCTGCTTCCCGTCGCTCATGCCTCACCCCCGAGCACGCCGCCGGTCTCGGCCAGCGCGGCGATCAGCAGGGCGGAGGACGTCGCCCCCGGATCCTGATGACCGATGCTGCGCTCGCCCAGATAGCTGGCCCTGCCCTTGCGGGCCTGGAGAGGAACCGTCGCCAGCGCCCCCGCCTCCGCCGCTTCCCGGGCCGCCCCGAACGAGGTACCCAGCGCCTCGGCGGCCGGCAGCAGCGCATCGAGCATCGTCTTGTCCCCGGCCTGTGCCCCGCCCAGCTGGGCCACTGCCGCGACGCCCATCCCGAGCGCCTCGGCCAGCTGCTGCGGCGTCACGGCAGGCGTGTCGCCCAGAGCCTTTCCCGTACGCCGCAGCAGCGTCCCGTACAACGGCCCCGCAGCCCCGCCGACCTTCGAGATCAACTGCCGTCCGGCGAGCGTCAGCACGGCACCCGGGGTCTGTGGTCGCTCCTGTCCCAGGACCTCGGTCACCGCGGCGAACCCGCGCTGCATGTTGCTGCCATGATCGGCGTCCCCGATCGCCGAGTCGAGCTCGGTGAGGTGGTCCGCCTCGCGATCCACGGCAGCCGCGGCCGCGGTCATCCAACGGTGGAAGAAATCGGCGTCGAGCACATGATCTCCTTGTCGGGCGGGTCAACGGCCCCAGCGCAGCGCCGGTGTCTCCACCGGCGCGTCCCAGAGGCGCAGCAGCTCCTCGTCCACCTGGCAGAGCGTCACCGAACAGCCCGCCATGTCGAGCGAGGTCACATAGTTCCCCACGAGCGTACGAGCCGTCACGACACTCCGCTCGGACAGCACCCGCTGCACCTCGGCATTGAACCCGTACAGCTCCAGCAGCGGAGTCGCGCCCATCCCGTTGACCAGCACGATCACGGGTCCGCGTGGCCGCAGATCCTCCAGCACCGCGTCCACCGCGAAGTCCGCGATCTCCCCCGACGTCATCATCGGACGCCGCTCCCGCCCCGGCTCGCCGTGGATCCCGATCCCCAGCTCCAGTTCGCCCGGTGGCAGATCGAAGGTCGGAGACCCCTTGGCGGGCGTGGTGACGGCGCTGAGTGCCACCCCGAAACTCCTCGATTCCTCGTTCACCCGCCGGGCGATGGCCGCCACCTGCTCCAGCGGCGCGCCCTCGTCGGCGGCGGCCCCGGCGATCTTCTCGACGAACAGGGTCGCGCCCGTGCCCCGCCGCCCCGCCGTGAACAGACTGTCGGTCACGGCCACGTCGTCATCGACGAGGACCTGGGTGACCCGAATGCCCTCGTCCTCGGCGAGTTCGGCGGCCATTGCGAAGTTCAGCACGTCACCGGTGTAGTTCTTGACGACGAACAGCACTCCCGCCCCACTGTCGACCGCCGCGGCTGCCCGCACCATCTGATCCGGCACGGGCGAGGTGAACACCTCTCCCGGGCACGCCGCCGACAGCATCCCGGGCCCGACGAACCCGGCGTGCAACGGCTCGTGTCCGGACCCGCCCCCGGAGACCAGTGCCACTTTCCCGGCCACGGGCGCATCACGCCGCAGGACGACACGGTTCCCGACATCCACGCTCAGCTCCGGATGGGCGGCGGCCATACCGCGCAGCGCGTCCTTGACAACGGTTTCCGGGACGTTGATGAGCATCCTCACGTGTACCTCCTGGGGGGCCTTAGCAGGTGGGTCTCTGGCCTGTGTTGTGGCTGGTCAGATGATCCGACTTGGATTGTTGATCTTGGCGCTGTGCGGCGGTCGGAAGCGGACTCCGGCGGTATTGACGCTGACTCAATGCTGACTTCGGTGACGGGCCGTCAGGTTTCCGTGGCGGTTGGACGCGGGTCGGTGAGAAGCTGCCATCGGCAGTATCGACCTTGCGGCAGCGAAGGTCACGTGCGTACACGCTCACGGGCTTGCGCAGGGCTGCTCTGCTGGTTGCGCTCGAGGCGCACCACGATGAGCGGTGATACGTGCGCTCGGTCGCCTCGGTGGGCAGTGGCGGAAAGGGGACTCTGTCGTGAAGTTCAGGAAGAGAATGCTTGAATCTCTCAGATATCTGGGTTACGGAAACCTCGGCTCAGACGATCCCGGCAGCCGGTCCGAGCCGAAGTACTTCCCGTACCGGTCCAGTACATACATGACCGCCCCACCCCCGTTCCGGCCCGCTACACTTCCCACGCCCAAGCCGTTGACCAGCACGAATGAAGAAATCCGGCTGGTGTATTAGTACTCCAGTCGGATTTCGTTTCCTGGGCCGGGAGCGATCGCTGCACGGGGTATGGCGGGGGCTGTTGAAGTGGGCGTGTGGGCGGCTGGGTTGGAGTTGTTGCTGGGGCGGGCTGGGGGTCTGTTCGGCCAGGTGGATCTGCGGTGGCGGATACGGGATTACGTCCGTGGTCTGCTGGGTCCGGTGACGCGGAAGAACGGCCGGCAGCTCGCCGAATACGCGGGCCATCGCACCCCCGAAGGGTTCCAGCACCTTCTGGACGGGGCCCGCTGGGATGCTGAGGCCCTGAGTGACGAGGTGCGCGATTACGTGGTCGAGCACCTCTGACCGGGAGGTGTACTGATCATCGATGACACGGGGGTCATCAAGAAGGGCACCACTTCGGCAGGGGGTGGGGGTGTGGTGGCCGCCGTCATCTGCATCAAGAGCCGAGCCGAGGACAGCGCTCAGTACGCCGCGGCCAGGTCCGCCTCCAGCGCGCGTGCCGCGGCGTCGAGGGCGGCGATCAGCGACCGGAGACCGTGGGGGTCGTAGCGCACGCTGGGCATCGACACCGACAGGCCCGCCTGTGCCGTCCCGTCCCGGTCGCGCACCGGCACCCCGACGGCGATGAGTCCGCGCTCGGAGCGCTCCCGGTTCACGGCGAATCCGTTGCGGCCGATGAGCTCCAGCTCGCTCCGCAGCTGCGCGAGGTCCGGCCGGTCCGCGGGGCGGTCGCGATAGCGCACGGCGGAGTAGACCTCCGCCAGTTCGGCGTCGTCGAGTTCGCAGAGGAGGAGCAGGCCGGCCGTCGTGCGGTGGGCCGGGAACACCATCCCCTCCCGCGAGCCGACCCGCAGCGCCTGTCCGCTCTCGACGCTGGCGATGAACCGGGCCGTGTCCCCCGTGCGGATGGTGAGGTTCGCGGTCTCGTCCAGGAGGTTGACGAGTCGGCGCAGATGGGGGAGCGCGGCGGCCCGCAGCCGGGACACCTGCGACTGCGAGTGCGCTGCCAGTTCGAGGACGGGGCCCGCCCGGTAGACGCGGTTCTCGTCCTGCACGGCGAAGTCCCGGTAGACGAGCATCGCCAGGAGCCGGTGGGCGGTGGATCGGGCGACCCCCAGCCGCTCGGCGATCTGTGAGACGACGGCCTCGACATCCCGTTCCAGTACGCCAATGAAACCCAGTCCGCCGGCACCGTCGAGCCCGGCCACGCCGCCGTTCGCTTCAGCGACCCGGCGACCGCTGCCGACGTGCTGCCCACGATCCGCGCCGAGATGCACCGCGTGGCGCGCGGCGCGGAAACCGCGCCGGTCCGCGAGACCGGCTCGTCGGTCTACCAGGTCTTCGACGGCTCCGGCACCGTCACCGTCGGGGAGAAGTCCTGGACCGTAACGCGCGGCGACCTGTTCGTCGTCCCCTCCTGGCAGCCGCTGTCCGTGCGCTCCGAGGCCGGCACCACCGATTCCGACTCCGGCGCCCTGGACCTGTTCCGCTTCAGCGACTCCCCGATCTTCGAGGCCCTGCGGCTCGACCGTACCCATGTGGAACGAACCACCCGATGAAGCTCGCCACCCTCCGCACCGGCGGCACCACCAGGGCCGTCCGGCTCGACGGTGACATCCTGGTCGATCTCGGGGCCCCGGACGTGGGCACCCTGCTGGGCAAGCAGGTGTCGTTCGACATCACCGCCCTGTGCCCGGACAGCACCTGGGCACCGAAGGTCACGAAGGACGACCTCCTGGCGATGGTGGACGGCTTCGACGAGCGCCTCGTGAGCATCACGCGCGACCTCGACATGGACACCGTGAACATCCGCGCGGTCTACGACATCGACCCCGTCGACACGTGGCACTCGGACTCCGTCGTCCTCGTGGGCGACGCGGCCCACTCGATGCTGCACCACCAGGGCCAGGGCGCGAACTCGGCCATCGAGGACGCCGGAGCGCTCGCCGACGCCCTACGGCAGGCGGACTCCGTGAAGGAGGGGCTGGCCCTGTTCCAGGCCACCCGCAAACCGGTGACCGACAAGCTGCAGCAGGTCTCGCGCCAAGGGTGGAGCGAGGGCGAGATCGATGACGTCTTCCCCGGGCAGAGGCCCGCGGCCGCTGCGCCGCAGGAGTGACGCCATGCCACTGCATCCTGAGATCGCCAAGTTCATCGCCGGCCTGCCGACCCCGCCCGAGGGTCCGCTCCACCCGGTCTCCATGCGCGTCGCAGACGAGGCGCACGTCGCTCCCCCCGAGGAGCGCCTGCCGCTCCACGCGGTCGACGACGTGACAGCGCAGACGGCGTCGGGCGAGGTACCGGTGCGGATCTACACGCCGGTCGAGGCCGACAGCTACGGCGTGCTGGTCTACTTCCACGGCGGCGCGTTCTTCCTCGGCAGTCTGGAGACGCACGACCATGTCGCGCGCTCGCTGGCAAAGGAGACCGGGTTCAAGGTCATATCCGTCGGCTACCGCCTGGCGCCCGAGGCCGCCTTTCCGGCCGGTCTCGACGACTGCTACGCGGTCGTGCGCTGGGCCGCCGAGGAGGGCGAGAGCCAGGCATGGGACGGCGCGACCCTCGCCATCGCCGGCGACAGCTCCGGCGGCAACTTCGTCGCCGCGGTCGCGGCCAAGGCTCATGACGACGGCTTTCACCAGATCACGCACCAGGTCCTCTACTACCCCTCGCTCGACCTGCACTTCGACGTCGACCGCTATGTCTCGCTGCGGGAGAACGCCGTGGGCTACGGCATGGAGACGGCGGGGCTGAAGCCCTTCAACGCCTTCTACATCGACAGCGGCGCCGATCCTGCGGACCCGCTCGTCTCGCCGATCAGGCGGGCGGACCTCACCGGGCTGCCGCCGGCCCTCATCGTCACCGCGGAGTACGACCCGCTGCGCGACGAGGGCGAGCTCTACGGCCGGCGGCTGCGGGAGGCCGGCATGGCGGCGACGGTGAGCCGGTACGAGGGCGCGGGCCATGGATTTGTCCAGCACTTCTCCTGGATCCCCGAGTTCCACAGGGTCTTCGCTCAGACGCGCGACTTTCTCAGCCGGCGCTGACCCGGCCGACCTACCCCGCGTACGAGTTCAGAAAGAGAGCCATGGCGCACGCAGTCAACGTCCATCCCCTGGTCTCGCCGTGGGGTCGATTCGGTCTCTACAGCTTCTTCATCGACGCACCCGAGCCGGCCATCGTCGACACCGGGATCGCCTCCTCGCCTGCCGAAGGGATGGTTCCCACGCTCGAGGCGATCGGGCGCCGCATCGAGGACGTGCGCTGGATCCTGCTGACCCACGGTCACATCGACCACCTCGGCGGGGCGTACGCCCTGTGGGAGCTCACCGGCCGGCAGGCGCAGGTGGTGATCCACGAGGCCGACGCGCCGATGCTCCGCTCGCGGCGGGCCCACGTGGAGGAGTACCTCGCGGGACGGGGCCAGTACCTGGGCGACCCCGGGGGCGAGGCGAAGGTGACGGCCGCGGCACATGCCGTCATCTCAGGCGAGATGGAGCCCTCCATGCTCGTCAAGGGCGGCGAGACCATCTCCCTCGGCGGCGACGTCACCGTCTCGGTGCACTCGATCCCGGGCCACACGCCCGGATCGGTCGCCTACGTCGTCGACGGCCGGCGTTCGGTGTTCGTCGGCGACGCCGTGCAGGTCCACGGGGCCGCCAACGGCTTCCCCGGCTACACGGACCCGGTCGCCTACCGCACCAGCCTGGAGTACGTGCGTGACGAGATCCGTCCGCAGCACCTGTACCTGGGACACCCGTACCGCCGCGCCGACGGCACGCCGTACGGCGTCGAGCTCGACGCCGCGCAGGCTCAGGAGGCCATCGCCCACAGCCTCGCGATCGAGGGCCGTGTCACCGAGGCCGCCTGCGGCTGCCTGCAAGCCGGCCTGCAGGAGACGGATTCGCCGTACTCCCCGTTCGCCCGCGTTGCCGAGGAGCTCGGCTACACCGGCGACCCCGCGCTCGAGCCATCGCCGTTCTTCACATCGATGCACGGCTACCGCACGCACCTCGACCAGAACTCGTACCGCACTGTCCCGGGGGATGACCCCCAGACCCCCAGAGGAGCTTCGCACCCATGACTGACTTCCAGACGATCCGCGCGGGCGAGCTGGCGATCGCCGTCCGCAAGGACCTCCGGGTACCGATGCGGGACGGCATCGAACTCGCCGTGGACGCCTACCACGGCCAGGACGACAAGCCGCGGCCGGCTCTGATCGCGATGAGCGCCTACGGCAAGGAGCTGCAGGCCCTCGCCCTCACCACGCCACCGCAGCGCCGGCCCAGCCCGATGTGGGACGGCTGCATCGAGGCCGGTGACATCGCGCGCGTCGTCAAGGAAGACTATGTCCACGTCATCGGCGACATGCGCGGAACCGGTGATTCCGGCGGCGTCATGATCGGCAACTACAACTTCGGCGGCGTTCCCCAGGGGCAGGACCTGTACGACCTCATCGAGTGGGTCGCCGCGCAGCCGTGGTGCGACGGCAACGTCGGCTTGATCGGCATCTCCTACTTCGGCTCCATGCAGGTGCTCGCCGCCGCCGAGCGGCCACCGCACCTCAAGGCGATCTTCGTCAGCGGCGGCCACTACGACTTCTACGAGACCACCTACCACGGCGGCATCATGTGGTTCATGCCGCGCGCTGCCCGCGAGGGACGCGGCGGCGACTCCGGCATCGCGCACACCCATGTCAAGTCCCGCATGCAGGAGGTCCACCGCCCCGAGGAGCTGAAGAAGCTTGTCGAGGAGCGGCTGAAGGATCCGGACGTGGCAGCCTGGCCGAACCTCGTGCACGTGCTCAAGTACCCGAAGAACCGCGAGTTCTGGTTCGACATCGTGATGAACCACCTCGACGGCGACTGGTACGAGGAGCGCAACCCGATCAATCTGGCCGAGAACATCGACATTCCGGTCTTCCTGCAGATCGACCAGGGGCGTGGCTGGACCCTGGATGGCCACATCGAGCTGTTCAACGTCCTGAAGGGGCCCAAGAAGCTGGACATCGGCTCCTACCCGCCGATGCAGTCGCGACCCTGGATCGAAGAACACGACAAGATGTTCCGCTGGTACGAGTACTGGCTCAAGGGCATCGACAACGGCATCATGGACGAACCGGCCGTGAGCGTCTTCGTGGAGGGCTCGCGCGAGGTGGTCACCGCGGAGCAGTGGCCGCCGAAGGAGATCGAGCACAAGCCGCTCTACCTGCGCCCGCGGCACAAGCTCTCCTTCGAACCCGAGTCCATGGGCGCCGAATACGCCGCCCCCGACGGCTTCTACCAGGCACCGCTCACCGTCACCGACAAGGTGGAGGTGCTGAAGTGGAGCACCGAGCCGTATCTGGAGCCCACGGAGCTGATCGGCACCGGTGCGGCGCACCTGTTCGCGGAGATCGACCAGGACGACACCAACTTCATCCTGCGCATGTGGGACGAGGCTCCCGGCGGCGGCCGGCAGCTGATCACCAGCGGATACCTCAAGGCCTCCCACCGCGAGCTCGACGAGAAGCGCACCACCGAGGGCGACCCCTACCACCCGCACACCCACGCGGTGCCGGTGGAGCCCGGGAAGACAGAGGAGTACGTGCTGCGGCTCTACCCGTTCGCAGCCACATTCAAGCCCGGTCACCGGCTGGTGGTGGAGTTGTCGAACAACGAGCCGCTGGTCGACGCGCACAACGCGCTGCTGCCACCGGATGCCTTCCACCTGCCGGTGGGCCGCCCCGTCACCCACAAGATCTACCGCGACGCCGCGCACCCCTCCCGGCTCGTGCTGCCGTTCACAACGGTCACGGCGACAGACGCGACACGGTCAGGCTCTGCGCGCAACCACGAAGGAGACCAGCTCAGCGGTTCCTGATGCGGCCACCACGACGCCTACCGGGGGACCGCCGTGCCCCCGGCGGCTGGCCTGGCCTCTTCGCTTGATCGAGCGGCGTCCGGATCTCGGGCGGTAGCGAAAAGCGCCTTCTGAACTGGGGCGATAGGGCTTGCCGAAGGCCTCTGTCGTTCCAGCAGGAAGGCACTTTCTGCGTGCTCACTACCGCCTCGAGTCCCCAGCTCGTCGTCTCGGCAGCGATCGACGTGGAGATCCGCGACGGCGCGGTTGCGAACAGGCCGATCTACGTGGCCCTGGCCGTCACCACTGAGGGCCGGCGGGACATCCTGGGCCTGTGGGCCGGCGACGGCGGCGAGGGTGCCAAGCACCGGATGCACATCCTCACCGAGATCAAGCAACCGCGGCGTCAACGACATCCTCATGCTCGCCTGCGACGGCCTGAAGGGCCTGCCCGACGCCGTCGAGACCGTCTGGCCCCGCACCACGGTCCAGACCTGCGTGGTTCACCTGCTGCGGAACTCCTTCCACTGTGCCGCCCGTCAGGACTGGGACAAGATCGCGAAGGTTCTCAAGCTTGTCTACGCCGCCGCGACCGAAGACGCCGCGCTCGAGCGATTCACCGAGTTCGCCGATGCCTGGGGAAAAGGCGTCCGGCGATCGTGCGGCTCCGGGAGAACACGTGGGAAGAGTTCACGCTGTTCCTCCGCTTCGACACCGAGATTCGGCGCATCGTCTGCACGACGAACGCAGTCAAACGCGGCTCCGCCCTCCGGGTCGGGAACCCAGGGGTTGCAGCGACCTTAGCGGCCTGCGCGACCAGCATCCAGACCAGGCTGAACGGCAAAGAGACAGGACCCGAATGGAATCCGCCCACCGAATCCGCCCGTAGCAGCGGGGCGCTGGAAAGATACGGTCCATGACCGACAGCGCCCCCGGCCAGAAGGCCCGCGATCTGCTGACCCAGGCATCCCAGCACCCGGTCGCCAGTCCCCAGCGCAACGCGCTCGTAGCCGAAGCCGCCGTGTGGGCACGGCTGGACCATGCAACCGGCATGGACAACTACACGGCCGCAACAGTCGACATCAAGTCTGCCCTGGCTGCCCTCGCCGACCCCGTGCAGAAACTCGGCAGCGCGGTCGGCGACCTGACCGAACACATCAAGCGCAGTCATAAATGAGCGAGGACACGGGCCGGCGCATCGTGCGGCCACGGGCTGAGATGAGGATGAGGTGCTGAGTCAGGCCGCACAAGACTTCTCCACCGCCCCGATGACGCGGTTCGGAGTCGCCCGCAAGCTCTGGATTTGCCGTCGACACCCCTCAACCACCGTCAACGCGACAGACACTGCGCCGTCTTCGGCCGGCACACGGTCGCTGCTGCGCCCGCAGCCCGGCAACAGAAAGCCACCAGAGTGCTCGCATGGCCACAGTCGGGCTCCGTGCTCGTCCTCGGGCGGCAAAGTGCCGGTCGCGGGTCGGGCCCCTCCTCGGGACCACATGGGCTTCGCGGCGAAACAGTAGCCACACGGAACCGGCCAGAGCGAATATGCCAGGTCGATGCGTAGACGAACGCGGGAGGCCAACCGCAGGGGCTCACCGCGCCCGTCGCCGGGAACCCAAGCCCAAAGACGTGATCAAACTCGCCGATAGCGAGGTATTGGGGCCGTCAGGGTGAGGAATCCTCGGTCAGGGTCGCCGGCGGGAGTCGAAGGAAGTGAGGCCCTGGCCGGCGCGCACCGTAGCGGGACGGGGCGGCACTGCACCGGCCAGGGACCATGCGCGTCCCGGCGCTGGGGGACGCTCCGGGCAACAGCGGTACTGACGACGTGGAGTTCGTCGATGCGAGGCGGGCGCCTCGCATCGGGGGTGGCTCTCCGCCGAGAGATATCACCTCAGGGCGGCCAGGCGGCGGCGGAAAAGCTCGGCGCCGCGGTAGCTGATGGGTCCGTACGTTCGATCGCCTACTCGAAGAGGCTGCGGGCCTGGTTCTGATGGCGGGCCCCAGCACGGTCAGACCGAGGAGTTCGGTGCTGCGCGCGTTCCACCGAGATACGCGCGCTGCGGTGCACCCCTCAACTGCCTGGCGACCTTGCCACCGCCCAGTGGACGCCGGGGACGCCATCGGTTGAAGGGCCGGTGGAGACCGGTACGGCTTCGGTCCGAGGTCGCCGGCCTGTTGCCGGGACGAGAGCGTGACCAGAGGGGCCCGTGCGCTGTGCTGCAGAGTTGGCCTGCCGATGAAGCCGAACGCCACTGAGTCTGTCCACCAGTTGAACCGAACCCCTGCGCGCATTCGTGTGTCGCGAACTGAGGCGCAGGGCGGGGAAGTCGCTGGTCAAGCCTTGCGGGCGACGGCGCACCACATGGGCAGGGTGTCGTCCGGAGTGTCGGACGGTCCGGGGCGCCAGCGGGTCAGGGTGACAACGCCCGGTTCCAGGATCTCCAGGCCATCGCAGAATCGTTGCACCTCTTCGTGGGTGCGGGGGGTGGCGGAGGCGTGGCTGGCGGCGCGCTCGTTGTAGATCCGCATGGATTCGGCGACCTCGGGGGCGGTGACGTCGACGGCCGGATGGGACAGGACGAGGTGGCTGCCCGGGGCAAGGCGGTCAAGCAGCCGGCGGGTGACGTCCCACGGGTCCTCCGAGTCCTTGATGTACTGCAGGATCGCCACCAGCATGAGGCCGACCGGCTGGTCCAGATCCAGGGTGCGGGAGGCTGCGTCGAGAATCGTGTCCACGTCCCGTGCATCGGCCTGCACATAGTCGGTCTGCCCCTCGGGGCCACTGACCAGCAGCGCCCGCGCGTGGGAAAGGACGATCGGATCGTTGTCGACGTAGACGACACGCGACTCGGGAGTGGCCCGCTGCGCCACCTCGTGGGTGTTCTCTGCGGCGGGAATCCCCGTACCGATGTCGAGGAACTGGCGGACCCCGGCTGCCGCGAGGTGACGTACGGCGCGCCCGAGGAAGGCCCGGTTGGCCCGGACCGACGGCACGATCGTCGGGTTCGCCCGGGCAGCGAGTTCGGCTGCCTCCTGATCGACCGGATAATGATCCTTGCCGCCCAGCCAGACGTTGTAGACGCGGGCGGGGTGCGCGTTCGCGGGATGCGGTGCGGACAGTGCGTAATCGTTCATCGTTCGTCACCTCGTGCGGCCGAAACGGCCAGGTCGGACTCGGGTTCGGCCACGGTACCCCTGTGATCCGCCTGTCACCGCCGTTCAGCGGAAATCGCTTGGCGAGCGTTCTGCACTGGCGCGTTCCATGGCGGATTGGGCGGTACGGCACGGGCCACAGGGGGACGGCAACACGACGGGTTCAGAGCGCCCCGATATCCGACCGAACGAACTCGCCCACGGCCAGGACAGATACCGCTCGCGACACCGGGCGGGCACCACAGCCCGAAGATGACGGAGGCCCCATGGTGTTCACACCTGCTGCAGCTGCAGGGGCCGGTCGGCTCCGCCACCCTGACGCCGGCCGGTCCGCCGTTCCCACACCGGCCGCCCCTGTCGTCCGTGGGCCTTTTCGGAGGTCGACTGCCGAATGGGAGTCCAGGTGAACGCCCCCAATTCCGCCCCCGACGGCTGGTGATGCGTCCGTTGGCCAACGGCCTCGACTCCTTGCGCGTCGTCTTTGACCACCTGACCCCGCCGGCGGATGGCGAGGTCACCGATGCCGCGCTGAAGCAGGCCGTAACCAACCTCTACGGCGCTGCCGAGGTACTCCTCAAATCGCGTCTGGAGGCCGGACACTGGACCTTGGTTGTCAGGGACGCTGGCCCAAGAACCGCCAGGACACGAAGGGCGGAGTCACCTACGAGCAGTTCCGCCGGGGCTGCTTCGAGAGCACCGGCATGGAGGAGACTCTCGATCGCCTGGACCAGACCGCGGCGCTGCGCGTCGCGGACAGCGACCGAGACAGCCTGCGCCGCCTGGGGGAGCTGCGCAACGCTCTGACGCACTACGGCATGGAGGAGTGCGTCGAGGCTATTCAGAGCCTCTCCGTCCAGGTCCTGCACTTCCTGCTCGACTTCCTTCATGACGACTCGCGCCCCCACCTGGGCTGGTCCGACCGCTTCCTGGCCGACGACACCTTGGAATTCCTGCGGGGCCGCTACCAGGGGCTGAGCGAGCTCGTCGAGGCGCGCATGGCGGCGCTCGCAGCTGCTCTGACACCGAATGCCTCCGCGACGGTCCAATGCGGCATGTGCAGGCAACAGGCCCTCGTGGTCGGCCAGCACCGACCGCACTGCCTGTTCTGCCGTGTCACCTGAGGGAGTCCGACCTCCGCTGCAGCGTTCCATGCCCGGGTCTTCGTCGGTGACGACTTCTAGGAGCAGTGGCGACAGCGCGCGCTCTCGGGTTCGGGGGGACGTCACCAGGCGGTGGGCACTGAGCGGCGAGACGTTCTACGTCCCCTGCCCCGCGTGCGGCGACGACGCCGTGGTCCCGGACGTCCCCACCACCGCCCAGCCCGCCGCCGATGACCTGCCCCTGTGCTTCGCATGCGGCACCCGCCTCCAGCTTTGTGCCGCCGGCTGCGGCAATCTGGTGCCTGGGGACCGGGATGTTCTCGGGCTCGCAGCCTGCCCGGACTGCGACAAGCGGCGCCGCTGGGACGAGGAGATGGCCGCGAGTGGCCCGCACTGATTTCCGTCCACTGCAACGGCCGGCCACTTGGTTCGCAGTGTGGTCAGGCGCCCAGGGAGACCCAGGAAGCACGCGGCCGTCGGATGATTCGCACGGCATGATTGAGGGCCCCCGCGGCGATCGCTGAGGGGCCCTCCCGCTGCGTGGAAGTTGCGCAAGGGGCTACGGCGAATCCCCGGGAGTTCGTCCTCCGACATCCCAGGTCTACGTGCTCTCGACTCTCACCGCATTGAGAATTTGCGCAGCCTGGCCGGTCTCTACCTGCTCCCCGGCCCGTCCTCTCCCGTCCGCCGGCCGTCCGCCGGGCGCGCGGCTGCCCGGTGCATGCGGATCACCGCGTACGTCTCGCCGTCCCTCGGCGGCCGCGTCCATGAACGGGTGGTGAATGTGTGCAGCCGCCCGTTCACGATGGCATGACGCGGCAGAGACGCACCGAACTCCCCGGCCACCGCTTCCAGCAGCGACCGTTCCACCTCGGCCCCGTCCTCCAGGGCGCCGAAGAACCGGCTCGGATCCAGCGCCCGCGGTATCTCCCCGCTCTGCCGGATCCCCCCGTCCACGTACGTGAATGCGTACTGCTCGGCACCGTCTCGCGCCACCGAAAGGTGGAAGAACGGCCCCCCGTGCCGTGTCCTCAGGCCGCTCCACACCACCACCGCACGGGTGCCCTCGCCGGCGGCCGCGGCCGGGGAGACGAACCGCCGCTGGTCGAACGGGGCGGCATCGCCGTCGAAGGCGAAGCTCCAACCGGTGCCGGCCCGGCCGACCGTCATGAGAGCCCTGTCGTCGTAGGACGAGAACTCCCTTTGGCTGTCCAGCGACCTGTGGCGCGCCTCCCAGAAGGTCATGGGTTCGTTCAGCACGGTGCCGTACCCGTCCGCGAGGCGTCGGGGCAACTCCTCCGGCTCCACCCCCTCCACCAGGACGAACCGGTAGGACGTGCGGTTGTTACCCGGGTCCGGCTCCGCGAGCCACGCCAGGTCGCTCGGGTCGAGCCCGGCCGTCGGCCTCGGTGCCTCACCCGCCTGCCCGCCCCTTGGCGTGGACAGCAGTTCGCGGCCCCGCTCCGGGGTCAGCAGCGGCCCGAGCACGGGGTCGGCCACCCACCCCAGCGGCGCCAGGTGGTCCGGTCCCAGCGGCTCCCACAGGGGCAGAGCATTTACCAGTGTCCACCATGCCCCGTCGGAGTCTCCCCACCGCGCCAGCTCCCGCGCCCGCTCGACCGCCTCCCCGAACGGTCCGGCCGCCGTGTACCGGTACGTGCCGTTCCTCACCTGATCCAGCGTTGCGTAAGCCTGTGACACCAGTTCGTCGTCGGCGCCCCGCAGATGGAACGTCAGCGTGGAGTCGTCCCGGTACGAGTGCGCTGCGTGCTCGGCGACCAGCGGTGGCAGCAGCTCGGGAGCGTACTGCGGGTCCGTCACCAATCCGTCGAAGTACACCATGTAGGTCTGTCCGAGCAGGCGGCGTATCTGGTCGCCGAGCCCGGCGGCCCGCGGTCTGCCGTACTCCTTGGCCTCGTCCAGCGCCTTCCCGGCCCGTTCCCAGCCGCCGCGCAGCGCCTCCAGCCGGGCCTCCTCCACCAGGGCGTCCAGCTTGAGCGTCGTGTCGTTGGCGAACACCGGCTCCCCGTCACTCCGGTGCGCCCGCAGGCTGTGGAACTCCCGGTACATCTCCCGCATGAACTCAAGGAAGTTCGCGTGCCGTTCGGGTGGCGCGGCCCGCCAGCTCGCCCATGTGTACACGGCCCACTCACCGTCCTCATCCACGTCCTCGGGATCCATGAGGACGTGGGTGATGTCGGATTCGACGTCGAGCTGCAGTCCGCGCCGCCAGATGTCCGCCTCCCGCCGCTCCTCGGGCCCGGCGTCCTCGTCCAGGTACTCCTCGAACACGTCCGCGAGTCCTGACTCGTCGTTGTGCCAGTGCGCGTCCTCGCTCCCCGCCAGCAGCCACACGAACCCGCCCGCGTGCCGCCACCCGTCGCTGACCTTGAGGAACTCCCGGTACGACGGGGGCATCCGTCGGCCGAGGCGCTCCTCCATGGCCGCGATCCGCTCCTCGGGCGCGGGTGGGAACCCCAGCCATCGCGCCTGTCGCGCGGTCTCGTCGTCCTCGCCCCGCGTCTCGCCGTCCGGCAGGGAATCTGCCCACTCCCCGCTCCACCTGAGTAGGAAGGACCGCCAGTCGAATGCCGTAGTGTCCGTCATGCGCCCGATGCTGCCACCCACCACTGACAGTGCCCCGCTGCTTGCTGCGGCCAACAGGACCCTCGCGTACGCGACCGGCCTGGCAGGCTGTGCCGGCGTGCTCGCGCCCTGTTTGGTCGACGGAGAAGTCGGCGAACTCCACGTCGGTGCAGGCGATCCCAAGGCCGTGGCGCGTCTACCTCCGTCCCGGAAGCAGGCGTGCCCCAGCGCACGGGCTGGGATCACCATCTGCTGCTCGCCCGTGCCAGCGTCCCGGGCGGCGAACAGCTCCCGCGCGACATGACGGTACTGGTACACGATGGAGTTCGCCGTTGACGTGAGGGTGCGGGCACCAGGGACGCCTGGCAGCAGAAGAGACAGGTTGATCGTGTGCGAGACGGTCACCCTGACGGTGCCCACCTGCCCGACCGGCACGTTTCAAGCCGTACTGGGCCACGATCCAGTGCCAAGGGCTGCCATGCGTCTGCTGCACCTCAACCGCACGCTCGACGAGCTGGACCCACCTCGCTGGACGCCTCCTGCCGCTGACGCGACCCACTTGGTGCGCATAGTGCATGAGTTGCGGCGTGTGCCCCTGGGCGAACTCAGTGCGGCGGATCTGCGCACTCTCCTTTCACAGCAGGTGGCACTGCCCTACGTCCTTCCACTCGCCGTGCGCTTGCTGATCGAGGAGCCGCTGCTCGACACCTACTTCTACGAGGGCGACCTGCTGCTCGCTGCTGTCAATGCCCCTGCTTCGGCCTGGGCCTTGCTGCCAGAGCTCAGCGGCCCGCCCTGCACCCCGCTGCCGCATCCACCGGCAGGGCTTTCCTTCGCGAGACGTCATCGAGGGTTCACGGATGTGCGCCCGCCCGGTCCTCCCCTTGCCTGTTGCCACCGGGTGGAACAGCGGCACTTGGGCTTCTCCCCGGAGCTTCGCACCCCGCCGCTACCAGCGACGCACGTCCGGGCGGGGACGGGCCATCGGACACGGACCCGGGGCTACCCTGTCGTCGGCGACATCGCCGCCCCCCTCTCCGAGAGCGCCCACTCAACACACGCGACCTCGTGTCGCACCTGCACGTAGAAAGTGCAGTGCCTTCCGCTGGCGACGATCAAAACCCCAGACAAGGTTCACCGTCCCAGCTCAGGAAGGCACTTTCGCGTTTCGGTCAGCATGCGGACCAGCCCGAACCGATCCGGCGAGGTCAAGACTTGCGTGCGACTCCGCTGAACATCGCTACCTCGTCCGGCATGCCTGTGGTACCCGTCTCAGGGCGCCAGCGGCTGCAGGACACCACTCCGGGGTCGAGGAGCTCCAGGCCTTCGAAGAACCGAGTGACCTGGCCAGGAGTGCGCTGGGTGAGCTTAGGGGTGCCGTGCTCGTTCCAGAACGCCACTGCCGCGTCCACATCGGGCATCGCCGGATCCGTGATGGTGTGGGAGAGGACCAGGTGGCTCCCGGACGGCAGTGCATCCATCAGGCGGCTGACGATGCCGTACGCCTCCGCGTCGTCCTCAAGGAAAATGACCACGCCGAGGAGGATGAGTGCGACAGGCTCACTGAAATCCAGGGTCTTCGCCGCGTGTTCCAAGATGACGTCGACGTTGCGCAGGTCCTCGTCGAGGTAGTCGGTCTTCCCCTCGGGTGTGCTGGTGAGCAGGGCACGCGCGTGGGCGAGCACCAGCGGGTCGTTGTCGACGTAGACGATGCGGGATTCAGGGGCCAGCCGTTGGGCGACCTCGTGGGTGTTGTCGGCCGTCGGCAGGCCGGTACCTATGTCGAGGAACTGCCGGATCCCGCATTCGGCGACCAGGTACCGCACCGCACGCCCGAGAAACAGCCGATCCGCCTGGGCGTAGTCGCCGATGCCCGGGTGCAGCTCGCGGATCTGGTCACCGGCCTCTTGGTCTACCGGGTAGTGATCCTTGCCGCCCAGCCAGTAGTTCCAGATCCGAGCCGTATGCGGCTGCGTGGTGTTGATCCTGTCGCGCTGCTGGGACACATCGGAAGACGTCGACTGCTCGGCCACGGGGTCTCCTCTTGGAGTCAAACTCACTTCAAGGTCAAAGCGCAGCCTACATAAGCGAGGTACGCCCCAAGGCGGCAAGCCGTCTGCGCGATCAGCTGCCCCGAACGTGAGTTGCGGCGCTGCGGGTCCTGCCTGCGGAACGACCCGCGGGGCTCCAGCTGTCCAGTGCTGCGAGACTGAGGGGGGAGGCAGCGCCGCGATCGGGTGCTACCGGCCATCTACGTCCATCAGGGACGGGGACAAGGTGGCGGGCGTCATCTCCGATCCGCTGGAGCTGGTCGGCGCGCTCGCCGCCGAGCTGGCCAAGGCGCCGCTGGTACGGCATCGGTGGGGGCCGCAGATCCCGTCGCTGCTCGGGTCGCCGGGGGCGGGCGTGTCCGTCGACCAGTGGCCCGACGCGCTGCGGCAGCTGTTCGAGAAGTACGGCGCCGAGGTGCGCGCGGAGTACGGGGTGTGCACGGTCGACCCGACCCCCACCAGCCTGCAGAGCCTCGCGGTGCCGACCGGCTGGCCACCCGGTACGTCCCCTGCAACGGTCCGGGCACCGTGCCCGAGTGGCTGCGCCGGCCGCCGTGCAGCGCCGATCCCTGGACCTGCCGGTGGAAGCCGTCGTCGGCTCGATGCGTGAACCGAGTGACTTCGCCGGCCTGCCGGTCCTGCGGGACGGGCACACCTGGTTCGCACCGCCCCGGTGGGCCGAGCGACTCGCCGCCGTCGGCAACGGCCTGCTCTTCCTCGGCGAACTCACCACCGCACCGCCCGCCGTGCAGACCGCCATGCTCCGCGTCGTCCTCGAACGCACCGTCGGCGACCCGGCGTTGCCCCCGAGGTGCGGATCACCGCCGCCGCCAGCCCGCCGGAGGAGGCCGCGGACGGGTGGGACCTGTCCGCACCGCCGGCCCACCGGCTGATCCACCTGCATTGGCAGGTCGACGCCACCGCCATCGCCGACGGATTCACCCACGGCTTCCCGGTGCCGGAACTCGCCGACAAGCAGCCCCCGACCGCCGCCGAGATCGCCCGCTCCCGGACCCTGATCGGATTCTTCCTGCGGATCCGCCCCGAACTGCTGCTCGTCGTGCCCGGCACTCCCGAACTCGCCGGCCGGGCCTGGCCCAGCCCCCGGACCTGGGAGATGGCCGCCGTGGTGCTCGCGGCATGCGAAGGAGCCGGCGCCGACGAGATGGTCCGCGCCCAGCTGCTCTTCGGCACCGTCGGCGAGGCCGCCGCCTTCGAGCTGCTGTCCTGGCTGATCAACCTCGACCTGCCCGACCCCGCGACCCTGCTGGCCGACCCCGACGCCCCACTGCCCACCCGGACGGACCAACTCCACGCCCTGCTGGGCGCCGTCGTCGGCCACGTCCGCACCGACGGCGCCACCGACTCCTGGCAGCAGGCCTGGCGGGTCATCGCACGGGTGGCCCGCAACGCGCCCGTCGTCGCGGCCGGCGCCGCCCGGGGCCTGGCCCAGTGCCGCCCCGCCGGCGCGAGCCTGCCGACGACCATGCTCGAGGCGCCACTCCAAGGCCGCTACACCTTCACCAGCACGGACACGGCAACGGCCGCCTCGGCCCGGCCCTCCTCCTCGCCAACCGCCAAAGCGTCCCCGCCCACGGCGCAGACACCGTCCTCGCCCGCACGATCGGTGGCGTCCGCGGGCTCCGCCGACGCCGCCAACTGGCCCTGGTGGGCGGCAGCGGGTGCGCTGGTGGCGACCGCAGCGGCGCTCCTTGCCGTCGGCGTCCTGCGCTCCGCCCGCTCAGCGAGCCGAAGCGGCCGCCAGCGGCACTGAGCACCAGCCCTGCCCGGCCGGCGGTGGGCGCGTGAAGGGCCCCGAGTCTGGTTGGTGTTCACTTTCGCTGATCGATTCGGGTGATGCTCTCCTGGTGCGAGAGAAGCCCGGCGATGGCCTGGACGGTGTCACTGGAGCGGCTCGACGCCCTTCGTCTTCCACGACATGCGTACGGCGCCCGGCTTCCTCGCCGAACAGTGACCGCCCCCCACAGGGCCCGACGGATCCTGCCCGGCGTCGGGATGGGCACCCGGCCGGGCGGGAGTTCGGTGGTCAGGTTCCGTGTCAGTGTCGGTCGGTCGAGCGCTCGGTGCCCGACACCGCGCGGCCCGGGTCCCAGCCGCGCCGGGGCACGGAGTCGAGGAGCAGACGCGTGTAGGGGTGTTCCGGCGCGTCCAGCACTTGGGCGGTAGGGCCGGACTCCATGACCCTTCCCGACTTGAGTACCAGTACCTCGTCCGCGATGTGCCGGACCACGGCGAGGTCGTGGGTGACGAAGAGGTAGCCGATTCCCTCCTCGCGCCGGATTGTGGTGAGAAGATCGAGGATCTGGGCCTGGATGGACACGTCGAGTGCCGCGACCGCCTCGTCGAGGACGAGGACCCGGGGCTCGACCGCGAGGGCACGTGCGATGGCCACGCGCTGGCGCTGCCCACCGGAGAGGCGTCGCGGCAGCGCCGTGGCCTCACGCGCGCCGAGGCCGACCTGCTCCAGGAGCTCGGCGACCCGGGACCTCCGGGCGGCGGCGTCCAACTCGGTGTGGAGCCGGAGTACCTCGTCCACGCAGTCGGCCACCGCCACCCGCGGGTCCAGCGACAGGTACGGATCCTGGAAGACCATCTGGATCTCCCGGGCCCGGGCCAGCCGTTCGGTCCGGTTCCGGGCCCGCGCCGAACGGTCCCGGCCGTCCAGGTGGACGGTGCCGGCGTCCGGACGCTCCAGGCCTACGAGCATGCGGACCGTCGTGGTCTTGCCGCTCCCGGACTCCCCGACGAGGGCGAGGGAGGCTCCCGGTCCCAGGGTGAACGACACGCCGTCGACGGCCGTGTGGTTCCCGTACCGCTTGCACAGCCCCTCGACCACGAGTCCCTTCATCGTGGCGGTCACAGCGTGATCCCTTCGTCGGCGCGGTGGCATGCGGCGAGACCGTCGCCGTAGCGCGCAAGGGTGGGTGTCTCCTCGGAGCAGCGCGGCAGCGCGTGGGCGCAGCGTGCGGCGAAGGCGCACCCGGGGGGCGTCTCGGCGAGGGAGACGGGGCGGCCCGGGATCGGCCGGGGCGCAGGCGCGTCCGGTCCGATGCGCGGGGTGCAGGCGAGCAGCCCCGCCGTGTACGGGTGACGGGGCCGGTCGAACAGCTCGTCCGTGCCGCGGGTCTCGACGATCCGGCCCGCGTACATCACGTACACGCGGTCGCAGATGGCGGAGGCCAGTTCGAGGTCGTGTGTGACGAAGAGCAGGCCCGTGCCGCGCTCGGCCCGCAGCCGGGTGAGGATCGCGATGATCTCCGCCTGGGTCGTGACGTCCAGAGCGGTGGTCGGCTCGTCGGCGACCAGCAGGGCGGGTTCGGCTGCGAGAGCCGCGGCGATGACCACTCGCTGGAGCATGCCGCCGGAGAACTGGTGCGGATGGCGGCGGAGCGCGCCGCGCGGATCGCGGATGCCGACCGCGTCGAGGAGTTCCTCGGCCCGGGCGGTGGCCGCCGCGGCCGGAGTTCCCACTGCGCGTAGTCCCTCGGTGAGGAAGTCGCCGACGCGGCGCAGGGGGTTGACGGAGGCTCGCGGGTCCTGGAAGACCATCGCGACCTGCCGGGCCCGCAGCGCGGCCAGTTCCGTCCGGTTCATGGTGAGCACGTCCCGGCCGGCGACCCGGACCTGTCCGTCGGCGCGCGCGCCGACGGGCAGCAGTCCGAGGACGCTGCGGCAGGCCACCGACTTGCCGGAGCCGGACTCGCCGACGAGACCCACCGTCTCCCCGGGCAGCACCCGGAGGCTGACCCCGTCCAGGATCGGCCGGGCCGCCTGACCGTCCGCCAGGCGGACCCCGAGCCCGTCGATGTCCAGGACCGGCGGGCCATCGGTGGTCGCGGTGCCGTGCACCGCCGTGTTCTTCTCGGTCATGTCGCTCACTGCTCCCGCCTCGCGATCCGGTCGGCGAGTCCCTCGCCGACGATGCCGAACGCCACCACGGCGAGCACGATGCACGCGGAGGGCGCGAGGGCCGGCAGCATCGCCCCCTGCTGGATGGCCGACTGGCCTTCGTTGATCATGGCGCCCCAGTCGGCGGTCGGCGGCTGCACACCGAAGCCGAGGAAGGACAGGGCCGCCAGGTCCATCAGCGCGTACCCGAAGTTCATCGCGGACTGGGCGAAGACCGTAGGCGCGATGTTCGGCAGCAGATGACGCAGGCAGACGGTCCAGCCCGACCAGCCCTGCACCCGGTAGGACTCGATGTACGGGCGGGCCTTCTCCTGGCGCGCGATCCCGCGCACCAGGCGCCCCACGTACGGGGTGTAGGCCACCGCCATGGCGATCACGGGCGCGGTCATGCCGGGGCCGACGACGGCCACGAGCAGGATCGCGAGCAGGAGTCCGGGGATCGCGAAGACCATGTCCATCGAGCGGGACAGGACCGTGTCCGCCCAGCCGCCTCGCCATGCCGCCACCACGCCGAGCAGGGTGCCGAGGAGGGTGGAGACCCCGATGACGAGCAGCGGCCCGAGCAGGCCGGTCCGGGCACCGTGGAGCAGCCGGGACAGGATGTCCCGCCCCGACTGGTCGGTGCCGAGCAGGTGCTCGCCGGTCGTGCCGGCCAGGCTGACCGAGAGGTCGACGGCCTCGGGGTCGTACGGGGCGAGGACCGGGGCGAGGACGGCGACCAGGACGAGCGTGGCGAGCACCGCGACCGAGGCGGTGAACAGCGGGCTCCGGCCGAGGACGCGCAGGCCGCGCAGGCCGGGCCGGCGGCGCAGTACGGCGGTCGCGCCGTTCGCGGAGGGTGTGGTGATGGTCATGAGGAGCCTTCCCCGTGGAGGGACAGCCGGGGGTCGATGAGGGGGGCGAGGAGGTCGACGGCGAGGTTCACGAGGACGAAGGCCGCCACGCTGAGCAGCGTGATCGCCTGGACGACGGCGAAGTCCTTGGCGGTCACCGACTGCACGAGCAGGGAGCCGAGGCCGGGCACGTCGAAGGCGGTCTCGACGATCGAGGTGCTCATGAGGAGTCCGGCGAGCATTGTGCCGCCGACGGTGACGACCGGGCCGAGCCCGTTGCGCAGCACGTGCCGGCGGACCACGGTTCGCCGTGCGACACCGCGGGCGCGTGCCACCTCGACGTGTTCGCGGCCGAGTTCGTCGAGCATCGCCGAGCGGGTCACCCGGGCGAGCAGACCCGCGAAGGTCAGCGCCAGGGCGAAGGCCGGCAGCGTCAGGTGGTACAGGCGGTCCGAGAAGCCCGAGGGGGTGCCGCCCGGCCCCGGGAACCAACCCAGTTGCACGGAGAAGAGCGACACGAGTGCGATGGCCGTGACGAAGGAGGGTGTCGCCGTGGCCACACCGGTGCCGAGGAGCACCGCGCGGTCCAGCGGGCCGGGGCGCAGCGCGGCGAGGATGCCGGCCGCCACACCGAGGAGGGCGACGAGAAGAGCCGCGTAGCCGACGAGCAGGGCGGTGCCGGGCAGCCGCGAGCCGATGAGATCGGCGACGTCCTGGTGGAACTGGGCGGAGCGGCCGAAGTCGCCGTGCAGGACACCGCCGAGCCACTTCGCGTACTGCACGGGCAGCGGGTCGTCCAGGTGGTACTGGGTGCGCAGGGCCGCCACGGCCTCGGGGGTCGCGGGGCGGCCGTGGAGCAGGAACGACACAGGGTCGCCGGGGGCCAGGTGGATGGTGCCGAAGACCACGAGCGAGGTCACGAACAGCACTGTCACCAGGCCGAGGAGCCGTCCGACGAGGTAGCGGGTCATCGCTTCGCGGCCCCGATCGTCGCGGCCCACGGGTAGTACAGCTGGGCGATCCCGGTCGGCGCCCCGGTCGCCCGCCTGCCGAGGAAGACCGAGTAGGGCGCCTCGTACACGGGGATGATCGGCAGTTCACGCAGCGCGATCCGCTGGAGGTCTGCGGTCCGCTCCGCGCGCGCGTCGGGGTCGGGCTCCGCGTTGGCCCGGTCGAAGGCGGCGTCGTACTCGGCGTTCGACCACTTGCCGTAGTTGCCGAAGTCGCCGGTGCGCAGGTACTGGTAGAACTCCAGCGGGTCGGGCGTGTTGTCGTATCCGTTGGTGATGACCAGGTCGAGGCCGGCGCGCGCGTTCGGGTCGACGAAGATGCTGCTGTACGCCTCCGGGGCGACGGCCTTGAGCTGGACGTCGAGGCCGATCTGTCGCCCGGCGGCCTGGACCGCGTTGGCGACGACGCTGATCTCGGGCGCCAGGGAGCTGGTGACCAAGGTGATCCTGCGGCCGGTCGCACCGGCCTCCTGGACGAGCTTCTTGGCCGCCGCGACGTCGTACACCGGCTCGGGAAGGGTGTCGTAGAGCGCGGCGGTCTTCTGCGGGGCCAGTGCCCAGGCGCCGCGCGCGGCGGGGGCCTTGGCGGGGACGCCGACGCCGCCTGCCGCGGCCTTGACGATGTTCTTCCGGTCGAGGGCCATCGAGAGGGCCTTGCGGACCTTGAGGTCGCCGAGCGGGCCGTGGAAGTCGAGGACGGCGAGGTTCGCCGCGGCGGTGTTGGGGCCGAAGAGGACCGTTCCCTTGCCGCCGGTGCGCAGTTGTGCGAGCGAGGCGGAGGGCACCATGTAGCCGCCGTCGGCCGTGCCGGACAGGAAGGCGTTGGCACGGGCCGCCGCGTCCTCGATGAAGGTGAACTTCACGGACGCGGACTTGGCGGCGAGCGACCGGTCCCAGTAGGCCGCGTTCTTCCTGAGCGTGATGCTGTCGCCCTGGTCCCAGCTGTCGAGGGCGTACGGGCCGGTGCAGTTGACCTTGCCCTTGGGGGTGCCGTAATCCTTTCCGGCCTTGGCGAGGAAGGCGGCGCTCTCGATGGTGCCGGGGGAGGCGGCCATCAGCTCGTTGAGCAGGATGTCGGGCTTGCTGAGGCGGATCGTCACCTCCAGCGGGCCGGTCTTCTCGATGGCGTCGACGTTCTTGAAGACGGAGCCCCAGGGCGAGCCGACGGCCGGGTTCGTGTGGCGCTCGAGGGAGGCGACCACGTCGTCCGCTGTCATGGTCGTCCCGTCGTGGAACTTCACCCCGGAACGCAGGGTGTAGACCAGCGTGCGCGGGTCGGGCCGGGTGTACTTGAGGGCGAGACCGGGCTCGATCCGCAGGTCGGGTGTGACCCGCAGGAGCTGCTCGCACACGTTGGCGAGCACGGTGTTCGGCGGGTAGTCGTACGCGAGGGAGTAGTCGAGTGTGTAGGGCTCGGCGTACAGGGACCAGGTGAAGGAGTCCAGTGGGCCCTGCGCGGGCGGCGAGGTCGGAGTGGTCCGGTAGCCGGCGCCGCCGCCTGCGGTCCGGGGGGCGGTGGCGCCGGAGCAGGCGGTGGCGGCGGCCGCGAGTGCGACGGTACAGGCGAGAAGCGCGATGGTTCTGGGCGTGCGCATGCAGACCCACCCCTTTGCGGGTGTAGTGACGGGTGCGGGGGATGGAGCGAGTATTGATGCGGGAACGTTCCCGCACAAGGCTCTGCGGGAACGGTTTTGCCGAGGTCGCGAGGGTGGCAGCATCGACCCCATGACTGAAGCTTCACGGCACGGCGGGCAGCCCTCGCCGCCCACCCCGCGCGTCCGGCTCGTCGACGTGGCCCGCGAGGCGGGCCTGTCCAAGACGACCGTCTCGGCGGCGCTCAACGGCACCGGACGGCTCTCTCCCGCCGTACGGGAGAAGGCCCGCGAGACCGCGCGCGGAATGGGCTACCGGCCCAACGCCACCGCGCGCCAACTGCGCGCGGGGCGAGCCCGGTTGATCGGATACGTGGTGGGGGAGTTCGTCGACGCCCCCTGGACCTTCCTGGAGTCTCCCTACTTCGCCAAGCTGACCGGTGCCACTGCGGCGACCGCGCTGGAGCGCGGCTACGCAGTGGTGCTGCTGCCCGCGGGCTCCCTGCAGAGCGAGTGGGCCGACCTGCCGCTCGACGCGGTGGTCGTGGCCGACCCCGTCGCCGACGACCGGATCGTCGACGATGTGCTCGCCGCCAGGATCCCGGTGTTCAGCGACCGCTCCGTCGAAGGGCGGCCAGGGGCGCACTGGGTGGACGTCGATGCCGGCGCGGCGGTGCGCGAGACCCTGGACCACCTCGGGAAGCAGGGTGCCCGGCGGCCCGTGCTCGTCCTGCCCGACAGCACCACCCGGTTCCATACGGGGGTGCTCGCCGCCTATCGCGAGTGGTGTACCGCGCACGGTCTGCCGGAGCGGGTCGTACGCGCCGAGGCCGCCGGCAACGGACCGGTCGTACGCGCTGTCGAGACCGCTTTGGCGGAGGCCCCGGCGGGTGACGCGGAGGAGGGCCGCGAGCGGCCCGACGCGCTGTTCGTCGTGGCCGAGGCGAGCCCGCCCCTCGTCCTGGAGGCAGCACGCCGCCATGGCTACGAGGTGCCCCGCGATCTGCTCCTCGTCTGTGCGAGCGAGGACGTGACGGCTGAGCACACCGAGCCGGCCGTGACGACGTTGAGCCTGCGGCCGCGGGAGGTCGCGGAGGCCGGCATCGAACTCCTGGTGGCCGTCCTGGAGCACGGCCTGCGGGAGTCGGCCGGGGTGCTCGTGCCGACCCGGCTCGAAGTGCGGGCGTCCTCGTCGCGGACGGGCCCTGCCTGAGCCCCGCGGCGGCGGGCTCAGACGGAGTGCACGAGTCTGCCGCCGACATAGGTCCGCTCCACCCTGGCCTCGGCGATCTCCTCCGGAGGCGATGTGAGGATGTCCCGGTCCAGCACCACCAGGTCGGCGAGCCGGCCCGGGCGCAGACTGCCCGCGTCGTCGAGGCCGTTCACATGGGCGGAGCCGGCCGTGTAGGCGGCCAGGGCGGTGGAGAGGTCGAGGCGTTGTTCAGGCAGGAAGACCCGGTCGTCGGTGGCCTCGGGGTCCTTGCGGTTGACGGCGACGTGGATGCCTTCGAGGGGGTCCGGGCTGCTGACGGGCCAGTCGCTGCCGGCGGCCAGGGTGGCCCCGGCCCGCAGCAGATCGCCGAACGGGTACTGCCAGGCGGCGCGTTCGGGACCGAGGAAGGGAACCGTCAGCTCGTCCATCTGGGGCTCGTGGGCGGCCCAGAGTGGCTGGATGTTGGCGATGGCGCCGAGGCGGGCGAAGCGGGGGAGATCGTCGGGGTGGACGACCTGGAGGTGGGCGAGGTGGTGGCGGTTGCCGCGGTGGCCGTTGGCGGCCACCGCGGCCTCGACGGCGTCGAGGGCCTCGCGGACGGCGCGATCGCCGAGGGCGTGGAAGTGGACCTGGAAGTCGAGGGCGTCGAGGCGCGTGACGTATCCGCGCAGCGCCTCGGGGTCGACGAAGCTCAGTCCGCTGTTGGTGGTGGCGCAGCCGCAGCCGTCGAGGTAGGGGGCGGTCATGGCGGCGGTGAAGTTCTCCGCGATGCCGTCCTGCATGATCTTCACCGAGCCCGTCCGGAACCGCCCGTGGCTCAACTTCTCGCGCAGTGCCACCAGTTCGTCGATCTGCTCGGCCCCCCGCTCCCGGTCCCACCAGAGCGCGCCGGTCACCCGGGCGGTGAGCGAGCCGTCGCGGGCGGCGGTCACGTAGGCGTCCGACGGATCGGGTTTGCCGCCGAACACACCGAGCAGCGCGTCCTGCCAGCCGGTGATGCCGAGGGAGTGCAGCAGCTCCTGGGCCCGGAGGAGGCCGGCCAGTCGGTCCGCGGGGGTGCTCGCCGGCACCAGCCGGGCGACCAGCGCCGTGGCGCCCTCCTGGAGCATGCCGCTGGGGGTGCCGTCCGGTTCCCGTTCGATCCGACCGTCGGCGGGATCGGGGGTGGCCGCGGTGATCCCGGCGAGTTCGAGCGCACACGTGTTGGCCCAGGCGCCGTGGTGGTCCCTGTTCGACAGCAGGACCGGGCGGTCCGGGACGACGGAGTCGAGCAACTGCCGGGTGGGCAGCCCGCCGTCGAAGCTCTCCATCGACCAGCCGCCGCCGGTGATCCACACGTGATCCGGGCGGGCGTCCGCGTACGAACGGATCCGGGTCAGGTACTCCGCGACGCCCACGGTGCCGGTCAGATCGCACTCTGCCAGCTCCGTCCCGCCGTAGACGGCGTGGATGTGGGCGTCCTGGAACCCGGGGAGCAGCAGTTTCCCGGTGAGGTCGACGACCTCGGTGCGGGGGCCGACGAGTGCGCGCACCTCGTCGTGGCCGACGGCCGCGATCCGTTCGCCGACGACGGCCAGCGAGGTGGCCCGGGTGCGGGCCGGATCCATGGTGAGAACGGGGCCGCGGGTGAAGACCAGGTCGGCCGTGGTCATGGGGTGCTCCAGAGCGTGAGGTGACGGTCGGTGGGTGTCATGGAAGCGGGACGGCCATTTACACGTCAATGGTGTTGACGTAACGTCCGGGCATGGCTGAACGCGTGGTTCCCGAAGGCAGGCGGCAGCGCCGCAGGCCGACCAAGCACGGTGCCGTCCTCTCGGAACGGCTGATCATCGAGACCGCGCTGCGTCTGGTCGCGCAGCACGGCGCCGAAGCGCTCTCGGTACGGAGACTGGGCGCCGCACTCGGCGCGGATCCCAGCGCCCTCTACCGCTACTTCCGCAACACCGACGCGCTGCTGCTCGCCCTCGCCGACGAGCTCATCGGCCGTGCCCAGGAGGGCTGGGCGGTCACCGGCGACTGGCGGGCCGACCTCCGCGCGATCGGGCTGCGCATCCACGCCTCCTACCGGTCCAACCCGCAGGCCGCCCTCCTCGCGGCGCACCGTACGACAGGGCGTCCCCATGAGACCCGGGCCGTTGAGACGATCCTCGGCATCCTGCGTTCCGGAGGCTTCCCGGACGCCCTCGCGGTGCGGATCTACCATGCCTTCGTCGATCAGGCGCTCGCCTTCGCCGCCCAGGACGCCGCCGCGCTCGCTCTTCCGAGGGCGGCCCAGGACGCGGACGCGGAGGTCTGGCACGCGGTGTACGGCAGGCTGTCGGCCGACAGCCACCCGAACATCGCCGCGACCTTCCCGCTCCTCGCCGCCGACATGCGCGTCAGCGGATACCCCTTCGCCCTGGAGTTGATGCTCGGCGCGGTGGCGGCGCTCCGCCCGGCGGCGGACGGGGACTGAGCGGCGGCCGGGGCCGGGAAGCCCGGTCGGCCCCACGGGGGAGAAGCGGCCCACGGCGGCGAGGCCGGCGCTGATCCGGGCGGCGGCCTCCCAGAGGGTGTGGCAGCAGGATGGCCAGGCTCTCCTCCGGGGTGGTCCGGCCCGCGTGCAGGGCCACGTTGACCGCTGCGACCACCTGCCCGTCGCCGTCCGTGACCGGCGCCGCGAGCGAGCGCAGCACCTCCTCCGGCTCCTGCGCCACCCACCCGTAGCCACGCCGGGCCGCGGCTGTCACGGCCTCGCCGAGCCCTTCGGACGTCGTCACCGTGCAGGGGCCGGTGCCTCGGGCACCGCCCCGGAGCCTCGCGAGTCGGAATTCGACCGCGCGCTGCGCCTTCCGCACCTGCGGTACCTGGCCGCCCCGGAGGCTGCCTCGGCGTCCCCCGCGGACAACCATGCCGGTTTCCGCGGAAACTACTGACGCCACATCAGAATGCTTGAGGGAGCGGCTGCTTCACACAGCCGCCCCCTTGCCGTTCCGGTAGGTCAGGCGTAGAAGCGGTACACCGCCTGGGCGACGCACGCCGGCTTGTCGGTGCCGTCGATCTCCACGGTGAGGTCCACGACGACCTCGACGCCGCCCCTGACGTCCTCGACGGACACCACGCGGCCATGTGTGCGGATCTTCGAGCCGACGCGTACGGGGGAGGGGAAACGCACCTTGTTGAGACCGTAGTTGACGGCCATGGACACGCCCTCGACCTGGAGCAGCTCGCTCCACATCGGGATGAGCAGGGAGAGCGTCAGATAGCCGTGGGCGATGGTGCCGCCGAACGGACCCGCGGCGGCACGCTCCGGGTCGACGTGGATCCACTGGTGGTCGTCGGTGGCGTCGGCGAAGGTGTCGACCCGTGCTTGCGCGATATCGACCCAGGCGCTGTGGCCGAGGTCGGCTCCGGCCTGGTTCCTGATCTCGTCGATTCCGTGAACGGTGAGAGGCATGGCAGTACTCCTGTGCGGTGATTCAGGGTGATGTGCTGACGGTGAGGTGATGCGGGGCGATCAGGCGCCGGTGCCGTAGCGCGCCCGGATCGGTTGCTTGAGCAGCTTTCCTGCGGCGTTGCGGGGGAGTTCGGGGACGAGGACGACGCTCCGCGGGATCTTGTAGCGGGCGAGCCGGCCCTCCAGATGCGCGATCAGCTCCTCGGCGGTGAGGGCGGCTCCGGGGTGCGGCACGACGACAGCCCGCCCCACCTCGCCCCACTTGGGGTCGGGGACGCCGATGACGGCGGCCTCGGCGACGTCCGGATGCCCGAGCAGGGCGTCCTCGACCTCGGCCGGGTAGATGTTCTCTCCGCCCGAGATGATCATGTCCTTCAGACGGTCGACGAGCCGCACATAGCCGTCGGCGTCGACCGTGGCCACGTCGCCGGAGCGGAACCGGCCCCCGTCGAGGAAGGCCGCCGCGGTCGCCTCCGGCAGGTTCCAGTAGCCCGGGGTGACGTTCGGCCCCGCGACGACCACCTCGCCCTTCTCGCCCGGCGCGGCCTCTTCGCCCGAGGGCCGGAGCACCCGCACATCGGTGAAGAAGTGCGGTACGCCCGCCGAACCGGCGTGGCTGAGCGAGTCGGCCCGGTCGAGGACCAGGGCCCCGGGCGCGGTCTCCGTCATGCCGTACCCCTGGACGAAGGCCAGCTCCCGGTCCAGATACGCGCGCGCCGTGCGGCTCGGCACCGGGGCACCACCGCACAGCAGGGTACGCAGGCTCGACAGGTCGGCGCCGGCCCATCCCGGCGCGGCGGCCATCGCGTCGTACATCGTCGGCACGCCGAACATGCAGGTCACCCGGTGCCGTTCGATGAGCCGCAGGCTGCGGTCCGCGTCGAAGGAGGATTCCAGGAGCACCGTGCCGCCCTTGAGGAGCGTGGGCAGACAGCTCATGTTCAGGGCGGCCGTGTGGAACAGCGGCGCGGCGACCAGCGCCACCTCGTCGCCGGCGAGATCGGTGTCCACCAGCACATTGAGGCTGTTCCAGACGATGTTGCCGTGGGTGAGGACGGCCCCCTTGGAACGGCCGGTGGTGCCCGAGGTGTACATGATGAGGCAGACGTCCTCGTGGCCCACCTCCTCGTCGAGCGGATCCGTGTCCGCGGCGGCGAGCAACTCCTCGTACGCCGGCCCGGGCCCCGCCTGCACGGCGAGGAGGGTGGTGACGCCGGTTCCCTTCGCCAGGTCGGCCACCCGTCCGTCCGGCTGAACGGCGTGCACCAGGACCCGGCTGCCCGAATCGGTGAGCTGGTGCAGCAGTTCCGGGACCGCGAGCCGGGTGTTGAGCGGGACGAAGACCGCCCCGAGCAGCCCGGTCGCGAAGAGCGTCTCCAGAAACGCGGGGTGGTTGGGGCCGAGGTAGGCGACCCGGTCGCCGCGGCAGACGCCGGCGTCCCGCAGGACGTGGGCGAGGCGGGTGCAGCGGTCGTGGAGTTCGGCGTAGTCGATCGCGCGGCCCTCGTGGAGGAGGGCGGTGCGCCGGGGCGTCTTCCGGTTCCGGCGGGCGGGCCAGGAGCCGATGCCCTGGTTGCGCATGGAATCCCCTCAGCGTTCGGTGAGACCGAGCAGCGCGGCCGCGTTCTCCTTGAGGATCTTCGGACGCACTTCGTCCTTGATCGGGAGGTCGGCGAAGTCGGCCAGCCAGCGGTCCGGCGAGAGCAGCGGATAGTCGGAGCCGAACAGCACCTTGTCCTTCAGCAGGCTGTTGGCGTACTGGATCAGGCGGGGCGGGAAGTACTTGGGGGACCAGCCGGACAGGTCGATGTACACCTGCGGCTTGTGGGTGGCCACCGCGAGCGCCTCGTCCTGCCAGGGGAAGGACGGATGGGCGAGGACGATCCGCATCCCGGGGAAGTCCGCGGCGACATCGTCCACGTCCATGGGGTTGGAGTACTTCAGCCGGATGCCCCCGCCGCCGGGGGCACCGGCGCCGATGCCGGTCTGGCCGGTGTGGAAGACCGCGATGGCGCCCGCGTCCTCGATGGCCTCGTACAGCGGGTACGCCATCCGGTCGTTGGGGTGAAAGGCCTGGATGTTCGGGTGGAACTTGAAACCGCGGACCCCGAACTCATCGACGAGACGCCGGATCTGACGGACCGCCGCCTTTCCCTTGTACGGGTCGACTCCGGCGAACGGGATGATCACGTCGGGGTTCCGGAGGGCGGCCTCGGCGATCTCCTCGTTCGGTACCGGCGGGGTGCCGGTGGCCGATTCCGCGTCCACGGTGAAGACCACGCACGCCATCCGGCGCTCCCGGTAGTACGCGGCGATCTCCGGCAGAGTGGGGTGACGGTGCTCCGCCTTGAAGTACGCTCCGGCGGCGCGGTCCAGCTCGGCGGAGAGCGAGGCGCCGCCCTTCTCGGACACCTCCGCGTGGGTGTGGACGTCGATGGCGACGAGTTCGTCCGGGTTCGGCCCGGTGCGGCCCGTCACAGCTGCGGGGCCGGGATGCCGAAGGTCTCGGGGGTGCGCCCGACCGTCACCGGCCAGGCGGCGGCGATGGCGTCGGCGCTCCACCCCCCGTCGGCGTACGCCACCGAGACCTCCTGCGGGTGCGACCACAGGGCGAGCTTGTCACCGCCGATGCCGATGCACTGGCCGGTGATCCCGGCGGAGGCGTCCGAGGCGAGGAAGGTCACCAGGCCCGCGACGTCCTCGGGCGTGCCGAAGCCCTCGCCCTTGCGCAGGCTGTCGGGGAAAGCCGTGTCCTGCTGCTCCAGCGCCTCGACGTGCGGGGCGAAGACGGGGATGGTCTTCGTCATCGCGGTCGCGGCGACCGGGATGACGGCGTTGGCGGTGATGCCGGCCTTGGCCAGTTCCATGGCCCAGGTGCGCACCATGGCGGCGATCCCGGCCTTGGCTGCGGCGTAGTTGGTCTGGCCGAAGTTGCCGCGCTGGCCGGCGGGGGAACCGGCGACGACGATCCGGCCGCCCTCGCCCTGGGCCCGCATCCGCTCGACGGCGGCGCGGACACAGGTGAAGGTCCCGCGCAGGTGCACCTCGACGACGGTGTCGAAGTCCTCGTCCGTCATCTTCCAGAGCACCCTGTCCCGCAGGACACCTGCGTTGGTGACCATGGCGTCGAGCCGGCCGTAGCTGTCGACCGCGCGGGCGACGAGGGCCTCGGCGGCCTCGGTGGAGCCGACCGGCACCACCTCGGCGACGGCGCGGCCGCCGGCCGAGGTGATCTGCCGCACGGCCTCGTCGGCCGCGTCCGGGTCCACGTCGTTGATCACCACGGCGGCGCCGGCGGCGGCCAGGGACCGGGCATAGGCGAGCCCGAGCCCGCGGCCGCTGCCGGTGACGACGGCGACCTTGTCGGAGAGATCCATGAACGGGGGTCCTTTCCCGTGAAGCGGGTGCGGGGCGCGGGAGTCGCGACCTGAGGCACGCACCGGCGGATGCCCAAGTTAGGCACATTCTTATCCACGGTCAATGAACTGCCGAATATTGATCCGGATGGACGGATGCCGCGCCTACGCTGTCCCCGTGACCCACCCCGATCCGATGACGGAACCCGAAGCCGACCCCTCGGTCGGCCGCGGCGCCCCGCCCCGCCCCCAGTCCCTGATGCTGAGCTTCTTCGGCATCCACGTCCTCGGCACGGGCACCGCCCTGCCTTCGGCGAGCGTGATCGACGCCTTCGCGCGCGTCGGGGTGGGCGAGGACGCTGTCCGCTCGACGCTCACGCGTATGGTCGGCCGCGGCCTGCTGGAACGGCACCGGCGCGGTCGCAGGATGTACTTCTCGCTCACCGCCCGAGCGGCCGAGGTGCTCGCCGACGGCGAGGAGCGGATCCAGCGGACCGGCGCCGTCAACCGGGCCTGGGACGGCACCTGGACCCTGGTGGGCTTCTCGCTGCCCGAATCCTGGCGCAGTGAGCGCCACGACCTGCGCTCCCGGCTCGTCTGGGCGGGATTCGGCCCGCTGCAGAGCGGCCTGTGGGTGGCGCCCGGACGCGTCGACGTCGCGCCCATCGCGGCGGAACTCGGACTCGGGGACCGTATCAGGGCGTTCCACGGCGAGGCCGCCGCGCCCACCGAGGCCGGCCCCCTGCTCCGTACCGCCTTCGACATCGACGCGATCGCCGAGGGCTACCGCATCTTCCTGGCCCGCTGGGGCGACGGACCCGTACCGGCCGAGGCGCGTGACGACCTCGGCCGCCAGCTCCTGCTCCACACCGACTGGCTCGACCTGGTCCGCCGCGACCCGTACCTGCCGGCCGAGCACCTGCCCGGGGAGTGGCCCGCCGCGCGCGCGGAGGCGCTGTTCCGTGAGCTGGCGGCGCGCTTCGCGCCCGGGGCGAGCCGGATCGCGGAAGAGATCCTCGACCGTTGGGAGCCGGCGGGGGAGCGGACCGACTGAGCCCGGCGGCTTTATGTCAACACCATTGACCTTGTTGTGCGCGGCGGAGTCTCATGGGCGGCACTTCGGAGGGTCCGTGTGTCCGGGCTCCTCCGCGACCCGAAGGAACCCCCATGGACCACCTCACCTCGCTCCGGGACGCCGAGCCGACCCCGTTCTGGCTCGACGACCCCCGCCGCCCGCAGGCCTCCCCTGCCCTCGTCGGCGGCACCACCTGCGACCTGCTCGTGGTCGGCGGCGGCTACACCGGCCTGTGGACCGCCCTCGTCGCCAAGGAACGTGACCCTTCCGCAGACGTGGTGCTGGTCGAGGCGGACGAGGCCGGCGGCGCGGCCTCCGGCCGCAACGGCGGATTCTGCGAGTCCAGCCTCACCCACGGCCTGCAGAACGGCCTCCAGCGCTGGCCCGAGGAGATCGGCCTCCTGGAACGGCTCGGCCGGGAGAACCTCCAGGCGATGGAAGACGCTGTCGACCGCCACGGCATCGACTGCGACTGGGAGCGCACCGGCTCCATCGTCGTCGCCACCGAGCCCTACCAGCTCGACGGCCTTGCGGAGGAGGCCGAGGCCGCCGCCCGGTACGGCGGCAAGCCGGTCCTCCTCGACGCCGACACCGTCCGCGCCGAGATCGACTCCCCGACCTTCCTCGGCGGCCTGTGGAACAAGGACGATGTCGCCATGGTCAACCCGGCCCGGCTCGCCTGGGGACTCAAGCGCGCCTGCCTCGACGCCGGCGTCCGGGTGTACGAGCACACCCCCGCCACCTCGCTCGACGAGCACGGCGCCGTGATTGCCGTCCGTACCTCCTACGGCCGGATCACCGCCCGGCGCGTCGCGCTCGCCACCAACGCCTACCCCTCCCTGCTCCGGCGCCACCGCCCGTACACCGTCCCCGTGTACGACTACGCGCTGATGACCGAGCCGCTGACCGAGGCACAGCTCTCCGCCGTCGGCTGGACGCGCCGTCAGGGCTTCGCGGACAGCGCCAACCAGTTCCACTACGTCCGGCTCTCCGCCGACAACCGCATCCTGTGGGGCGGATACGACGCCGTCTACCACTACGGCGGCCGGGTCCGTGCCGAACACGACCGGCGGCCCGCGACCTTCGCCACCCTCGCCCGACACTTCTTCACGACCTTCCCGCAACTGGAGGGCGTCCGCTTCACCCACGCCTGGGGCGGCGCCATCGACACCAGCACCCGTTTCTGCGTGTTCTTCGACACGAGCCACCACGGCAAGGTCGCCTACGCGGCCGGATTCACCGGCCTCGGAGTGGGCGCCACCCGCTTTGGCGCCGAGGTCATGCTCGACCTCCTGGCGGGCGAGCGCACCGAGCGGACCGGGCTGGAACTCGTCCGCCGCAAGCCCCTCCCCTTCCCGCCCGAGCCCGTCCGCGCGGCCGGGATCGGCATCACCAAGTGGTCCATGGCGCGCGCCGATCGCAACGAGGGACACCGCAACCTCTGGCTGCGGACGCTCGACCGCTTCGGCCTCGGCTTCGACAGCTGACGCCGCGCCCCGGCCCCGTCCCCTCTTCCCTTCGCACCATCTGCTCCTGCCCCGCACCGGGGTACGGGGCGGAGGAGACCCGACATGAACGCACCCGAAGTCCGGTCGGCCGTACCGGCGACACCGGAACCGGCCGACCCCGGCGCGGCCGACGGCCGGACCCTGCTACGGCTGATGCCCATGCTCTCGGTGGCGAACGCCGCGATGTACATGGTCTACATGGGCATCGGCGCCGTGCTGCTGCCGATCCAGGTCGAACTCGTCGACCCGGCGGACAAGGTGGCCAACTTCGGCCTCGTCTCCGGTGTCTCCGCGATCTTCGCGACCCTCTTCAACCCCCTCGCGGGGCTCCTCTCCGACCGCTCGGGGCGGCGCAACCCCTGGATCCTGGGCGGCGGTCTGGCCGCCCTCGGCGCACTGGCGCTTCTCGGCGCCGCCCGGACAGTCCTGCTCGTCACCGTCGGCTGGTGTCTGGTCCAGGCGATGATGAACATCTACCAGGCGGGCCTGACGGCCGTCGTCCCCGACCGCGTGCCCGTCGAACGCCGGGGCCTGGCCTCGGCGATGGTCGGCATCGGCACCCCCATCGGCTCGGCCGTCGGCATCTCGCTCGCCGCCCTCTTCGTCCCGGACGACATCTCCCTCGGCTACCTCATGTTCGGCGCCGTCATCGCGGGTGCGGCCGTGCTCTTCACCTCTGTCGTACGGGAGAAAAGACGTCCCGCGGGGGAACCGGTGCCGCTGCGGAAGCAGATGGCCGCCTTCGCGGACACGCTCAGGTCGGCCGACTTCCGATGGGTCTTCATCGGGCGGTTCCTGATGATGCTCGGCTTCTTCTCCGTCTCGCTCTTCCAGGTCTACATCCTCCAGGACCACATCGCCCTCCCCGAAGGACTCAGCCCGACCGAGGCCGTGGCGTTCATCGCCCCGATCGATGCGGGCTGCACCCTGCTCGCAACGGTCGTCGGCGGACTGCTCTCCGATCGCATCGGCCGCCGCAAGCCGCTCGTCGCCGTTTCCTGCGTTCTCGCCTCGATCGCGATGACCGTGCCCGTGGTCTCGCCGGACTGGACCGGAATGCTCATCTTCACGGTGCTCGCCGGCCTGGCCTTCGGCAGCTATATGGCCGTGGACACGGCGCTGGTCACCCTGGTGCTGCCCAGCGCCGACGACGCGGCCCGCGACATGGGCGTGCTCAACATCGCCAACGCCGGTCCCCAGATCGTCGCTCCGCTCCTGGCGGCGCTTCTGGTCGGGGCGATCGGCTACGACGGGCTGTACGTCGTCGCCGCGCTGATCACGCTGCTCGGTGCCGCGTCGGTGATCCCCATCAAGAAGGTCTGCTGAGGCCAACTGGTCGAGCCACCACTCCCCAGGTCTGCGGCCCCACCGGGGCCGCGACACCGGGCGGCGCCACCTGACGGGCGCCGCCCGGCAAACCCCTCCCGATCGAAGGGACTTCGCCCATGCCACTGATGACGTCGACTGCGCGCAGACTCGCCTGCGCGGCCGCCGGGGCCGTGCTGCTCGCCGCCGTGGGGGTGACCGCGTACGCGGTACCGGACCCCACGCCGGCCCACGGTTTCGGTGAGCGCCCCCTCGCCGGGATGCGGGTCCTGCTCTCCAACGACGACTCCATGCAGGCCGCCAAGCGGAGTAACTCCGACGGCCTCGGCCTGTACGAGCTGCGTCGGGCGATGTGCGCCGCCGGCGCCGACGTCGTCGTCATGGCCCCCTGGCAGGTCCAGTCGGGCAAGGGCACGGCCGTCACCAACGGCGGCGTCGTCACCGCCCAGCGTCGCACCGCACTGCCTGCCGGATACGAGGACGACTGCGCGGGCGCTGCGGCCAGGGGCGCGGTCTTCGGCGTCTGCCTCGGCGAGGGCCCCTGCGGGAAGGACAGCCCGAGCGCCACCCCGGCCGACACCGTCAAGCTTGCCCTGCGCGGCGGCCTGAAGGCGAAGGCCGGCTGGAAGGGCGCCCCCGATCTCGTCCTCACCGGCATCAACTCCGGACCGAACATCTCCGCCGGCGTCAACGACTCCGGGACCGTCGGCGCCGCCGTCGCCGCGATCGACCAGGACGTCCCGGCCATCGCCTTCTCCTCCTCCGGCGACGCGAGCAACACCTCCTTCCCCCGGGTCAACTACCGTGCGAACGCCGCGTTCGGCGCCCGCTTCGTCGCCGGCCTGAAGGAACGCGGTTTGCTGACCCCGCAGTTCGCCCTGAAGGTCGACTACCCCGACGTCAGCGCCGGGACGCCCGCCGGGCCGCCGCGCTGGACGAGCATCGGACACGGCCGGGCCGTCTGGCACGCCTACGAACCGGTCGGCGAGGACTCCTTCGCCATCGCCCTCGGGTTCTGCGAGGAACTGCCCGGCGATCCGTGCACGGAGACGGTGAAGGACGCCGACGCGACCGCTCTCCTGCGCGACGGCCGGATCGCCGTGGCACCCGTGACGGCCGACCGCACCTACGGTGTGCGGAAGCCGCACCCCGAAACGCTGCGGAAGATCCGCCATTACGTCGAACACGACGCACCCCGCAACTGAACCCCTCACCACAGGAGCCCCTCCCATGACCGACATCGTCGTCCGCACCGGCCACGGCCCGGTGCGGGGTGAACACCGCACCGATGGCACCCTTCGCTTCCTCGGCATTCCCTACGCGCAGCCCCCGGTGGGCGAACTGCGGTTCGCGGCGCCGGTGCCGCCGACCCCCTGGACGGAGCCGCTGGATGCCAAGGCGTACGGGCCGACGGCGCAGCGCCGTCCCTTCGCCGAGGTCACCACGATCCCGGAGCCTTCGATCCCGGGTGAGGGGGTGCTGAACCTCAATGTGTTCACTCCGGCCGCCGACCCGGAGACGGGCCTGCCGGTCCTCGTATGGATCCACGGGGGCGGCTACGTGGCCGGATCGGCGGCCAGCCCGTGGTACGACGGGAGGGCGTTCAACCGGGACGGGGTGGTGCTGGTGTCCATCGGCTACCGGCTGGGAATCGAGGGCTACCTGCAACTGGAGGATGCCCCGGACAACCGGGGGGTACGGGACTGGATTGCCGCACTGGAGTGGGTGAGGGACAACATCGCGGCGTTCGGCGGCGATCCGGCGAAGGTGACCATCGCCGGACAGTCCGCGGGCGGTGGCGCCGTCCAGACCCTGCTCGCGGTTCCGGCGGCCCGGGGACTCTTCCGGGCGGCCCTCTCGGTCTCCGGAGCGGTCATGCGGCCCCAGGGCAGGGACTTGGCCGAGAAGGTGTCGGCACTGTTCACCTCCCGTACCGGCGTCCCGGCCACCGCCGCCGCCCTGCGCGACCTCACCGGCGACGAACTCCTCGACCTTCAGGACCGGTTGTGCGAGCCCGGTCCTGATAGCGACGCGATGCCGATGCCGCTCCTCGCCCCCTTCGCGGACGGCGAACTCGTCCCCGAGCCGGTGCACGAGGCGCTCGTCGACGGCGAGGCCGGTGAGGACATTCCGTTGATGCTGGGTTTCACTGCCCACGAGTTCCACATGATCGAGCCCCCCGAGCTGGGCGCGGCCCTCACCGACGAGATGTTCCGGGCCCCCGCCCTCGCGATCGCCGAGGCCCGCGCCCGCACGGGCCGCCCGACCTGGCTCTATCAGTTCGAATGGCAGGCCACCGCGCCTGCCTTCGAGGGCCTGGCGCACCACTGCGTGGACCTGCCCTTCGCCTTCGACCTCCTGAACGCTCCCGGCGTTCCCGAGGCCCTCGGCGACCACCCTCCCCAGCCGCTCGCCGACGCCCTGCACGAGTCCTGGGTGCGGTTCGTCCGCGACCTCGATCCGTCCTGGCCGAGCTACACCCCCGACACCCGTGCGACCCGGATCTGGTCCGCCGAACCCCATACGGCCCACGACCCCCTGCGCGATCTGCGGGAGCGCTTGTCCGCGTGACGGGCGTCCGGGCCCTGATCGAGCCACGAGCTCGATCAAGAATTCACACAGTTCCTGACTTGATCTCCGACCTCGTCGTTTCGGTTGGCGTGTTGAGGCGTCGCGGACTGTCAACTGTCAGCTGGTCGGGGTGTTTTCTCTGTTCGGGCATGGTGGGCCCCGGAGCGATGGTCGGGTTCTCCGGGGTCCTTCGGGTCGTGGGGTGCGGCCGTTCCCGGCGCACGATGATGCGGGTGCCGGCCGGACAGCCGTCCAGATCGACCATGCCGGTCAGCTCGGCGCTCTCGGCGCCGTCGCATCGTCCCGGTCTGGTCCAGGGCGGGATGCCGGAGGCGGTCGGACACGGCCCGGACAGCACGGCGGACCGGCTCGGTCGACCGGGAGCCTGCGGGCGATTTGCTCCGGGCGATTTGCTCCGGGCTCGACGAGGTCGCCCAGCGCCGGTCCTGCCGGCGACCGTGCCGACGCCCGACCCCCTCCGCCGCCGCTTCGGCCAGGCTCGCGACGAGGGCACCCCGAACGCCCGAATGGCGAGGCCATCGCTTCAGGGAGGGGTGACCCCGCCACGCGCACCCGCGCTGCTCGTGCGTCACACAGCCGCGGTCTGCCCAGCCGTCCGTACACGGAACCGCAGCGCTCGGCCGAGCAGGTCGTCCGGAGACCGCCGTCGGTTCTTCCCGATCGCGAGGGTCAGCCGTCAAGCTTCCGGCACAGAAGGGCGTCCGGGGTCTTCCCCTTGGCCCAGGCGGAGGTGAAGGCGACACCCGCCACATACTCATCGGTACGGCACTGGCCCTTGAAGTTGCCCAGGGCGAACCCGCCGCCCGGCTCCCCGGCAGGCCGGTTGTCTCCACGGTCGAACCAGACGGTCCGACCACTCGTCCCGAGCGTGCGGCCCGCGGGAGTGCACAGGACCGCCGACACCTCCTGGCCTCGGACGCTGTACCCGGAGATGAACTGGTTTACTCCGCACTGGTACTTGGTGTAGCCACCGGCCCAGTCGCCCTGCTGGACGTTGCGTTCGTCGCGCACCACCGTGGACTGCGCACTGGCAGGGACGGTCAGGGAAGTTCCGGCGTCGGTGCACAGACCCCGACCACCGCTGTGGGCCAGACCGGTGAGACGCTGGCCGTCGGGGCACACTCCTTTACGGGCTCCCGGATCCCAGTCTCCCCGGGCACGTGTCCGGAGTGACTGGACCGCGTCCGCGTGATCGAGGTTGAGCATGTCCCACGTATCGGCAACCGCGACCGGGCCGCTCTTCTGCGGTGCGCCGACGAGGCGGCTCCAGTGGGCCGCGCGCCAGTCACCGCCGCCGGGAATCCCCGACCGGCGACCCTGCGCGTCGTAGTTCAGGATCGACCAGGTGCCGTGTCCGGTCCATCCGACCAGCGGCCAGTAGGCGAAGTCGGCGTCCCGGTCGATCAGATAGTCCACGAAGCTGCCGAACCATGCGCGGGCCTGCGGGTTCGTCTCGTCACTGCCGATACCGAACTCGCTGATCCATACCGGCGCGGTGAAGTGACGGCCGGTCTCGCCGGTGACGAAGAGCGCCTGGCGGTCCAGCGTCGCGAACAGTTCTTCGCGGGACAGCTCCTGATAGCGCGGATCGTGGGTCTCGCCGAGCCCGTCGGCACCGGTGTGGTTCGGACCCGTGTACCCGTAGAAGTGCGCCGCGTACACGAGCTTGTTCGAAGCCACCAAAGTGTGCGACACGGTTCGCACCGGCTCCAGTGTGGGGCGCCAGTGGGAGAACCCGTCGAGGGGGATGCCCTGCCAGTTGATGCCTTCGACGATCACCAGCAGGTCGGGGTTGGCCTCGGTCAGGAGCCGGTCACCGAGGCGTTGGGAAGCGGTCCACCAGTCGTGGTCGTTGCCCCAGTTCCAGTTGGCGTCGTCGGTGACGGTACGGCGGACCTCGTTGTAGAGGTCGGCTCCGACGACGCGCTTGTTGTCCTTGTAGCGGCGGGCGAGGGTGATCCAGTCGTTCTCCCACTGCGCGGTGGACTGACTCGTGTTCCAGCGCTCGTTGCCGTCCAGGCCGCAGCAGAAGCGCGAGGTGTTGGTGTGGTTGTTGAGGACCACCGCGAAGCCTTCCGCTGTCGTGGCGGCGATGACGGCGTCGAAGACCTGGAGCGGCGTCTTGTCCCGCAGCTGCGGATTGGCGGCGACCGAGGCGTCGGAGACCGGCCGCTGATCGTGCAACATTTCGTTCGAGAACGGCAGGCGGATGCTGTTGATGCCCAGCTCGTGGAAATCGGCGAGGATCGCCTGGACCGGCGCGCGATCCAGACCGAGCGGCATCTGGTCGGCCTTCTCGCCGTCATGATGGTTCGCCGGCTCGTTGATGTCTCCGGACCCGTTCCAGGACCCCTGTGCGCCATGCCAGTTCGCGGACTTGAGCTTGAAGCGGTTGCCGGAGGCGTCGACGACGTACCGACCGCGAGTGCTCAGGGGTGCGGTCCACGCATCGGCCAGGCTGTCCGTGTCGTCCGCGGCCGGTAACCGGGTCATGGGCGGCGGCGCGCTCGTGGAAGCAGCCGCCGTGGCGGGCCCGAGCGCTCCGAGGAGCAGCGCCCCTGACAGCAGTGCCGGGAACAGGGTTCGTCTCACTGTGTCCTCCGGAGGACAGGGAACCGATACGAGGGGTTGGCGCTGTGCGAGCTGCCGGACCGGCGCCTTGCACCGGGCAACCGTAAGGTGCGTCCGGTGGCAGGGCTACCCTCTCCGGATGGACTGCGAGCCGATACACCACGGCCGACTCCGAGGCGGCACTTCGTGGATGTCGCTGGACCGAGCTGTCGGAAGCGTCGTGATCGGGTCCGGCGCAGAGGGGCGAGCCGGCCACGAACGTACGGGAGTTGCTTGTCTTCCTCGTCGGCGCGCCCATCGCGGTGCCGCGCGAGGATGCCGACCTGTCGGAGAGTTCCGCGCTGGACCGCGGAGTCGGCTTCCGGGTCGTGAATGCCGAGCGCTGTCTCGACGGTCACGACGTCGTGCGGGATGTGCGGGCGGCCGCCATGGCGGGTCTCGAGCTTCGTCTGGTCGACTCGCTGCCGCTGAAGATGGTCGTGTCGGACCGGGAGCGTGCCATGGTGCCACCGGACATGGCGGACTCCGGCGGTGAGCCGAGCGCAATCGTGGTGCACCGCAGCGGCCTGCCGGCGGCCCTGGTCCATCTCTCCGTACGGCGCCTTCCGTCTCGATACGGACAAGTGCCTGGAACTGTCCTTGACCACTTCTGCGGCGGGCTTCCGCCAAGCTGCCGACGGCGTGCCCGCACGCGAGGCCGGGATCACGACGGTGCTGCTCACGAGGCGGATGGGCCTGCTGCATGGGACAATCAGAGGGATTGTTCCCGGCCGAAACATGGCGGGAGGGAGCGGACATGGAGATCAAGCCGCAGGCGGCCGTCATCCCCGAGATCGACCAACTCGAGCAGGGGAAATACGGTCCCGTGTTTCCGAAGACACCGGCGTGCTACGGGTTCACCATCGTCGCGAAGGTCAAGCCGGGCCGGGCCGACGCGATGCGTGAGTACGGCCACACTCTGGCCGAGGCTTTGGAGGAAGACCCCCATCTCCTCGCGCCACTGAAGTTGCACTACCTGCGCTGGGTGCTCTTCGACGACGACACGCGCTTCATGTATCAGGGGATCTTCGACACCGACTTCGACAAGTACACCGAGGACGCCATTGCGCTTTTCGGCAAGGCGGGGGTCAACACGGCCTTCGAGAACCTCGAAGGGTTTCCCGAGGACTGGCGGACCAACCCCGAGGCGTTCGGCAGGTTTGTGCGCGAACACCACTGTCCGAGCTTCATCGAGTACGGGGAGTACCCGTACGTGTCCGCTGATGAGATCAAGAAGGCTCTGCGGATCAAGGGTGCCCTGTCGGAGATGCTCGACCAGCTGCAGTGAGAGCGGGCTGTCGTGTGCTTGTCCCATTGCGGATCGGAGACGAGATGAGTGAGGTCAGGACCGCGCGCACCTACAACCAGAACCATGTCCCGCGCGAATACACCCCGGGCCGGCGACGGGTGAGCATCTACGTCTCGTGGAGCTATCCGGCCGAGGCGGGCAGGAATCCGTCCGAGCTGGACAACCGGTTCTCCACCATGACCGAGGTCCGGCGGGTGGCCTGGCCTGCCTACGAGGACCCGAAATGGTCCGACCCGTTGCAGTTCCAGCAGGGCATCGCCGGCTCACTGGAATTGTTCTTCTGGGCCTGGGTGCCGTTCCAGCAGTTCGTCGAAGAGGTCACCGGGCACCCCGTCCCGGTGTATCAGCGCATCGACCAGGCCGGTTTCCGGAACCCGCTCGACGAGCGCGTACTGGCCGACACCGACACTCTCTTCGTGTTCGGGCTGGACCACATGGTCACCGGGCAGGAGGCCCGGCCCGAGGAGGTTGAGGCACTGCGTGCTTTCCTCGGCCGGGAGGATGCCTGTCTTGTCCTGGGGCCTCACCACGACGTCGGGGCATCGGACGATCTGGCCGTGCGGGACGTGGAGTACCACCACCACGGCGATCCCTTGGTCCCCCGCCAGCAACGATTCGCCGCCTACGTCCGTGGCTTGATGCAGAGCCTCGCGGTGCCGGTCGAGAACTGTTACGGACTGCGACCCGCGGTGCGGGAGAAGAACAAGATCGCCCCGCTCTCCACGGTGAGGGACCTGGACGCGAAAGGGTGGCTGGACGGGGTGACGAACTTCAACTTCCACCAGCACCTTCCGCATTACGCCGTGACGACCGACGAGCCGGATGTCATACGCGTGCTGGCCCGGCAGCCGATCGACACCTCCAGGCCGCATCCGTTCATCGAGGCAGGCAACACCGAGTTCAACATGTTCCTGTGGATGCCGCCGAGCGGTGAGCGGGCCGGCGATGTGCTGCTGGCGGACTCCACGATCTTCAGTTCGCTGTTCGGCGGTGACGAGAGTCTGCGGAACTTCTGGCGGAACCTTGTCTCGAAGTAGTGTCGCAGGGAGGCGAACCGTGAGTGGGTCTGAGCAAACTGCGTTGGAACTCGACGATGTTCAGCGCGGAGTTCTCAGCCCTCGCCCGACCCCCTACGCGGCGACCTACCTTGTGTTCCGCGTCGATGACCGGCCGGCCGGCCGGAAGCTGATGCGGCGCGCGAGCGCGGTGGTGACCTCCGCCGCCGACTCGGTCAGCCCCCAGGGGGACACCTGGGTCAGTGTCGCGGTCACCTTTCACGGGCTCAAGGCCCTGGGTGTGCCGAGCGCATCGCTGGACACGTTCGCCTGGGAGTTCCGGCAGGGGATGGCCGCCCGGGCCAAAACGCTGGGCGATGTCGGCGAGAGCAGCCCCGAGAACTGGGAAGCGCCGCTGGGCACGCCGGACGTCCATGTGGTGCTCACGGCGGTCGCGCCCGACCCCCCACGGTTGGAGGCGGCCCTCGAACGGGCCCGCCCCGCGTACGACCACCTTTCCGGTGTGACCGCGATCTGGCGGCAGGACTGCTACGCGCTGCCCACCGAGACCGAGCATTTCGGCTACCGCGACGGCGTCAGCCATCCAGCCGTCGAAGGAAGCGGCATCGCCGGGTCGAACCGGCTGGAAGTGCCTTTGAAGGCGGGGGAGTTCGTGCTCGGCTACCGGGACGAGATCGGCGGTCTTCAGACCCTGCGGCCGGAGGTGCTGGGACGCAACGGCAGCTACGCGGTCTTCCGTAAACTCCACCAAGACGTCGCCGCGTTCCGGCGCTGTCTGCGGGACAACGCCACTTCTCCTGAAGACGAGGAACTGCTCGCGGCCAAGATCATGGGACGCTGGCGCAGCGGAGCCCCCCTCGCGCTCAGTCCGCAACACGACGACCCCGCTCTCGGTGCCGACCGGCACCGCCGCAACACCTTCCTGTACGAGCGGGACGATCCGGCGGGATTCATCACGCCCGGCGGCTGCCACATCCGCCGGGCCAACCCCCGCGACGCGTCGGTGGCGGGTGAAGTGCGACTGCACCGCATGATCAGACGCGGCGCCGTCTACGGTCCGCCGCTGCCCGAGGGAGCCCTGGAGGACGACGGGGCCGACCGCGGCCTGATGTTCGCGTTTATCGGGGCGCACCTCGGGCGGCAGTTCGAGTTCGTCCAGTCGGAGTGGATGAACGACGGCGTCTTCTTCGGCGCCGGCAACACCAAAGACCCCGTTACCGGATCCCACGACGGCGTCACCGGCTTCACGATTCCCCGGCGGCCGCTGCGACGGCGCCTCACCCCACTGCCGCGGTTCGTCGTCACCCGCGGCGGCGAGTACTGCTTCCTGCCGAGCCTGAGCGCCCTGCGCTGGCTCGGGGAACTCCAGAACTGACAGTGCGGTCACGTGCGCCGTGGCACCACCCCGAGGTGCACCGCCGCCCGAGGGCGCGTTCGGTGGGCGAGGCCTCGGCCATGGAGCCATCGCCGCAGGTGGCGGTAGTCGAAGCCACAGTCGCTGTACGCGGGCGCCGCGGCGTGTCGTGGGGGCGGTGAACGCCGGCCGCCACGACACGCCGAGGAAGACCCGGTCAGTCAGGATCAGGGCCTTCTCGGGTGGCTCGACTGTCAGCGGCATTCCAGCACGTGCCGTCCAGCGCCACCAGCCGCAGCCCACGCCAGAACGCTCCCGGCGTCTGCTCGTTGGCCGGCGCCGGGCGGTGGCGGCCAACAGCACCATCAGCGGCTCCGAAACCGGCCGTCGCCCGGCTTGGAACAGCGAGGATTTGACGGGCGTCCGGCACGATTCGCGCAGCCTGGTTCCGCACAGACCGTCGACCAGAAGCTGCACCGCGCTGCCCACGCCGCTGTACACGCAGCGTCTTCCTGCGGTTGCCGCCGTCGAACCAGATCGGTTCAGTCCGTGGAAGCCTTCTGCTTGACGACGATCTCCCGCTTGAGGATCTTGCCGGTTGCTCCCTTGGGGAGTGCGTCGGTGAATGTGACGATCCGCGGATACTTGTAGGCCGCCACCCGCTGTTTGACATGGTCGCGTATCTCATCGGCTGTGATCTGTGCACCGTCCCGGAGGGTCACGACGGCGGCTATCTCCTCTCCGTAGGTCTCGTGCGGCACGCCGACTACCGCGGCTTCGGCGACGGCCGGGTGTTCGTAGAGCACCTCCTCGATCTCACGTGGGTAGACGTTGTATCCGCCGCGGATGATGAGGTCCTTCTTCCGGTCGACGATGAAGTAGTAGCCGTCCTCGTCGACACGGGCCAGGTCGCCGCTGTGGAACCACCCGTCCCGGATGGCATCCGCGGTCGCATCCGGACGATTCCAGTAGCCCTTCATCACGTTGTCGCCGCGGATCGCGATCTCCCCCACCTCACCCGGGCCCACCGAGGTGCCGTCGTCCGCCACGACCTTGAGCTCGACCCCGCGGATCGGGAGACCGATCGAGCCGGCCTTGCGTGGCCTGTCCGGGGGGTTGAACGACGCGACGGGCGAAGTCTCCGACAGCCCATAGCCCTCCAGCACCGTGACGCCGAATGTCCGTTCGAAGTCGTGCAGTACCTCGACCGGCAAGGAAGCACCGCCGGAAACGGCCAGGCGCAGTCGTGAGAGGTCGTAGCCGTCCGGGATCCCGGTGCGGAGCAGGGCTGTGTACATCGTGGGGACGCCCAGGAAGATGGTGGCCCCGTCCTGATGCGTGATCTCCAGCGCCTTGGCCGGCTCGAACCGCGGCAGCAAGGTCAGAGTGGCGCCCGCGGCGACGGCGGTGTTGAGAGCGCAGGTCTGCCCGAAGGCGTGGAACAGCGGCAGGCCCCCGAACAGTACGTCGCCCGGCCCGACGTGGAGCAGCGTCTCGGCCGCGGTGGCCGCGTTGGTCATCAGGTTGCGGTGGGTCAGCTCGGAGCCCTTCGGGGTTCCTGTCGTGCCGGATGTGTAGAGAATCACGGCAGTGTCGTAGTCCGCCCGGTCGGCGACGTGAGGCATCGGTTCGGTGGCCCGCACCGCGGTGTCGAACGCCGTCGAGTCGGTGACCAGGCAGTCGGCCCCGACTTCCGCCGCGGCCTTTGCGACCTCGTCCGCGCACCGCGGGAATGCCACCACGATCCGCGATCCGGAATCCCGGAGAGTGAAGGCTATTTCACGGGCCTTCAACAGCGGATTCATCGGTACCACCACGCCACCGCAGCGGAGGATGCCGTAGTACGCGACCGGAAAAGAGGTGACGTTGGGCATGACCAACGCGACGCGATCGCCCGGCCGCACGCCCCTGGTCTGCAAAAGTGTGGCGAACCGGGCGCTCTTGTCGTTGAGTTGGGCATAGGTGAGGGCGATCTCGTCCTGACGGACGGCGACGCGATCGCCGTCGGCCCGGGCGGATTCGGCCAGGAGCGTGGCGAGGTTGTTCATTCGGTTTCCTCTTCGGTCCGGGTCGGTGGCGGTCACCGTTGGTGGCGGCAGCCGCCGAGGCTCGCGGAGTTCTGTGTCGTGATCACGTCGCGGGGGGCAACCCCGCCGCGATCGGGGCCGCTGCCGGTGCTGTGCGGATCTCCCCAGAAGTCGGACGGCAGGGCGCGTCCCTGCCGCACGGCCAGCCACAGCCGCAGGACGTGGCGCTTCAGTTCGGGCTCGGCGAAGTCCTCGTATTCCGTGCGGGAATGAAGAACCGCATGGTTGTTGAGGAACAGGAGGTCGCCGACCTCGAAGTCGACCTCGAGCCGGAGCTCCGGTGACCCTGCCAGTGCGTCGACGAGGTCGAACAGCTCCACGTCCGTCGGCTCCAGGTGGGGAACGTCAGGAAAGCGCTGTGCGGATTCGAGGTAACAGCGGTTGTAGCGCATGCTGAGTTTGCCCCCGCTCCAGGACACGAGCGGGACCGCGGCGTACGGGCGCTCGCCAGGGGCTTGCTCCTCCCGTAGGTCGAGGGAATGTGTGCGGTACAGCCGCTCGAGCAGATCCGGTCGCCGTGCCAGGACGGCGTTGTAGACCGCTGCCGAGCTGACGACGGCGGTCCGTGCGCCGGAGCGGGCCGCTCGCAGGCACAGCAGCCCGAGAGCATCGGACCCGTCGGTGTGGAACGGCAACCTCGCTCTGGTCTGATATCCGCGCGTTCCCGCGTCGGCAGGACTACGGCCGGTGTCCCGGGCGTGGCCGAGCATGTGGCCCGATGCGTTCTGCGACACCGGAACACCCAGGTACTGGCCCAATCCCCAGAAAATGGTGCTCGCCGCCGCCTGGCTGTATCGCTCGACCGGAATGCGTTTGATGAGCACGAATCCGCGTCCGTTCTCCAGTACGCCGGCGATGCGTTCCAGTTCGCCCGCCAGGGTCGGCAGCGGAAAGTCACCGGCGGTCATCCTCAGCAGCGGAAGGCCTCGGGAACGCACCGCGCGCAGGGCCGCCTCAAGTTCGTCGATCTGCGCCGGCGAGAGTTGCAGGACCCATTCCTCGGAGTCCGCCAGGTCCGGACCCGCCCACACGGCCGGCCCGGTGCAGGGCCGACGCAGCACGTTGATCACGCTCGTCATGGTGACCTCCCTCAGGTCGTACGTCTCTCTTCGGACTCGTGTGCAGCTCATTGCCGGCTGGAACAGAAATCTTGCGTACGACCTCTCTCCTTTCCTTGTGGAATATTTCTGACGGATTCGGTGCGTGTCCTTGTCCAGAATTCATTGGTCCGCAGGAAATTCCGTGCCGCCTCTTCAGGGCTGGTCAGCACTTGGATTTGTTTGCGATGGTGCTCCCCGCTGGATTTCCGATCGGCCGGGACGCCGTATCCAGGCCGAGAACCCCACCGCAGTGGTGCAACGCTAGGTCACGACGTGGCCCATGGCTTGACGTGACGTGACATCTCACTTATCACTTGGGGACAGAGCCCCCTGGAGCGCACCCATGAAGCCTCTTGTCCGCAATGCAGCGCTGAACAACTATGTCGAGGTCAGCCAGTCGCTCGGCATCGATGCGCGGGCCCTGATGAAGCGCGTGGGCCTGGACCCTGTCGGCCTCGCGGTCCAGGACAGATGGATCCCCGGCGCGGCGGTCGCGCAGCTGCTGGAACTCTCGGCGGCGGCCTCACGGCGCGCAGACTTCGGCCTGCTCCTCGCCGAGCGACGCAGCTTCTCCAATCTCGGTCCCATCAGTCTGGTCCTGCGCGACGAGCCCGATGTCCGCAGTGCCCTCGAACTTCTCGTCCGCCATGAGCACATGTACAACGAGATGCTCCGCAGCCGGCTCTCCGGGGCGAACGGCCTGGCCACCCTCAAGGTGAGCCTCGAGCTGGGTGAGGCCATGGCCGCCCGCCAGGCCACGGAGCTGGCCGTGGGCGCCTTCCACGGGGTCCTCCGCAGCTTTCTCGGTGCCCGGTGGCAGCCGTTGTCCGTGTGCTTCACGCACGACGCGCCGGCGGATCCCGGTACCCACCGGCGCCTCTTCGGCCCCGTAGTGGAATTCGACCGGGAGTTCAACGGGATCGTCTTCTACGCCAGCGATCTCAAGGCTCCCAACCCCATGTCGGATCCGCTGCTGCGTACCTACGCCCGGCAGTATTTCGAGTCCATCGCGGTCTCGAAGGACACCACCGTGCTGGACCGCGTGCGTGAGCTGATCGAAGTCCTGCTGCCTACCGGGCGCTGTTCGATCGAGCAGGTCGCCGACAGCCTCGGCATCGACCGGAGGACGATCCACCGGCACCTCGCGGCCTCGGGCGAGACGTTCTCCTCCGTTCTCAACGCCACACGAACCCAGCTCGCGGAGCAACTCGTGGCGAACCCGCGCCGCTCGTTCACGGAGATCTCCGGACTCCTGGGATTCTCGGCACCGAGTGCTTTCTCGCGCTGGTTCCGCGAGCGGTTCGGCTCCAGCCCGAGGGAGTGGCGGGTCCGCGGGACCAGGCAGCAGCCTTCCGGCGAGGAGTGACCACCCAGGTTTCTGCACAGGGGCGTGGAACGGCCGTTCACGCCATAACTCGGCACTTCCCTGACTGGGGCTGGGGACAACGGCCGCGAGGGAAAGTCATGTCCCCAAGCGGTAAGTCTTCTGTCACCCTCGGTCAAGCGCGCGCCCTGGCCCGCCCTTAACGTTGCCTCACCGCAAGGGACACGGCCGGTCCCACGGGGACGGGCAGAAACCCTGCCCGCAGCCGAATGATCCCTCCCGGGCCTGTTGATCGTATCCGAGACCCCGGCGAGCCCGGGAACCCCGTCTGCATTCCCGCGTCCGCTCCTCGCAAGCCCTCCGGGCCTCGCATCGAAGGCAGTGATGCGTGCGGCGAGTGAAGACCCATCCGACAAAGGAGATGGACCATGCACTTCTTCGACGACTCCCTGTATCCGGAGAACCAGGAGAGGCTGGTCATCCAGGCCGCGCCCTACGGTCCGGAGTGGTTGCCCGGTGACGCCGACGACCTACCGCTCACCATGGACGAGCACGTGCAGGCGGCGGTCGACTGCTACAACGCCGGTGCAACGGTGCTGCACATCCACGTGCGCGAGCTGGACGGCCACGGATCCAAGCGCATGTCCATGTTCAACGAGCTGATGGCCCGGCTGCGTGAGGCCGTGCCGGACATGGTCCTGCAGATAGGCGGGTCGATCTCCTTCGCCCCCGAGGACGAGGGCGGCGACGCCAAGTGGCTCAGCTACGACACCCGCCACATGCTGGCCGAGATCACCCCCCGGCCGGACCAGGTGACGATCGCGATCGGCACCAACCAGATGAACATCGTCGAGCTCTTCGACGACGAGGACATCGAGGGCACCTCCATCGCGAAGCCGGCCATGTACAAGGCCTACCGCGACATGGTCGTCGAGGCCGGGCCGGACTTCTACCTCGAACACCTCACGCGGCTCCGCGCCAGCGGCATCCAGCCGCACTTCCAACTCGCCAACATGGCTCAGCTGGAGACCGTCGAGCGGCTGATCCGCAAGGGCATCTACAGCGGGCCGCTGGTGCTCAACTACGTTGCGATCGGCGGCGGTTTCGCCGGCCGGCACCCGGCCGACCTGATCGAGTTCATCCGCCGTGTCCCGGACGGTGCCGTGCTCACCATCGAGGCATCCATGCGCGCGGTGGCGCCGATGAACGCGATCGGCATCGCCCTCGGCACGCATGTGCGGGTGGGCAACGAGGACAACCTGTGGCGGCACAAGGGCGAGCGGATGTCCTCCGTGGAACAGGTCGAGCAGATGGTCAAGATCGCCCATGCGCTCGGGCGTGAGATCGCCACCGGGCAGGAGGCGAAGAAGATCTACAAGATCGGCGAAGTGTACTCGGACGCCGACGAGACCCTGGCCCAGCTCGGCATGGTGCCCAACCGCCGCCCCGGCCAACGCGGTTCCATACTGCGCGACCTCAAGAGCTGACCCGACCCCCACGGGCGGCGGTCCGGGTTCCCGTCCCGCCGCCCCGCACACGAGCAAACGGAGCACGCCTTGGTACACGCCGTTCGATTCCACGAAACCGGTGGCCCTGACGTCATGCGGTGGGAAAAAGTCACCGTCGGCGACCCGGGTCCGGGCGAGGTACGGATCCGGCACGTCGCCGTCGGACTCAACTTCGCCGACACCTATTTCCGCACAGGCCTGTACCCGGCTCCGCTGCCTGCGGGGCTCGGAGTGGAGGCTTCGGGTGTGATCGAGGCCGTGGGCGCGGGTGTGTCGCATGTCACCGAGGGCGACCGTGTGACCTACACCGGCAGTCCGCTGGGTGCGTACAGCACGGAGCGGGTCATGCCCGCGGATTCACTGATCAAACTGCCGGACGAGATCGGCTGCGAGACCGCCGCGGCGATGACCATGCGCGGACTCACCTCGGCGTACCTGCTGCGCCGGATCCACCCGCTGAACTCCGGCGATACCGTGCTGCTCCACGCGGCGGCCGGCGGCGTCGGTCTGATCGTCTCCCAGTGGGCGAAGCTGCTCGGCATCACGGTGATCGGCACGGTCTCCAGCGAGGAGAAGGCCGAGGTCGCCCGCGCCCACGGCTGCGAGCACATCATCTACTACCGGCGCGAGAACGTGGCCGAGCGGGTGCGTGAACTGACCGACGGCAAGGGCGTCCCGGTCGTCTTCGACAGTATCGGCAAGGACACCGTCGCCGGATCCATGGCCTCGCTGCAACGCCGCGGCCTGCTGGTGTGTTTCGGCACAGCCTCCGGAGTCCCGCCGCTCGACGCCATGCAACTGGCCATCCACGGCTCGCTGTTCGTGACGCGCCCCGCGCTGGCCGACTACATCGCCGAGCCGGCGGAGCGGGAAGCCCTGGCCGGGGAGCTGTTCGGACACGTCGCGGCCGGCCGCATCAAGATCAAGACCAACCAGCGCTACGCCCTTCAGGACGCGGTACAGGCCCATCGTGACCTGGAAGCGGGACGGACCACGGGATCTTCCGTCTTCGCCGTCTGAGCTCGCCGTGCCCCGCACGTCACCCCCAGGAGTGAGCACATGCCCCAGACCGCCCGCCCGAAGGAAGACACGCCCGCCCTGGTGCGTCCGGGCGTCCTCCGTACCTCGATCAAGGTTGAGCCGCTGACCTGCACCATCGGTGCCGAACTGTCCGGTGTGAACCTCGGCGACGCCGCGCGCGACGGCGACCTGTTCGCCGAGATCAAGGCGCTGCTGCTGGAGTACAAGGTCCTGTTCCTGCGTGACCAGGACATCACGCGCACCGAACACATCGCCTTCGCCGGGCGCTTCGGCCCGCTGGAGGACCATCCGGTGGTCGGCAGCGACCCCGACCACCCAGGGCTGGTCCGCATCTACAAGGATCTGGACAGCAAACCCGAGCACTACGAGAACGCGCTGCACTGCGACGCGACCTGGCGCGCGTGCCCGCCCATGGGCGCCGTGCTGCGCTGCGTGGAAACTCCGGAGGTGGGCGGTGACACGATCTGGGTCAACATGGCTGAGGCCTACCGCAGGCTGCCGGAGCACATCAAGACGCAGATCGCGGGCCTGCGTGCGCGGCACAGCATCGAAGCGACCTTCGGCGCTGTGATGCCGACGGAGCAACGTCACCAGCTGAAGGCCCGCTTCCCGGACCCGGAGCACCCGGTGGTGCGTGCCCACCCGGAGACCGGCGAGCAGATTCTCTTCGTCAACGCCTTCACCACGCACTTCGTCAACTACCACACGCCCGAGAACGTGCGCTTCGGCCAGGACTACGCGCCGGGAGCGGGCAGTCTCCTGAACTACCTGATCAGCCAGGCGGCCGTCCCCGAGTACCAGGTGCGCTGGCGCTGGCAGAAGAACAGCGTCGCCATCTGGGACAACCGCTCCACCCAGCATTACGCCGTCCAGGACTACTGGCCCGCCGTCCGCAAGATGGAGCGCGCGGGGATTGTCGGCGACGGACCTTTCTGAGCCCCGACCAGAGACGAAAAGGTGATGCCCATGGGACTGCACACTGCCGGCACAACGGTGCCGGCGACGTCTCCCGCCCCGCCGGCTGTATCCCGTAGCTATGCCTGGCTGGTGTTCGCGCTCGGTTTTGGGCTTCTGCTGTCCGACTACATGTCGCGACAGGTCCTCAACGCGGTCTTTCCCCTGCTGAAAGCGCAATGGCTGCTCTCCGACGCCGAGTTGGGCTCTCTCAGCGGCATCGTGGCCCTGATGGTCGGTGTGCTCACCTTCCCCCTGTCGCTTCTGGCGGACCGCTGGGGCCGGGTCAAGATCTTGGTCATCGCCGCGACGGCGTGGAGCCTGGCGACCCTGGGCTGCGCCATTTCCGCGAGCTACGGCCAGATGTTCCTGGGCCGGTTCATGGTGGGCGTCGGAGAGGCGGCCTACGGGAGCGTCGGCATCGCGGTGGTCCTCAGCGTGTTCCCCATCGGTTTGCGGGCCACGCTCTCCGGAGCCTTCATGGCAGGGGGGGGCGTTCGGATCCGTGCTGGGCGTGTCGGTCGGCGGTGTGATCGCCCAGGAGCATGGCTGGCGCTGGGCGTTCGGCGCCATGGGAATCCTCGGACTGGTCCTGGCCGCGGTCTACGGCCTCGTGGTCACCGAGAAGAGGCTGGGCCCGGCGTCCATCCGTAACAGCGCCATGTCCGGCGAACGCACCCCCATCCGGACCCAGCTGCCGAAGCTGTTCTCCTCGGTCTCCGTGGTCTGCGCCTACATCGGCAGCGGGCTGCAGATGTTCATCGCAATGGCCCTGCTCGCGTGGATACCCAGTTTCCTCAACCGGTACTACGACATGCCTCCTGCGAAGGCCGGCCTGGCCGCCGGGGTCTTCGCGCTGATCAGTGGCATCGGCATGATCCTCTGCGGGATCGTCGCGGACCGCGTCAGCCGGAAGGCCGCGGCCCGGAAGTGGATCGTTGCGATCGTCTGCGCTCTCGGGTCGTTCGTGCTGCTGATGGCGGGATTCCACCTGGCGGTCGGCCCGCTGCAGCTCGTGCTGATCGCGGCCGGGACCCTGGTGGCCGGCGGCACCGCTGGTCCGGCGGCCGCCATGGTGGCCAATCTGACCCCCGCCGCCATCGCGGCGACGGCCTTCGCCACCCTCACTCTGGCCAACAGCCTGCTCGGGCTGGCCCCCGGGCCCGCGGTGACGGGCATGCTCGCGGACCACCTGGGCCTGCTCGGCGCACTGCAGTTGATCCCGCTCGTCGCGCTCGCGGGCAGCGTGGCCTTCACCATCGGCAAGTTCTCCTACGAAAATGACCTGCGCCGCCTGGGGCTGCTCCCCGACCTGGCGCCCAAGACCCCGGAGTTGCAGTCATGAGTCTCAGTGCACAGCCGACGGTCGTCATCGTCCCCGGACTGCGCGATCACGTGCCGGACCACTGGCAGACCGTCCTCGCCAACAAGATCGCCGACGCCCGAACCGTTCCCCCGCTGGAGAAGGACAGGCTGAGCCGCGACGCCCAGGTCGCCGCACTGGACAAGGCGCTGACGGACATCTCCGGGCCCGTCGTACTGGTTGCCCACAGTGCCGGGGTGATGACCACCGTGCACTGGGCGCAACGACACCGGCGTCCCGTCAAGGGCGCACTGCTGGCGGCGCCGCCGGACTTCGACACGCCGCTGCCGGAGGGCTACCCCACCCTGGAAGCCCTGCGCGAAAACGGCTGGACGCCGACGCCGCGGACACCCCTGCCCTTCCCCAGTATCGTCGCGGCGAGTACGAACGACCCCCTGGCCGCTGCCGATCGCGTTGCCGATCTCGCCCGGGCATGGGGGAGCCGCCTCGTGGACCTCGGCGCGGTCGGACACCTCAACCCTGCCTCCGGCTACGGCGCATGGCCCCGGGCGGAGGAGCTCGTCCGCGAGCTCGGCCAAGCCTCGTCCGGCATATCCGCCTGACCGGCCACGGCCTTACCCACGCTCCCTCCTGCCGGCCCCGGGCAGGGAGGAGCCGTGCGCCCCCGGCGCCCATCGCCATAGGCATGCCGGTCCGTCCCGTAGGTATTTCCCCCGGCCGGCCTCCGCGTATTGGTCCCCACCCGCACGACCCCGCCCTGGAGGCGCTGATGAGTACCGATGCCGACCCGCTGTGGTCCCCCAGCCGCTCGACGGCCGAAAGCTCCAACATCGCAGGCTTCATGCGCTGGCTTAGTGAAACGCGGGTACTGTCCTTCTCCGACTACCCGGAACTGTGGCGGTGGAGCACCACCGACGTGCCCTCCTTCTGGGCAGCTGTATGGGAGTTCTACGGCCTCGACGCCGTCAGCGGCTACGAGGAGGTGCTGGCCGACGCGTCGATGCCTGGAGCCTCCTGGTTCGGGGGAGCGCGGATGAACTTCGCCGAGCAATGCTTCGCCCGTACCACCGACGAGCGCCCGGCCCTGATCAGTGTCTCCGAAGGCGGCGTTCCGGTGGAGACGTCGTGGCGGCAGCTCGGACGCGACGTCGCCGCTGTCGCCGCATCCCTTCGCGAGATGGGCGTGGGGCCTGGTGACCGCGTTGCCGGTTACCTCCCGAACACGTCGCATGCCGTGGTCGCGTTGCTGGCCAGTGCCGCTGTCGGCGCGGTGTGGACCGTGTGCTCGCCGGACTTCGGTACGGCCAGCGTGCTCGCGCGGCTGCAGCAGGCGCAGCCGACGGTTCTGGTGGCCGCGGACGGCTACTTCTACGGGGGGAAGAAATTCGACCGACGTCCGGCGGTCGCTGAGATCGTGGACGGGCTGCCCACGGTCCGGCATCTGATCGCGGTCGGCCACCTCTGCACGTCATCAACCACCTCACCGTGGTCGCAGCGGTCTCGGCTGGAGCAGCACACGTGGTCCACGCTTCTCGACAACCAGGCCGAACTCACCTTCGCCGACGTCGCCTTCGACCACCCCCTGTGGATCTTGTGGTCATCGGGTACCACGGGCGTGTCGAAGGGCATCGTGCAGGGTCACGGCGGCATCGTCGTCGAACTGCTCAAGGCCCTCGGCCTCGGCGCCGACCTGCGGAGCGACGACCGCTACTTCTTCCATACGTCCACCAGCTGGATGGTGTGGAACTTCATGGTCGGCGGCCTGCTGCACGGTGCCACGATCGTCCTGTACGACGGCAGCCCCACGTACTCCGACGTCAATGGCGTCTGGAAGGTCGCCGAACAGACGCGCGCGACGATGGTCGGCGTGGGAGCGGCCTACCTGGTCGCCGCAGAGAAAGCGGATGCACACCCGGCAGCTGAGATCGACCTGAGCGCTCTGCGGTCCATCCTGCAGACCGGCTCGTCGCTTCCCGACAGCACATGGCGCTGGGTCTACGACCGTCTCGCCCCCGACGCCTGGCTGCAGTCCATCTGCGGAGGGACTGACATCTGCTCGGTCCTCGCGGGGGGTTCCCCGCTCCTGCCGGTGCGGGCCGGCCGGATCCAGTGTCCCGCGCTCGGTGTTGCCATCGCCGCCTGGGATGCCTCCGGACAGCCGCTTGTCGGGGAGCAGGGGGAGTTGGTGGTGACGGCACCGCTTCCCTCGATGCCGTTGCACTTCGTCAACGACCCGGAGAATCAACGCTATCTGGCGAGTTACTTCGATGTATACCCCGGAGTCTGGCGGCACGGGGATTGGGTCACGGTCGACCCGGACCTGTCGGTCGTGGTGGCGGGGCGTTCGGATTCAACACTCAACCGTATGGGCGTGCGGATGGGGTCCGCCGACATCTACGCCGTCATCGAGCAGCTTCCCCAGATCGCAGACAGTCTGGTGATCGGCGCCGAACTGCCGGACGGCCGGTACATCATGCCGCTCTTCGTCGTCCTCGCCGAAGGGGAATCAGTCGACGACACACTTCGGAGTACCATCGCGACGTCGATCAAACACACGCTCTCACCTCGGCACGTTCCGGACGTCATCGTTCCGATAGCCGCCGTGCCGCGCACCTTGACCGGGAAGAAGCTGGAGGTCCCCGTCAAGCGCATCATCCAGGGAGCTCGCGCCGCCGATGTGACCGCCGAGGGCGCCGTCACCCACCCCGAGATGCTGGCCTGGTTCGAGGGGTTCGCCAGCAGGCTACCTTCCTGATACCGAAGCGGACGCCGAGGTGGTAAAAGATCTGCCTGTTACTGAGAGCCGGGCCGGGGCGGAGACCCGTTCCACATCGGCCGGTCGCTGAGCAGTGGACGCCTCGGTCTCCAGCTGGGCCAGAACCGCGTAGTGGCGTTGCGGATCTCATCACTGCAGTCTCCGCTGCGCGGCGCGAACTCGTGCCGGCGCTCCGTAGAACAGGTCCGCATCCCCAGGCAGCGGTTTCGGGCTCGACGGCAGGTGCGAACGCGCCCGGTGTGTCGCGGTGGCCGTCTCCGGGAGTGTCACCACGCCGAAGGCGGGTTCGAAGTCGTCGCCGAGCCGCCGCGTCCTGACCGCTTGGCCGGAGAGGACCGGTTGGAGGCGCGTCGGTGGGTCAGCGCCAGTCGGGAGCGCCTGAGGCGGGCGACAGGACACTCTCGATCTTCGTCCGCGTCTCCCGCATGACCGTGACGATCCGGGCCCCGTGCTCCTCGCTGAGTCGTGCTACCGGCACCGAGCAACTGATGGCATCGGTGGCCGGTGAGTCGTACCGCAGGGCGAAGCCGAAGCCGGCGATGCCAGTTACTGTCTCCTCGCGATCGATGGAGTAGCCGCGCTCGCGCACTGTGGCCAGGTCGGCGAGCAGCGCGGCGTGTTCGGTGTGCGTGTTCTCCGTGAGGGCCGCCAAAGGGGCGTCGGGGAGCGGGAGTCGGTCGTCGGGGCGCTCGGCGAGCAGCGCCTTGCCGAGTGCACCGGCGTGGGCCGGGATCCGGCGGCCGACGCGGCTGATGGTGCGCAGGTACTCGTGGGACTCGCGCGTGGCGAGGTAGACGACGTTCGAGTCGTCGAGCCGGGCCAGATGGATCGTCTCGCCGAGCGCGTCCGAAGCCTCGTCGAGGTAGGGGCGGACCGCGCGCACGTGCGGGTCGCTGTCCAAGTAGCTCGTGCCCGTGTGCAGGGCGCGGATCCCTATGCCGTAGAGGGATCCGGTCGTGTCGGAGCGCACCCAGCCACAGCCGACGAGGGTCTGCAGCAGTTGGTACATGCTGCTGCGCGGTACGGCCAGTTCCTCGGCGAGTTCGTCCAGACGGGCCGGCCGGTCGCCCCGTGCGGCGAGCAGTTCGAGCAGTTCGACGGTACGGGCCGCCGACTTCACTCCACGGACCCCGCTGTTCCCAGGCATGGCCACATCGTAGATCCGTGCTGTCGAACCCCTTGACCGTTTCCCGTTCAACCGCTTAGCTCCGTTCGCATACATATTCGCCATCTGCATATGAGGATGGGAGTGGTTCAGTGTGGAAACCGAAGGCATCGCTCAGCGGCTGCGCGAGGGCATGGCGGGCGGAGTGCTGTCCTTCCCCCTCACGAGCTTCCGGGACGACGGCAGCCTCGACCTGGACTCGTACCGGACGTATCTGACCGCCCAGGTGGCCACCGCACCCGGCGCGGTGTTCCCGGCCTGCGGAACCGGAGAGTTCAGCGCGCTGGACGAGGACGAGTACCGCGCGGTCGTCGAGGCTGCGGTCGACGTGGCCGATGGCCGACTTCCCGTGGTGGCGGGGATCCAGGCCCGCGCGTACGCCACCGTCGGCGTCCCGGCCGTCCACGCGTTCGCGCCCGAGATCGCCGACGCCTGCTTCACGGCCCTGCGCGACGGCGACAACGCGGCGGTGAGCAAGCTGCTGTGCGACTTCTGCATCCCGCTGGTCGAACTGCGCGACCGGGCCCCGGGTTACGCCGTGTGCCTGGTCAAGGCCGCGGCCCGGCGGCGCGGACTGCCGGTCGGCCCCGTACGCGCCCCGCTCACCGACCCCTGCCCGGCCGACCTCGCCGACCTGGAGCAGATCCCCGACGCCGGGCTGAACCTGGTCGGCGCCATTCGCCGACGTACCGCCTGAGACCGCCCGTCCACCGCCTCGGTCGACGGCTTCCGGCGAGGAGCCGCCGCAGTTCGGCGGTGGGACCACTCGATTCGACAATCAGACAGTTCAAAGGAGAACTGACATGCCGCTCTTCGTAGTCGGGATCAGCGTTCTGGTGTTGTTGTTCCTGATGACCCGGCTGAAACTCAACGGCTTCGCCGCGCTCCTGATCGTGGCGGTCGGCGTCGCGCTGGTCCAGGGGATTCCGGTGGCCGGCATCCCGGACGTCCTGGCGGAGGGCATCGGGGGGCAGATCGGCGACACGATGCTCACCATCGGGCTCGGCGCCATGGTCGGCCGGGTCATGGGCGACTCCGGAGCCGCCCAGCGGATCGCGGGCCGGCTGCTCGACGCCTTCGGCCCGCGCTGGGTCCAGGCGGCCATGGTGGTCACGTCCATGCTCATCGGTGTGACCATGTTCTATGAGGTCGCCTTCATCATCATCGTGCCTATCGCGTTCACGCTGGTCAGGGTCACCAGGGTGAACCTGCTGTGGGTGGGCCTCCCGATGTCGATCGCGCTGTCCACGATGCACAGCTTTCTGCCGCCGCACCCCGGCCCGACCGCCGTGGCCGCGACCTTCCACGCCTCCGTCGGCCACACCCTCTTCTACGGCCTCTTCATCGCCATACCGGCCGGTGCGCTCATCGCGCTGGTGTGGCCGCGCCTGCCGTTCGTCAGGGCGATGAATCCCTCCGTACCCAATGGCCTGGTCAGTGAGCGCGAGTTCACCGACGAGGAGATGCCCGGCATGGGCTGGTCGCTGTTCGTGGCCCTCTTCCCGGTGGTGCTGATCGCCGGCGCTGCCGTGACCGACATGGTCACGGCCGGCGAGAACTCGTTCCTGCACGTGGTTGCCTTCATCGGCTCGGCACCGATCGCGCTCCTGCTGACCCTCGTCCTGGCGGCCTGGGCGCTCGGGCCGCGGATCGGCCGCAGCATGGCGGACGTCAGCGCCTCCTGCTCCTCGGCGGCCCAGGCGATGGCGATGATCCTCCTGGTCATCGGCGCGGGCGGCGCCTTCAAGAACGTCCTCGTCCAGGGCGGGATCTCCGACTACATCAAGGACGTCACGCAGGGCTGGTCGGTCTCGCCGATCATCCTGGCGTGGCTGATCGCTGTCATCCTCCGCGTCGCGCTCGGTTCGGCAACGGTCGCCGTCGTCACGGCCTCCGGCGTGGTGCTGCCGCTCCTGGCGGGCAGCGGGACCCACCCCGAGATGATGGTGCTCGCCGTCTCGTGCGGGTCGATCGCCTTCTCCCACGTCAACGACCCGGGATTCTGGCTGTTCAAGGAGTACTTCAACCTCTCGGTCGTCCAGGCGATCAAGGTCCGCACCACCTATACGACGGTGCTCGCGGTCCTCGGCCTGGGCGGCGTCCTGGCCGGCGAATGGGTCCTCGACGTCCTCAGCCTCTGAAGCACCTGATCACAACGCCGCCTCCACCCTCGTATCCAAGGAAACCGACAAGCATGAGCCAGCCGACCATCACCCACTTCGCCGTCTATCCCGTCGCCGGCCGCGACTGCATGGAGCTGAACCTTTCCGGTGCCCACGGCCCCTTCTTCACCCGCAACATCGTCGTCCTCACGGACTCCGACGGCCGTACGGGACTGGGGGAGGTGCCCGGCGGCGAGAAGATCACCCAGACGCTGCGGGATGCCGGGGCACTGGTCGTCGGCGCGAAGGTGGGCGACTACAAGAGCGTCCTGCGCAAGATCGGAAGCCGGTTCGCCGACCGCGACTCGGGCGGACGAGGTGCCCAGACCTTCGACCTGCGGACCACCGTGCACGCCGTTACGGCCGTCGAGTCGGCGCTGCTCGACCTGCTCGGCCAGCACCTCGGCGTACCGGTCGCGGCTCTGCTGGGTGATGGTCAGCAACGGGATTCCGTAAGGGTGTTGGGCTATCTCTTCTACGTCGGCGACCCCGACCGCACGGACCTGGAGTACGTCCGGGAACGCGACTCGCACGTCGACTGGTACCGCATCCGGCACGAGGAGGCCCTCACGTCCGAGGCGATCGTCCGCCAGGCCGAGGCGGCCTACGGCCTGTACGGCTTCCGGGACTTCAAGCTCAAGGGCGGAGTCCTGACGGGTACAGAGGAGGTCGAGGCCGTACGCGCGCTCAAGGACCGTTTCCCCGCGGCCCGGATCACCCTGGACCCGAACGGCGCGTGGTCCCTGCGCGAGGCCGTCGAGCTGTGTTCACCGCTGGTGGGCACGCTCACCTACGCCGAGGACCCCTGCGGGGCGGAGGGCGGCTACTCGGGGCGCGAGGTCCTCGCCGAGTTCCGCCGCGCCACGGGCCTCCCGACGGCAACCAACATGATCGCCACCGACTGGCGGCAGCTGACCCATGCACTGGCCCTGCAGGCGGTGTCCATCCCGCTGGCCGACCCGCACTTCTGGACGATGCAGGGCTCGGTACGCGTGGCCCAGTTGTGCAACGCAATGGGCCTGACCTGGGGCTGTCACTCCAACAACCACTTCGACATCTCACTCGCCATGATCACGCACTGCGGCGCCGCGGCCCCGGGTGAGTACAACGCCCTGGACACGCACTGGATCTGGCAGGAGGGCCTGGAGCGGCTCACCGTCACCCCGCCACGGATCGTCGACGGTGAGATCGCCGTCCCCGACACCCCCGGCCTGGGGGTCGAACTCGACATGGGCCGCCTCCTCGCGGCCCACGAGCTTTACCGGAAAGAGGCGCTGGGGGCGAGGGACGACGCGGCCGCGATGCAGTACCTCGTGCCCGGCTGGACGTTCGACGCCAAGCGCTCCTGCCTGGTGCGCCAGCACCGGGCGGTGTAGTGAGCTGACGAGCAGGGCCCGAGAGCCGCGAGAGCCGGCCGTGCAGCGGAGCTTCGGTTCGGGGGCGGTGGCGGCCACGACGATCGACGTAGCAGGCGATCTTGTCGGACTGCCGCTTCGAGGCGGCCGGGTGGAAGGCTGCATGCAAGATCACTGGCTACGTCTGACATGGAGTGTGGTGCCTCTATCCACCGACCCCTGAAGTCGGGCGTGCGATCCACTGCCGGGGAGCGGTGTGGCCCGGCGGCCGCCTGACGCGGCTTCCGGTTCGCGGCCTTCGCGGAGCAAGCCGGCTGACGTTGCCGGAGGCCGGGCGTCCTCTCGGCTCGTGGCCGGCGCTGGGTCACGCGTTGGTCCTGACCACTATGCCCATGCCGGTTTCCAGGTCTCGGCGTCGGGATGTTCGCACCGCCCGGAGGAGAGGTGGTCGCGGAGCGCAGCAAGTGCCGGGTGCAGGTTGTCGCGGTGGCACACCAGTGAGTGCGGGTGGACCGGGGTCGGATCGCGCACGGCGATGCGCCGCAAGCCGTGTCGGCGGGTCTGCTCGCCGACGTAGGTCGCCAGTGACCGGGAGTCGGCGATGGTGTCCAGCGGGTGCTCGGTGCCGAAGCGTCGAGATCCGGTGCCCGACGAGTGCCGGATTCCAAGAGGTCATCGATCGCGTCTGAGGCCGGAGCCTCAGATGGTTCCTGAGCCAGCGGCGGATCGAGGCCAGGGTGCCCGATCGTCCACGCGGCCGGTGCCCGCCCGGCATCGACCGCAAGGAACTGGAGGCCGGGCAACGATGTCGTCCTGGATCACGGGCTGTGGCGCCGCGACGAGCGTGCTGCCTGGCAGCAGGCCGCCCGCGACGCGGGCGGCCACCCCTCGTGCACTGTCCGGCGGATCCCCCCGAGGCCGACCACAGCCGGCCTCGGGGGCACGGCGCACCGTAGTTGGTGCCATCACTCAGAACCGGGGGGTCTAAATCACGTTGATGCCATCGAAATGCAACACCCACGAGCAACAGCATTGCCAAAGCCGTATCCGCAACAGTGCAGGCCAATGACAACACGGCGTCGTCCGCACACGGCCACCTCGGACACAAGCCGCACCGTGGGAACCCAGCTCGCCGAGGGCGGAGCGCAGATCCAGACCATCATGACGATCCTCGGTCACCGCAACGCCCAGGTGTCGGCCACCTACTCCCACAGGAGATGGCCCGGTGTCCATGACGTCCGTGGTCCCGCGCCCCGAGCCGCTCGACCGAACGTCACGGCCCGGTCCCGGCCGATACTCGTTCCAGCTCGCCCGGCGGCCTGCGCCCGTTGCGCGACCAAGAACGCTCTTTAAGTACAGTGTCAGACGGACAGCCGGATTCCGGTGACCAGATGTGGACGGATGCGTACCGCACAGTTCATCACCGGGCCCGACCAGGGCCGGAGCAGCCGCCGGTAGCGCGTCAGCGCGTCCGGATCGGCGACCGGGCGGCAGTACCCCGTGGCCACGACACTCCAGCCCAGATGGGTCAGCGGATCGATGTCGTCGGCCTGGTAGGCGACCACGACTCCCCGATCGCCATGGTCGCGGGCCTGGGCGAACAGATCCGAGTCCTGATGGGTCAGGATGACGATCTGACCGCGGTCCAGCAGATGGTTCACCGGTCGGATGGCGGGCAGCGCGCGCTGGGTGAAGACGATCCGCCCGAGCGACGCCCTGCCGAGCAGGCTCAGAGCCTGAGTATCTGTCAACTCGACCGTGCGGCGCGGCACGGTGGCCGCCGAACCCGAAAACGGTGCCGCCTCCGATGGTGTGGTCACAGCCGTGCGCACGGACGGCTGCGGCGATTGATGGCATGAGTGGCTCATGGGGCTGCCTCGTCTCCTGGTCTGCTCACCTGCCGCACGAGTACATCGTGTGGCGCCGTCCCCACGCCAGGGCCGAACGGCCTCAGGGCCGAACGGCCCTAGCGGCGTCGGACCTCCGATGGGTTCACTGCGGTACATCGCATGCTGCGAGCCGGTCAAGTATCGGCTTCTGGGCCGGGCCGTGGCGTGGCATGCGGGAGCGTTCGGACGGTGCGGGTGCGCGCAGGAGGAAAACGTGGTGATCGCAGTAGTCGGGCACAGAGACCTCGGCAACAGAACCCTGGAACTGGTGGAAGCTGAACTGAGAGCGTGGCTGGACCGCTTGGCAGTAGGTGCGACCGCCTTGGTGCGGGTCGGGGCGGGGCTGCCGCTGGTGTTCGGGCGGGCCGCCCGGGAGACCGGGCGGAAGCTGACAGTGCTGCTGCCGGTCCAGGGTGCTGTTCCCGCCGTGCTGCCCGAGCGGGACCGGTCGGCCGCAGGCGAACTGCTGGTCCTGGCCGAACACGTACGGCTGCTGGCTTTCGATCCGGCCGACCGCAACGCGTGTGTCAGCGCCGATGAACGTCTGGTGGAGGCGTGCCGGACCGTGCTCGCCGTGTGGGACGGATCGCCGTCGGACGGCCGGGACGCCACCGCACATCTGGTTGCCTTCGCGCGTGCGCGAGGAATCCGGGTGGAGGTCGTCTGGCCGGACGGTTCCGTACGGGGGCGGACATGAAACTGTCGGAGCGTGGAGCGGGGAGGGTGGCGGAAGGACCCGAGGCCGACGACCGGGCCTGCGCCAGTGCGTCCGGGAAGCGCTACGACCGGGAGTGCGCCGGGGCGAGGCGGGGGTTCGCGTGGCTGTTGGTTGTCACCGCCGCGCTCGGGCTGCTCGGCTCGTTCGTCATCACGATCGACAAGTTCGAACTGCTCGCCGACCCCGCTTTCGTGCCCGCCTGCTCGCTGAGCCCCGTGGTGTCCTGCACGAATGTGATGCGCAGCGAGCAGGCGTCGGTGTTCGGCTTTCCCAACCCGCTCATCGGGCTGGTCGCCTTCGGGGTGGTGATGGGGACCGGCGCGGGCCTGCTTGCAGGCGCACGCTATCGGCGCTGGTACTGGTTGGGGCTGAACCTCGGCACGCTGTTCGGCGTCGGCTTCTGCATGTGGCTGATGACGCAGGCGTTGTACGACATAGGCGCCCTCTGCCTGTGGTGCGTGCTCGTGTGGGTGGTCACCATCCTCATGTTCTGGCACACCACGGTGCACAATCTGCGTCATGGCGTCCTGCCCGCCCCACGCGCCCTGGTCGCGGCGGTGCTGGAGTTCCCCCTCGTGGTGCCGGTGACCTGGTGCCTGGCCATCGTCATGCTGATAGCAACCCGGTTCTGGTCGTACTGGCAGACGTTTCTGTGACCGCGACGATGCCGGTGGTCTCGTGATGGATGTGCGCGGCCGGTACTCCGGCGGCGACCAGCCGCGCGGAGACGGCCCGCGCCGGCCCGGTCGTGGAGCCCTCGGGGGCCAGGGCCAGAAAGGCGTGCTGCCGGGCGGCGCCCCCAGGATGCGGGGTCAGTATTCCGTTCAGGGCCCGCAGCCCGGCACCCGCGAAGCGAGCATCCGTCGCATCAGCCGCGATGACGGTCAGCCAGGGGCGTCCGCGCCGGAACGCCTCCAGATACGCCGCGTCGTACATCTCTTCGGCCGCCGCCCTCTCCTCCGGCGCGGCGAGACCCAGCAGCAGCCGTACCCGGTGCGCACGGGACCGGTCGGCGTCGATCCGCTGGAGCAACGCCTTCATCGGAGCCCAGCCCGTACCGGAGCCGATCAGCAGAATGTCTGCGGACGGAATGTGATCGGGCAGCGTCAACGCGCCGCGTGGGGCGCTGAGACGGACGGCGCCGCCCTCCCGCGTACCGTGCACCAGCGCATCGCTCACCCCGCCGGCGCCCCGGGCCCGTACATGGAACTCCAGCTCACCGTCCGGATGCGGCGCGCGGGCCAGATAGTAGGGACGCCACGCCTGTTCCAGCAGCGGCGACTCCAAGGACGCGTACTGCCCGGCCTCGAAGGCGTAGGGCTGATGGGGCCGTACCCGCAGCACCGCGAGTTCGGGCGTGCGGCGTTCGTGCGAGGTCACTGTCGCCTCCCAGCTGGGCGGTTCGGCGATCGCCTCGTCCGCGCCCCTGACCATCGCCGAAACAGCCAGCCGCAGCATCCGCAGCCAGGCGTACTCCAGCGCACTGGTCCACCGGGCGCCCGCGCGCATGCGCAGCGCCTCGATCAGTGCCGCCTCGAAGGCTTCGAAATGCGCGGGGCGCACACCGAGCTTGCGATGGTCGCGCCCCAACTGCCCGAAGACGTCGATCATCTCGTCGGTACGGTGCAGATTGCCGATCAGATAGCGGAAGATCCCTACGAGATGGACCTGTTGGAACGCCATCGACTCGGGGAACAACGACCGTAGATACGGATGCCGCTCGAACAGAAGCCGGTACAGCGCGGCGATCAGCTCCTCCAGCGGGCTCACCAGTGGTAGGGAGTCGCTGATCAGCAGCTGGTCGGCCGTTCCGTCGTACGCCTGTGGGGCCTTGGCGCTCCACGGTTCGGGACGACTGCCGGACGGGGCCAGGATGCGTCGTCGCAGCCGCATCGCGTCATGCCGTGCGAGCAGTGCGTGGTAGTCCTCGCTCGGGGTGTTCATGGGCCGGTGACTCCTCGGTGCAGCGCAGTGGGGTGGCCGGGAAAGGGAGATGTCCGTGGCGCCCGGACGATCTGGGCGGGCGCCAGTATGGCACCGCGTCCAGCCCGCTGACCGGCCCCGGTCACAGGGCCTTTCGGCCCTGTTCACACACCGTTTGCCATGCGGTGGCACCCCGGCGCGAACAGGCACGCGGACGGGCACATACTGGTTCCGGCCCTCTCCCCGAACCGATCGAGCATGATGTGAACGAGTCCGCGAAGTCCCCACTGAGCACGACCCCGTCGCAGTCCGCGGCCCCCGTACGCGTCTTCATCCTCGACGACCACGAGGTCGTACGGCGCGGCGTACGCGATTTGCTGGAAGCCGAGGACGGCATCGAGGTCGTCGGCGAGGCGTCCGACGCCCGGGAGGCGCTGGCCCGCGTACCGGCCAGCAGACCGCAGGTCGCCGTACTGGACGTACGCCTCGGCGACGACCAAGGTGGTGACCACGCCGGTATCGAGGTATGCCGGGAACTGCGTGCCCTGATGCCCGAACTCGCCTGCCTGATGCTGACGTCGTTCGATGATGACGAGGCGCTGTTCGACGCCATCATGGCGGGCGCTGCGGGGTACGTGCTGAAGCAGATCAACGGAGCCGATCTGGTCGCCGCCGTACGGACGGTCGCGGCAGGCACCTCGATGCTCGATCCACGGACGACCGCCCGAGTGATGGCACGGCTGCGGGGCCCCCAGCGAACCCCTGCCGAGGCGTCGGAGGCGTCGGAACTGGACGGACTCACGCCCAGGGAAAGGCAGATCCTGGATCTCATCGGCGAGGGCCTTACCAACCGTGAGATCGGGGAACGTCTCTTCCTGGCCGAGAAGACCGTCAAGAACCGCATCTCCTCGATCCTCGCCAAACTGGGCGTGGGCCGCCGAATCCAGGCCGCGATGCTCGTCGGCCGGATCAAGGACCGCCAGAAGTGGCCCCCGGTCCCGAGAAGCTGACCGGCACTCAGGTCAGTCGTGGAGCGGCACGCGCCAGATGATCCGGGTGCCGCCGTCCGCCGGCCGTTCGATGGCCAGTGTGCCGCCGCACAACTCTGCTCGCGTACGCATATTGGCCAGCCCTCCGATGCGCCCGGTCGCCGGTTCGTCGGCATCGACCGCTGCCCCTGTCCCGGGCGCGGTCGTGACACCGTCCCGGATTCCGATGCCGTTGTCGGTGACGGTCAGGGTCACCGCCTCGTCGGCCGACAGCACGATGCCGATACGAGTGGCACGGGCATGGCGAGAGGCATTGGACACCGCCTCGGCGGCGACCGCCACCACGTGTTCGGCCAGTTCGTCCGGCACCGTGGTGTCCACCGGCCCGTCGATCCGCACAGAGGGCCGGAAACCAAGGGCGTGTGCCGCCGTGCGAGCGGTCTCCGTCATCCGGTGCCGCAGCCCGCCGCGGCCCGAACCGTCGGCTGTCCGCAGATCGAAGATGGTGGACCGGATGATCCGGATCGTGGTGTCCAGATCATCCACCGCCCGGCTGACCCGCTCGGCCGCGTCCGGCCGGTCCGCGATGGAACGCGTGGTGCTCTGGAGAGTCATTCCGGTCGCGAAGAGACGCTGGATCGCCAGATCGTGCAGATCGCGGGCGATCCGGTCCCGGTCGTGCATGACGGCGAGTTCCTCGGACTCGTCCCGCCTACGGGCCAGTTCCAGGGCGATGGCCGCCTGGTCGGCGAAGCCCGAGACGAGCGCGACCTCGGTGTCGTCGAACGGCGGGCGGTCCACCGGCCGCCCCAGGCGCAGTGCGCCCCTTGCCCCCGTGTCGACTCGCAAAGGCACCGTCACCACCGGACCCAGACCGTCCTCGGCACCGGCGCCGAACGGGTGGGCCCGGGGATCGGTACGGACATCGGCGCAGTGCACCGGTGTCCCGGTACGGGCGGCGAGTCCGGCCAGTGATCCCCGCGCGGGTACGGACAGCCCCGTTACGCGTTCGGAGTCCCGGCCGTGGGCGACGGCAACGGTGAGACGTTCCTCAGCCCCGGACGTCTCCGAAGCTCCGGAGAGGGGCACGGGGGGCGTCGGCAGCAGAATCGCGGCCCGGTCGGCCCCCGCCACCTCCATCGCCCGCTCGGCGATCAGATGCAGCACCTCGTCGGCGTCCGTCCCCGAGAGCAGGGTGCGAGTGATCTCGCCCAGTGCTTCCAGACGCCGCTCCCGGCGACGGCTCTCGTCGTACATGCGGGCGTTGTCGATGGCGACCCCGGCCGCGATCGACAAGGTGGTCAGCACCGCCTCGTCGTCGGCGTCGAAGCTCACCCCGCCGCGCTTCTCGGTGAGGTAGAGGTTGCCGAACACCTCGTCGCGAACCCGCACCGGCACCCCGAGGAAGGTGCGCATCGGGGGATGATGGGGCGGAAATCCGAAGCTGCGCGGATGGCTGCTCAGATCGGTGAGCCGCAGCGGTTCCGGGTGACGGATCAGCTCACCGAGGATTCCGCGCCCGCACGGCGTCTGGCCGATCACGGCGGCGAGCTGCTCCGATATGCCGACCGGCAGGAACTCCAGCAGCTTCTGCCCGTCCCCGACAATGCCGAGCGCTCCGTACTCCGCGTCGGTCAGGGTCACCGCGGCCTCCACGATCCCGCGGAGCACCTCGGGCAGTTCCAGGCCCCGCCCCAGACTCATCACGGCATCCAGCAGACTGCGCATCCTGTCCGGCCGACTGGGCTCGGGCCAGGTCGCCGGACCGGGGCAGGGGGCTCCGGGCGAATCGGGGGCGGGGGAGGCGGAGCCGGGAGAAGGGACTCCGAAAGGGGAGTCGGGCGCGGTAGGTGCTGTCTCTGTCATCGGGGCGCCGCTCTCTGGGTCCGTGTGCCGTATGCCGGGAAATTGCTCACCGGATCACCGCAGGGCTGGGACCGGTCCACGGACGATCAGCCTACGGCAGCCACGGGGCCGAGGGTCCGGCGGTGCACTGCCGCCTCCGGGACCGGCTCGGATGAGGCCGGTCGGCTGCCTGACGCATCGGCAGCAGGGCCGGTCGGCCCCGTGGAAGGTACCTGTCGGTCCCTGGAGGGCTTCGTGGGGCACGGCCAGCATGGTGCGGCCGGGAAGGTCCGGTCCGTCCCCTCGTGATCCGCCGGACCTTTCCGACCGCTCCCCGCCGCCCCGCGCGGCCGGGGAGCGCTCGAAGAACCGCAACAGCTGGAGGACACGGTCCGGTGGACGCAATGGAATCGCAGGGCAATCAGGCCGCTCCCTCACAGGGGCCCATGCCCCCCGACCCCGGAGCCGCCATCGCCGACGCGCACTCCACCAGGAACGGACGCCGGGCCACCCGGGCCGACACGAAAGAGCCGGCGATGCAACCCGGCACCGATCTGCCGGGCCGTTCGTCTCGCGGGCGGATCGTCGTCTCGTGGCTGACGACGACCGACCACAAGCAGATCGGCACGCTCTATCTCGTCACCGCGTTCGTCTTCTTCCTGATCGGCGGCGCGATGGCACTCGTGATGCGCGCCGAACTCGCCCGTCCCGGGACGCAGATCGTTTCCAACGAGCAGTTCAATCAGGCATTCACCATGCATGGGTCGGTGATGCTGCTGCTGTTCGCGATGCCGTTGTTCACAGGATTCGCCAATTGGCTCATGCCGCTTCAGATAGGCGCACCCGATGTGGCTTTCCCGCGGCTGAACATGCTGGCGTACTGGTTGTTCCTCTTCGGTTCACTGATCGCCGCCGCGGGGTTCCTCACTCCTCAGGGCGCCGCCGACTTCGGATGGTTCGCCTATGCCCCGTTGTCCGACGCCACGCATTCACCGGGCGTCGGCGCCGACATGTGGATCATGGGCGTGGCGCTTTCCGGATTCGGTTCCATTCTCGGAGCGGTGAACTTCATCACCACCATCATCTGCATGCGTGCCCCAGGAATGACCATGTTCCGGATGTCGATCTTCACCTGGAACGTACTGCTGACCGCCGTACTCATCCTCCTGGTCTTCCCGGTCCTGGCCGCGGCGCTCTTCGCGCTGGAGATGGACCGGAAGTTCGGCTCACACATCTTCGATCCCGCCAACGGAGGCACGCTTCTGTGGCAGCACCTCTTCTGGTTCTTCGGCCACCCCGAGGTCTATGTACTGGCTCTGCCGTTCTTCGGCATCGTTTCCGAAATCATTCCGGTCTTCTCCCGGAAGCCGATGTTCGGCTATATCGGTCTCGTCGCCGCGACGATCGCCATCGCCGGACTGTCCGTCACCGTCTGGGCCCACCACATGTATGTGACCGGTGGCGTACTGCTGCCCTTCTTCGCCTTCATGACCTTCCTGATCGCCGTACCGACCGGAGTGAAGTTCTTCAACTGGATCGGCACGATGTGGAAGGGGTCGCTGTCCTTCGAGACGCCGATGCTGTGGACCACCGGATTTCTGATCACCTTCGTCTTCGGCGGACTGACCGGAGTGATCCTGGCCTCACCACCACTGGACTTCCATGTCTCCGACTCGTACTTCGTTGTCGCCCACTTCCACTACACGCTCTTCGGCACGGTCGTGTACGCGATGTTCGCCGGATTCCATTTCTGGTGGCCGAAGTTCACCGGCAGGATGCTCGACGAACGCCTGGGCGAGATCACGTTCTGGGTGCTGACGGTCGGCTTCCACCTCACGTTCCTCGTGCAGCACTGGCTTGGAGCCGAGGGAATGCCGCGCCGGTACGCGGACTATCTCGCCGCTGACGGTTTCACCGCTCTCAATACCCTTTCCACCATCGGCTCGTTCCTCCTCGGGCTGTCGTTCCTGCCCTTCTTCTACAACGTCTGGAAGACCAGCCAGTACGGCAGGAAGGTCACCGTCGACGATCCCTGGGGTTATGGCCGCTCCCTGGAATGGGCCACGTCCTGTCCGCCGCCCCGGCACAACTTCACTTCCCTGCCCCGTATCCGCAGCGAGTCCCCGGCCTTCGATCTGCACCATCCGGAGATCGCCGCACTCGAACTCGAACCCGCTGTACCGCACTGACCCTTCCATCTCCCCCCGCAAGCCCCGCCCTCAGGAGAGTGCTGCCCGATGTCCCACGGTGTTCTGGCGGTCGGTGTCGTCGTGCTCTTCGCATCCGGCAACGTCTGGTACCTGCCTGCCTATATCGATCTGCGGGCGGGCCAGGACCGGCCGCGCTCCCGGCGGCTGGCCGCGGCCGCTGTGCTGACCGGGTGGGGATCGGCGGCCCTCACGATGCTTCTGCTGCTCATGCCGGTCGATCCGAGCATGGTCGCGCTGCTGACGGTCGCCGGCACCACCGCCGTGGTGTCCCTGTCCGTCCAGGCGTGGCTGCGACGGGGCCTGGAGCAGCGGGAGGAGGAGGCTCGTTGGTCCGCGCTCTTTCCGGTACGGACCGCCGGCCAGGTCGGGACCACCGAGGACGAGCAATGAGCCGCCCCTCGTGTACCGGAACGCCTCATCGGCTTCGATGAGATGGACTGGCGACCGACGCGAGGTGTGTGTGGGCAACGCTGAGGCTGTCCACCCGCGAAGAACTCCAGCGGGAACAGCACCTCACGGTACTCGGCCAACCGCCTGGACCCTTCGCTCCTCGGGTCCCTGGTGGAACGGCGCCCCCGTCACAGCCCTGCCGAGGGCATCGGCTCGACAGAGCCTCGGCGTCACCGCAGAGGCCACGTCGCGGATCCCGTGGATGACGTACGTGACGTGCGCCAGCATGCGATACCACCCGGCCGTGGTCGCCCAGAAGGCATCGATGATGCAGCTGCTCTCCCAGTGAGGTTCCGGCTCGGCCTCGGCTCCAGGAGACCCTCGATGACGACGCCGAGGATTCCATTCCGCGCGGTGACGGCGTCGAACTTCAAGCAGTACGTCCCTACGCCGCGACGGGCGTCATGGTGATCACGTTCGTCCAGGTCGGTGGTGACCATCAGCAGACCTTCCTCGACTGGGCGGAAGACTCTGCCGGCCGCCCTGAGTGATCTCTCAGAGACGGACGAGACAGGTGAAGTTCCTCAAGCCTCCGGGTGTCTACGCGCCGCAGGAAGACACAGCCATGCTGGTATCCGCTCTGCGGCTCGAACATCTGTCACCGGGAGCCGAGGTGCTCGACGTGGGGACCGGTACCGGCGCAGTGGCGATCGCCGCCGCCCGCTATGGGGCTGCCCGTGCGACCGCCATCGACACGTCGGCCGCGGCGGTGCTCCCCACTCGATTGAACGCACTGCTGTCCGGGCACGCGGGGGTCATCCGGGTCAGTCGCGGCGACCTGACAGAAGAGCGCCCAGCGGGGTCGGCCCAGAGGCGTACGCCGCGTGGCCCACCGCCCTCCTCGGCATTGACCTCCATAGGCCTTGCGTTGGCTCCCAGCTTCGCGTTCCGCCTCGTCCACATCAACGTTCGCGAGGTCTATCCGAAGATGCCCCTGGCGTCCTCCGGCCCCGATCGGAGGACGCCAGGGGCATAGCCGTAGTCCCAGCCGAATGCTACGTATACACCATTATTGCCGATAAGTTCCACGAAATCCGGATCGCTCGCAACGACGATTCCGCATCGAGCGGCCAGGCGGAGCACTTCTCCAGGGCTTCGGAGTCGGAGGGCTCTTTGCGACGCTCAAGCGATGTCCCGTTGCGGGTCCCGGCGCAGGGGCAAGGCGGCAGTTCTGCGGCGTCTCACCCCAGCCACGACGGAGCGGCGGCTGTGACCCATATGGCGGGCTGCACAGACAGCAAACCCCCGTGGCTCTACGGCACGTGCCGTGCGCCGTCCACGCAGTCCGTCACACAGCCGGTCAGGCTCCTTTGCGCCGTGCCCAAAGGGGCCTGTTGGCCCGCTCGGGATGCGTAGACCAGGACACCGATCACTCTGGAGATATGGCAAGAGCAATGCCGGTGAGTGGCGGCCTCCTGCGCAGACGCCGATCGGCTGCATACCGATGAAAAGGTGACGTACACATGAATAGCGGAAACAAGATCTTGCTTGCCGCCGCTTTGGCCGGCGGCTATGTGCTGGGCCGCACGAAGAAAGGCCGGTTCGCGCTCACAGTGGCGTCCTATATCGCCGGACGTCAATTCGGACTTGAACCGCGACAGCTCGTGACTCAAGGGATGCGCAAGCTCGGGGAGATCCCCCAGGTTGCGGAACTGGGTGAGCAGCTGCGCGGGGAGGTCATGGATGCCGGCCGGGAGGCCGTCACTACTTCTTTCAACCGTCGGATGACGACGCTCGCCGATTCGCTCCGTGAGCGAACACTCCAGCTCGAGAGCGGTGGGGAAGAACCGGAAGAGGAGGACGAAGAGGAAGAGGAGGAGAGCGAGGACGAGTACGCGCGCGACGAGGGCGCGGGGCCGGAAGAGGAATACGAGGGGGAAGAGGAGCACGAAGAGGAGTACGAGGAGGAAGAAGGCGAGGAAGCGGAGCCGGAGGAAGAGCCTGAAGAGCGGCCCCGCCGTCGCGCTCCCCGAGCTGCTGAGGAGCCTGCGCCAAGAAAGCGTGAGTCGGTCAAGCCGGCCGCTGGCCGACGTGAAGCGGCCAAGCGGGAAGCCCCCGCGAAGAGAGGTGGGCAAAAGCCGGCAGCAACGAAGGCCACCAGGAAGAAGGCGGCCTCCGGCAGGACCGCTGCGAAGAAAACAGCGCCCGCCAAGAAACCCGCAGCCAAGAAGTCGGCGCCTGCCAAGAAGACCTCCGCGAAGAAGACGGCAGCAAAGAGAACCGCGAAGAGTAAGGCCGCAGCCAAGAAGGCCCCCGCGAAGAAGACTGCCGCAGGGAAGAAGACTGCTCCCGCTGCGAAGAAGACTGCCAGGAAAAGTACCAAGAAGGCATCATCACGCGTTGAGCGCCGGAGGTAACAGGTCATGTCGAAAACGGAACAGGACAACGCGAACTCGGGACTCGATCGACTTCGTGAAGAACTCGGGGACTATCTGAGGGCTCGGGTGGGGGATCTGGCAGAAAGGGCCGGAGACAAGCTGATCGACGTGACGGACCAGCTCACCGACGTCGGCGAGAACGGTGGATCACTCTCCCAGATCGGAGCCAACCTCCTCGGAGGCGACTCCCCCCTCAAGGCCGTGCTCTCCGGAACAGCGAAGAACGTCAAGGACAAGGTCGTAGGGAAGGCCCAGGAAGTCCTCGGCGGCGGAAAGGGGCGCAAGTCAGGAGACAAGAAGGTCACCAACATCATCGAGGTCATCGATGTCGGTGTGCCGTTGCGTACGGCCTACGACCACTGGACGCAGTACGAGAAGTTCAGCAGCTTCACCAAGGGCGTACGGGATGTTTCTCGGATCGGTGAGACGTCCAGCAATTGGAAGGCCAAGGTCGGTCCTTCGACCCGGGGCTGGAAAGCGACCGTTCAGGAGCAGGTACCGGACGAACGCATCGTCTGGACGTCCGAGGGGGCCAAAGGGTCGACTCGAGGTGCAGTCAGTTTTCATGAACTGGCGCCCGGATTGACCCGCATTGTTCTGGTCGTTGAATACTACGCTTCGGGGTTCTTTGAGAAGACCGGGAATCTGTGGCGCGCTCAGGGACGGCGACTTCGGCTGGACCTCAAACACTTCCAGCGCCATGTCACGTTCACCGATGAAGAGCCGGAGGGCTGGCGAGGCGAAATCCGCGACGGCGAGGTCGTACAGACCCACGAAGAGGCTCTCGAGGAAGAAGAAGCCGAGGACTACGACCGAGAGGATGCCGAGGACTACGACGTGGAGGACGAGGAGGAGGACGAGGGTGAGGACGAGGAGGATGGAGACTGGGAAGAGAGCGACGAAGAGCAGGAAGGCGACGAAGAAGAGGGGTGAGTTGAGGCCCCGTCAAGCCCCACGGTGGACGGCCGCATTCATGTCCTGGCGGAGCGGTGCAGCCACCTGGTGGACGAGCTTGTGAGGGGAGGTCGTGTCGTCACCGGCGGGTCGCAGGGGACGGTAGTAGCTGTCCCTGGAAATCCGGCACGCGGCGAAGGGGATCCGAAAGCGCAGCGATGTGTTCCCGAGCGCGGACGAGGCAGTGAGCGCACCGGACGCGGGCCCGCCGTTGCCCGGGGTGCGGCGGGTCTGCGTCGTGGCTGTCAATTCCTCGGCATGTCCTTCAGTGCCTGAAGGTGTCCTTGCTCTTCTCAATTACCTGCTTCACTTTTCCCTTCGCCTTCTGGGCCCTTCCCTTTCCTTCCAGGCTTTCATTGCCCACGGCCTTCCCGGCCGTTTCCTTTGTTTTCCCTTCTGCTATTTTTCCGATGTTCTTGGTCTTCTTTCCGATGCCCATGTCGTGCTCCCTGGGGTCATTCGGGTGGTGGCAGCAGAGTTCCGAGCGGTCCGAGATCCAAATTGAGGTCTTCCATGGAAAGGCCGTATCGGGCGCAGAGTTCAATCATACGACTGTGCAGAATCATCAGAGTTGCTCCCAGGCGCTCCTCCTGTTCCTCGGTGAGATCTCCTGCGTCGACCCGCTGCAGGGCTTGGCGTTCCATGAGCTGTCGCAGCAGCTCGACGAGGGTGAGGACGAGCTTGATCAGGTCCCGTTCCACTGTGTCCGGGTCTGTGGTGACCCGGTGAGCCGGCCTTCGCGCCCCCGTCCCGCCCCGGGGCGGGACGTCCTGTGGCACCGCGGGCAGCATGCGGAAGGCGCGGGCGGCGGCGTCGGCGACCTCGTCGAGGCGGTTGCCGGGAGGGCGGTCCTCACCTGCCATGGTCGTCTCCTACGGGTGCTGAGATGGCATTCCACGGGGAGGGATTCTGCTCGCTGATGGAGACGATCAGCGCGCGCAGCGATATGCGTACGAGGTCGATATCGGCTATCGAAAGCACGACGTCACCGGTGAGGACCACGCCTCCGCTCAGCAACCGGTCCAGCAGGTCGATCAGTGCGATCTGTCGTTCCGGCAGCGGCTCCTCCGATGTGGCCGGCAGGCTGCCCGCCGCCCTCATGGCGCGGCCCTCTTGAGTGGTTCGGCCTCGGCCGGGGTGGCGAAGGAGTACGGGGCCCACGGCCCGGTGACTTCGACGCGTACCCCGGGAAGTCCTTCGGCGGCCCGTATCACGTCGGCGCGGAAACCTTCGGCATGCTGCAGCGGCACAAGGTAGGCGTCGTTGACGACGTTCTCTCCCGGCCTGCGGGCGAGTTCGCCTTGCTGCGGCCGGTGCTGGACGCGATCAACCGCATGGGTGCGGGCGGCGGCCTCGACCCGCTCAGCTGCCCGTTCGGCGTCCCGATAGGCGTCTTCGCGGGCGTGTCGCTGTGCTCTGCGCCGGGTGAGGTAGGCCCGCCCGGGGCTCAGGTCCGTATCTGTGGGTCGGTCGGCAGGACTCTCGGTCGCCGCGGCCGCTTCGACATAGATCTTGACGCCCCACTCCACCTGCGCTGCGAGGTCGGTCAGTCGGCCGTCAAACGCCTCGTGGCGGGCACGGAGCATGAGTCGTACCCGCTCGTCGTCCAGGTATACCGTTGCCAGACGAAGTGGCAGGACGGTGGTGCGGGCGGCCAGCGCCTCAATCACACGGTGATGGGCGCGGGCGACCGACTCCAGCCAGTCCAAGTCCTCAAGATGGGCTCGCAGCGCGGCTTCCTGGAAGTCCCGCTCGGGTACCGGGCTCACGGCGACCACCACATCGTCGCCTTGTCCTGCACGCACCAGATGCACCGGCGTATCCGCTACTCCAGGGAGCCCGGAGAGAACCTCCTCCAGTGATCCGTCGGCGTCCCGTGCGACGGCGTACGCGTAGGCGATGGCCTCGGTCATGGCTCGTCCCGCCTCTCGCTGCGGGGGCTGGAATCTGCCCGTTTGGTGCGTGAGGTGCGGCGGGGAGCCGAAACACGGCTCTCCTCGTCCTCGGTCGGTGGCAGCTCACGGTCCTCGCGCAGCGCCGCGATCTCGGCATGCAGCCGCTTGTTCTCGTCGGCGAGTGACCGGTAGCCGTCATTGGCGCGGGAGGACAGTGCGGGGTCGTGCTCCCACCAGTCGATGCCCATTTCCTTCGCCTTGTCCACCGAGGCGACCAGCAGGCGCAGCTTGATGGTGAGCAGTTCGATGTCCAGGAGGTTGATCTGGATATCGCCTGCGATGACGATGCCTTTGTCCAGGACCCGCTCCAAGATGTCGGCGAGATTGGCCGAGGAGCCCTGGCCGTACGGAGCGGACCTGGACGGGAGGTCGCCCAGCCTCCTGGCGACGGGTTCGGTCACGGCCGCTGCACCTCGATTCCCTGGTATCCCGGCGCTTCAACGGGAACGCCGGGCAATACTGTTCCGCCGGCTGCCGCGATCAGGTATCGGCGCCCTGGACATGGGCCCTGATCTCGTCCAGCCGGTCCAGCAGTTCGTCCTCGCGCCGGTCGAATGTTTCCTCGTCGATGTCTCCCGCCACGAGCTGTCGCTCGAGTTCGGCGAGTTCCCGCTCGACGGGTTCTGGGTCGTAGTACTCGTTCTCCGCGGCCTCGACGACGCGCTCCATGACCCAGGCCACGCCGCGCACCGGCGCCAGCGGAAGGGTCGCGAGTTGAGTCAGCAGTCCCATGAGGGCTCCCTAGACGAAGCTGTAGGCGGGCAGCGGACCGAGCAGTCGCAGGTCGAAGTCCTCGCCCAGCTCCTTGGCGAGACCCTGCTCCTCGCTGAGGAAGCTCTTCTCGTTGTCCCGCTCCACGAGGAAGGACACACTCAGGAAGTCGTTCCCGGTCGCCTGCGACGAGCGTTCCTCCCGCGCGAATCCGCGCAGGGCATCGAGGACTCCGGCCGCGAGTTGATCCTGCCGCGCCTGCACTTCCTGGGAGACCAACTCCCCGAGGGCGAGTGGCAGTTCCGGGCTACTGCTGCCACTTCTGATCGCGTCGTTGAGCTCGCGCGCCTCAGCGGACTCCTGAAGGATCTGGCGCAGCATCGCATTCTCGTCCTGGGCGGCCTTCAGGTGGTATTCGACGCAGCCCTCCAACGCCCGCAACCGTTCGCTGAACTCATCCGCGCGGTCCTCCAGAACCGTACGGACAGCTTCGTCGTCCGTGGTGGTGAAGCCGAACTGCAGCGGCAGAACCGTGCCGTCGGCCATCAACTGCTCCTGGACAGCCTGGTGTGCGCCGAGATCCCGACGTTTGGGCCGTAGCTCCTTGGGGGCGTCGCTGACGACCGCGGACAGCTTTTCGGTGTGCACCGTGCGGAGGGTCGCAGGCGGGTCCCCCACCCCGTTGAGGCCGTCCAGGCGCTGCGGATGGGTGGTCAGGACGATGGAGTAGACGTATACGGCCATGACTCACTCCTCGCGGCGCCGGGCGGCAGGCCGACGTCTCGGCCGCTCCCGCCTCTCCTCGGGCTCCTTGCGCCTCTTTCCGGACTGCTCGGTGTCCTCGTCGTCCTGTCCTCCCTTGAGGGCATCGGTCAGCACTTCAGCGGCGCCGCTCAGGGCTCCCTTGGTTTTCCCGTGCGCTCCGCCCTCGGTCACCTCGCCGACCAGGTCGGTCAGCTGGGAAGGCGCCTTGCGGCCCTCCTCCAGGTCGAGGCGGTTACAGGCCTCTGCGAAGCGCAGGTAGGTGTCCACGCTCGCCACGACGATGCGGGCATCGATCTTGAGGATTTCGATACCCACCAGCGATACACGCACAAAGACATCAATAACCAGGCCGCGGTCCAGAATCAGGTCGACGATGTCGTAAAGGCTCCCGGACCCTCCTCCGCCGCCCCTGGAAATGGTTCCTCCGCCTTGCGGCACCACAGTCATGGTGCCTCCTTTCAGCGGCTCACGTCTGGCTGCCGGCGCGGCCTGCTCGTTCGTCCGGCGAACGGTGCTGCGGCGGTGCGATGCCGGGCCTCAGCCCCGGTCGATCTGCCCTCGGGTGTAGCGCCGGGTGCGTTCGTACGCCACCAGTTCGCCCTCCTCGTCCAGCATCACCCGGTAGCTGGCCATCACGCTGGTCGTGCCGGGGACACGTTCCAGCTCCAAGACTTCCACGTCCGCCTGCCAGCCGTCTTCCGTCGGTTTCAGCGCCGAGACGGATTCGGGAGCTCGCCCGAGAAGCTCCTGGAGCTGCTCAGCTGCGTACCGCATGGCCCGCGGGGCCGAGACCCGGCGGGACGCGCGCTCCGTTTCGCTCGTTCGGCTGCCGGCCCGTCCAGTGCTGGTTTTCCTGCTGGTCTTCTTGACGGGCTTCTTGCTGGACGGACGCCGGACACGCTCTGTCTCGTCCTCTTCGCCTACGGCCATGTTCCCTCTCCGGAATTCGGAGACGACATGCTGCCCGCGCCACATTCACAAGACGCCATTACATGATATACGGCCTGGGCTGACCGCATCTCGATCTACCTCGCACGGCTCCGTACAAGGCTGGGTGCAGTCTCGCAATCACGTACGAAAGTCCTGCTGGCTCAGTAACGCCCACCGCCCCGCGAGAAACGCTGCGACCGGTGAACGCGCTATACCCCGAGGAGGTAATTGTCCTTCGCTGGGCTGACCCTGGGTGCTGACGGCGAGCGCAGTGACGGTCAGTGCCGTGTGCGTATCGCTCGGGGTGGAACCCTGGTGCACTCTCGGTTCCGGCTCTTCCGACAGGCGGTCATTCCGGCAGGCGGTCATCGGGAGAGCCGGCCAGGCGTTCGGGAGAGCCGGCCACGTGAGGACCGTTTCCAAGTGGCCCGCCAATTTTATGAACAGTTGCTCTTGCGGCGCGCAGGGATCACAGTGAGAAGGGAAGTCCTATGCGAGATCGGAGCGCATTGTGATCGTTCTCGGGATTATTTTGCTTGTCGTCGGGTTCGTGACCAGTATCTCCATACTGTGGACGATCGGGATCGTTCTCGTGGTGCTCGGGGCTGTCCTGTGGGTCTTGGGATCGCTGGGGCACGCAGTCGCTGGTCGAAGGCACTACTGGTAGAGCGGTGGAGCCACTCGTCCGTCAGCCGGGGAGGCGGTAGAAGAAGGAAGAAGCCGGGGAAGACGGGCGGGAACAGCTCTGCCCGTTCTTTGTTTTTCGGCGATGCAAGCGAGGAATTATGTCGACTGGGACCCTCATAGCGATCATCGTGATCGTGTTGTTGCTGTGCGCACTGGTGGCGTGGACGGTCGTACGCCGACGTCACCTCAAAGAGCGGTTCGGCCCGGAGTACGAGCGGGCCGTGGAGGACAAAGAGAGCCGCCGGGCGGGCGAACGCGAGTTGCGTGAGCGCGAACAACGCCACGACGCACTGGAGATCACGCCACTGTCGGCGACGGAGCGGGACAAGTACGCCGAGGGCTGGAGCCGAGCGCAAGGGCGGTTTGTCGACCAGCCGGACGACGCGGTCCACGAAGCCGACCGGCTCGTGACCGCGCTCATGAGCGAGCGCGGCTACCCGACCAAGGGATTCGAACAACAGGTCAGCGACCTGTCGGTTGAACATGGCCGCACCCTGGAGCACTACCGCGTCGCCCACGACGTCGATGTCCGCAGCAGTAGGCATCAGGCCACCACGGAAGAACTACGGGGTGCGATGGTCCACTACCGCGCCTTGTTCGACGAGCTCCTGCACGATGGTCAGCAGCGGTGAGAGCGCCGGGGGCGGGGTGCCGGGGCGCCACGACTGCCCCGGGCCCCGGTCGGCCGGGGTCGGCACCCGCAGCAGCTTCGCGAGCCGGGGCACCTTGGTGAAGCGGCCGGTGTGGTAGCTGCCGGCGACAGCCCCGCCGCGCGAGCGGCATGGTGAACCGGGCTCGGCCGCGCACCGCGGGCAGGGGTGGCGCTCGATGTCGTCCGCCTCGGACGGCGAAGGCGGCTGAGGGTCCGTCATGACCCCGGATCTTCGCGCAATGCGGCAGAAGGGGGTGCGACCCGCTTTTGAGTGAGGCGGCGACTGTTGGCCTGGGAAGACGGCGGCGGCCTGTACGGCTCAGCATCGCCGACCCGTACAGGCCGCTGCTCAACCGCGGAGGAGCTGTTCTGGCCGCACGTCAGGGCCGGACACGTCCCGTCTGCCCATCGTGCTACGGCGCTGTCATCGGCCACGCGGCGAGTTACGCCTTTGCAGTCTCGATCCGTAGGTTCGTCCTATTCAGGAATGATCGCTACTGCGTCGATCTCCACGAGCGCGCCTGGGCGAGCGTGTCCTGCGGTGGAAACAACCGTGATGGCTGTGCGGTGATTGCCCCACGCTGATCGCGACGCCGCGTATCCCACCTGTGCGTCGGCCCCGTTGACGAGGCAGATGTTGAGTTTGGCGACATGCTCGGGACCGGTGCCCGCGGCAGCAAGCACAGTCAGCACGTTGCGCCCGCGGTCCCACTGCTCGCCGGCGCGGGCGACGCCGCACTCCGAGCGTGGGCCTTCCGCTGATCGCCTTGGCACTGGCTCTCGAAACGGGAGCGGGCCGCACCGCCGTCAAGCTCCTGTTCATCGCCTTGCTCTCGGCGGCTGCCGGACCCGTCACTTCCATGGCCGTCGGCCGTCGTGCCGCCCAGGAAGAGGGGCTCGTGGAGAAGGGGCCCCCGATGTGAACATCGGCCCCGGAGCTGCGGAAAGCCTGATCGTCGTGGCCCTGGTCCTGGTCGAGTTCGGCAGCCAAGGCGGCGTTGTAGCCCCCGGACCCGATCTCCGGGACGTTCTGGCCGTCGGAGAGCTCAGCTGCTTCGAGCATGTCTGCTTGCAGCCAGGGGGCGGAGACGGAGCTGGTGACACGACCGTTGTCGTCGTGGCGGGTGGTGACGATCGTGTCGGCGTAGGCCGCGTCGAGTGCCGCCTCGTGCGCACATGCGTGCCGGGGCACTCCGCCAGCTGTCCGGCCGCTCCCGCACCGTGGTGCGGGAGCGCGGTCTGCCATGCCCGAAAGAGAGCATCTGTGACCACTTGCGACACTCGCACTGCCACCGATACCCCCGGATCCGAGCAGCCCGGCCATGTAGGGGCGGCGTCGTATGACGCCAACGCGATCACTGTTCTGGACGGCCTGGACGCCGTGCGCAAGCGGCCCGGGATGTACATCGGCTCCACGGGCGAGCGGGGGCTCCATCACCTGGTGCAGGAGCTCGTGGACAACTCCGTGGACGAGGCACTCGCGGGGGTGGCCGACCGGATCGACGTGACGATCCTGGCCGACGGTGGCGTGCGGGTGGTCGACAACGGCCGCGGCATCCCGGTGGGGATGCACCCGGTGGAGAAGCGGCCGGCCGTCGAGGTGGTGCTGACCGTGCTGCACGCGGGCGGGAAGTTCGGGGGCGGCGGGTACGCGGTCTCCGGCGGTCTGCACGGTGTGGGTCTGTCGGTGGTCAACGCGCTGTCGACACGGCTGTCGGCGGAGATCTGGACCGACGGCTACCGGTGGACGCAGGACTACAGGGACGGTGCTCCCGCCGTCCCGCTGGCCCGACACGAGGCCACCCCCCGGACGGGCACCTCGCTGACGTTCTGGGCAGACGGCGACATCTTCGAGACCACCGAATACTCCTTCGAGACGCTGGCCAGGCGTTTCCAGGAGATGGCCTTCCTCAACCGCGGGCTCACCCTGACCCTGACCGATGAACGGCCCTCCGCGCGCTCCTTGACGATCACGGTGGGAACTTTGGTGTCGGGGCCGGCGCGATGACGACGTGTGGGGGGGATGGCGAGACCGATGGGGGCACGGCGTCATCGACGACGCTGCGAAGGTCCTGCCGGCAGAGGCACGCTCCACTACGTCCGAATGGACGCCTGCGACCGGGGCGAGGGGGAACGGGCGTGGGGTGGAGAACACCGGAGTGGTGCTGCACCACCCCACGCGCCGTGGTGAGTTGGAGATCAGCCCAGCATGTTCTCGATCAGGTCGGCAGCCCGCGAGGTGCCGCCCTCTGCTCGTGCTTCGGCTCGCAGCAGCGCCGAGCGCCGGGTGGTCTCCGCATCGGTGACCAGCTCGGCAAGCGCTGCCCGCAGGTTCGCTGCGGTGGCGTCCGGGGTGTCGATGCGGCGGGCCACCCCCAGTTCGACGAGCCTGTCGGCGTTGATGAACTGGTCGGCGGCCTGCGGGACGGCGATCATGGGAACACCGGTGAACAGCCCTTCACTGCTGCCGCCCATGCCCGCATGGGTGACGAACGCGTCGGACTGCTCCAGAACCGCCAACTGAGGCAACCACGAGTGCACTTCGACGTTGGCAGGGATGGTGCCCAGTTCACCGGGGTCGGTGTACTTCCCGATCTGGAGCACGACATGCCAGCCGGGCAGGTTCCCATAGGCCGCCAGGCACTGGCGGTAGAACTCCGGCCGGTGTGTGAACGCCGAGCCCAACGAGATCAGCAGCACGTTCTCGGCATCGGCCGGACGCGTCCAGCCGCCATCGGCCGCCCGTGTGCCGAAACAGGGGCCGACGAACGTCACCGTGTCGTCGTCGACCTGATCCGCGTGCGGCTGCATCGCTCGCGGGATCAGGGCCAGGGCGTGCGCGGGACGGCCCGAGAAGGTGTCCACATCGGTGGTGGACGCCCCGCAATCGGTGAGCCACTGTGCAAACTTCGCCCGGTACGCGTCGGCGCCCGGCAGCTCCCACACGTGCGCCGCGACGTCCTGGTCGTAGCCCGTCCAGGCGACGAACGTCGGTGACAACTGCATGACGGGACGGTCCTGTGCCTCGGCCAGGGCGCGCGCGGCGTACGCGCCGATGTCGTACAGGTAGAGGTCCGCGCTGTCGTGGTCGTATGCGGCGCGTAGCTGAGGGAGAGCTTGAACGGCGTCGTCGAGGAAGAGGTCCATCGCGGCGATGGGGTCGTCCGGCCAGTTGTTGTCGGCGACCGGCAGGACGGAGTCGTACGGGACGAATTCCGCGCCGGTGGCGGCGATCAGGTCGGCCACTGCCGGGTCATTGGCGTACGTCACCCGGTAATCGCGGGCTACCAGTTCGCGGATGATCTCAAGGCTCGGCAGGACGTGACTGACGGCGGGAATACCGACCATCGCGACGTGGGCACGGCGACGGGACATGGAAGATCACTCATTTCAGGTCTGCGGCGAAACGGACACGGCTGGCCGGTGCGCCACCGAACCGGACGGAATGCCTGGTGTCGGGGCGCACGGGTATGCAGCGCAGGAACGGGGTCCTGCCTGTCCGCGTCAGCCGTAGAACTGAAGGAAGTACATGCCCGGGACTCTAATCCGCCTCCGGGCTCTCGGCACAGCATTTTTGCGAGTACTGCGGGCCGGGTTGTTCCGTCAGCACCGAGGACATCGGCGCTTCGGGCCCCAGCATCTACCGGCATTTCCCCAGCAAGACCGATCTGTTGGTGTCCGCGGTGGTGCCGCGCTCATGTACGGCTGACTCGAACGGGGAGGGAAGCCGGTTCAAGGCGTCACGACGACCAGGCCCAGTTGGCGACCTCGGGCAGGTCGTCGCCGTGCTCGCGGATCCAGTCATGGTGGCGATTGCGGACGTCCGCCATGGCCTCCCGTGTCGCTGCGGCCCGGGCGCCGAGGTGGGGAACCCGGTCGATGACGTCCATGACCAGTCGGTAGCGGTCCAGGTCGTTGCGGACCACCATGTCGAACGGCGTGGTGGTGGTGCCCGACTCCTTGTAACCCCGTACGTGCAGGTGCGGGTGGACGGCCCGGCGGTAGGCGAGCCGGTGGATCAGCCACGGGTAGCCGTGATAGGCGAAGATCACCGGCCGGGACGTGGTGAAGACCGCGTCGAACTCGGCGTCGGGCATGCCGTGAGGATGCTCCGTGGCGGGCATCAGCCGGGTCAGGTCCACGACGTTGACCACACGGAACACCAGGTCCGGCAGGTGGCGCCGGAGCAGGTCGGCCGCGGCCAGCACCTCCTGGGTGGGGACGTCACCGGCACAGGCCAGAACGACGTCGGGTTCGCGATCACCGTTCTCGGTGCCGGCCCATTCCCAGATGCCGGCGCCGCGTGCGCAGTGGGCACGTGCCTGGTCGATGTCGAGCCAGTCGAAGGACGGCTGCTTGCCGGCGACGACGACGTTGACGTAGTCGCGACTGTGCAGCACGTGCTCGGCGACGGAGAGCAGCGTGTTCGCGTCCGGAGGAAGATAGACGCGGACCACCTCGGGGCTCTTGTTGAGAACGTGGTCGATGAATCCGGGGTCCTGGTGCGAGAAGCCGTTGTGGTCCTGGCGCCACACATGCGACGTGAGCAGGTAGTTCAACGAGGCGATCGGCGCACGCCAGGGCAACTGACGAGCTGTGTGCAGCCACTTGATGTGCTGGTTGACCATGGAATCGACGATGTGGACGAACGCCTCGTAGCACGAGAACAGGCCGTGGCGGCCGGTGAGCAGGTACCCCTCCAACCAGCCCTGGCAGGTGTGCTCGGAGAGGATTTCCATCACCCGGCCGTCCCGCGCCAGGTTCTCGTCGGTGGGCAGCGTCTGCTCCTGCCAGGCCTTGCCGGTGGCACCGTAGACGGCCTGAAGCCGGTTGGAGGCAGTCTCGTCGGGGCCGAACAGGCGGAAGTCCCGGCGCTGCGCGGTGTCCGACATGATGCGCTCCAGCAGCCCGCCCAGGACCCGGGTGGGTTCGTGCCGGACGGTCCCGGGCTTGTGGACGGGGACCGCGTGCTGCTCCAGCGGCGGTACCGGCAGGGTGCGCAGCAGTCGGCCACCGTTGGCATGGGAGGTGGCTCCGAGCCGGCGGTCACCCTCCGGTACACAGGCCAGTACCTGTTCGGTGGGACGTCCGGTGGGGTCGAAGAGTTCCTCGGGGCGGTAGGAACGCAGCCAGTCTTCCAGCTGCGAGAGGTGCTCCGGGTTGTCCCGTACGGCGGGGAGCGGGACCTGATGGGCGCGCCATGTGCCCTCCACCGGCAGGCCGTCGACCTCGACGGGTCCGGTCCAGCCCTTCGGTGTGCGCAACACGATCACCGGCCAGCGCGGGCGACTGCGCTCTCCGTCGTGGCGTGCGGCCTGCTGGATGGCGCGGATCTTGTCCACGGCGGTGTCCATGGCGGCGGCCATGGCACGGTGCACGGCTGCGGGGTCGTCGCCGGTGACGTGGAGTGGTTCGTGCCCCAGTCCGCGCATCAGCTGGTCGAGTTCGCCCTCGGGCAGCCGGGCAAGCACGGTGGGGTTGGCGATCTTGTAGCCGTTCAGATGCAGGATGGGGAGCACCGCCCCGTCATGGACGGGGTCGAGGAACTTGTTGCCGTGCCAGGAGGTGGCCAGCGGGCCGGTCTCCGCCTCACCGTCGCCGATCACACAGGCGACCAGCAGGGCCGGGTTGTCCAGCGCGGCCCCATAGGCGTGGGAGAGCGAGTAGCCCAGCTCGCCGCCCTCGTGAATGGAGCCGGGAGTCTGCGGCGCGACGTGGCTGGGCACGCCGCCGGGGAAGGAGAACTGTCGGAACAGCAGAGCCATGCCCTCGGCGTCCCGGGTGACGTCCGGATACGTCTGCGTGTAGGTGCCCTCCAGCCAGGAGTTGGCCAGCACCGCCGGACCACCGTGCCCGGGGCCCCAGATGCAGAGCACCTCCTGGGACCGGTTCTTGATGATCCGGTTGAGATGGGTGTAGACGAGATTCAGGCCGGGGGAAGTGCCCCAGTGGCCGAGCAGCCGAGGCTTGATCTGCTCGGCGCGCACAGGCTCTGCCAGCAACGGATTCGCCACGAGGTAGATCTGCCCGGCCGCGAGGTAGTTCGCTGCGCGCCAGTGGGCGTCGAGGGAGGCTGCCTCCTCGTCGGTGAGCGTGCGGGCCGAGTCCGAAGTAGTGGTCATGTCATGTCTCCATCTGTGCGGTGAAGAGGGTGAGTTCTCTGCTGGGCCCGTGACGTGGCGGCGTGGCCGGTTCTGGGCAACACGTATGCGCCGATACCGTCCGCGCGCCGCGTTCATCGGGGTGACCTTGTGCGGCGTGAGCGCCGGGCCGAGAGTTTGCCGAGTTCCTGGAGCACCAGCAGCCCGATGGCGGGGAGGAGTGCCCAGGCGAACTGCCGGAGATCGAGCTGGGCGGTTCCCGGCATCCGACGGAACGCGTCCATCTGGGTGACCAGCACCGCGAGCGCGAGCTCTCCCAGGGGGCCCAGTTCGTCTGCTTGCTGTCGAACGTGTCCGGCGTCAGTGCGGAGTGGGTCTCACTGCGGCACTTGAACGCCGCCACGATCAGGCACAGCGCGCACGAGGTGAACGCGATCGAGGAGCCGATGGCCGGGCTGCCGAAGTGCGACGTACCCGGTTCGATCAGGAGGAGACCGACGGTGATGGCCGGCCCGACGAGAGCGACGGTGACCACTCGTCCTCCAGTTGGCGCCTGACGTCGAGCAGTTCCTTTCGCTTCCTGGCACCGACCGTCGGGTACTGCGGAGCGATGTCGATCAGCGTGTGCACGAGCACGGCCCCCGCACACAAGCGCGCGAACCACTTCCGGTCCGCGGGTATCACGTACCACGGGGCCCAGCGTGTGCTGGTGGCCGAGAGCATCTCGGAGAACGCTCGCTGATAGTCGTCCCAGTACCGGCGCTCCCGGACGTCCGAGGCCGAGAACTTCCAGTTCTTCTCCGGCACGTCGATCCGCTTCAGGAAGCGCTTCCGCTGCTCTTCCTTCGACACGTTCAGGAAGATCTTCACCACCTTGAACCCGTTGTCGGACAAGTAGTGCTCCCAGTCGTTGATCTCCCGGAAGCGGCGGTCCCAGACACTCTCGGCCTTCGCCGACGGAGGCAGCCGCTGGCGATCAAGGTTCTCGGGGTGCACCCTCACCACGAGGACTTCCTCGTAATGGGAACGGTTGAAGATCCCGATCTCACCGCGGGCGGGCAAGCGGCGGGCGTACCGCCACAAGTAGTCGTGGCCGAGTTCCTCGGCGGACGGCACCTTGAAGCTGCTCACCTTGACGCCCTGCGGATTGACCCCGCTCATGACATGACGGATCGTTCCGTCCTTGCCACCGGCGTCCAGTGCCTGAAGGCAGACGAGCACACCGTACGTGTCCTGAGCGGCCAGCCGCGCCTGATGGTCGGCCAGCAGTGCGGTAGTGGCGCCGAGCAGCTCCACGCCGTGCTTCTTCGTCAGGGAACGGGCCTTGTAGCGGGCGTCGAAGTCCTTGGCAAGATCCACCCTGGAACCGGGCTCGACCCGTAACGGTTCGATGAATGCAGCTATGCGCTTCGCCGGCTTCTCATCCATCGTGGGCCAGCTCCTTGTCGCGTCGTACGAGCGCCTCGGGCACCGTGCCCGACAGCGTCGGCAACCCGGAACCCGCGGGACTGCGACCGCCGGCAGCGAAGGCAGCCGGCCGCCCCGTGCGTTCCAACGGTCCGGAGAGGCGGCGGCATCGGCGCCGGATGTCTGCCGAGTGGCCCGGGCGTCAGCATGGCCCCGGTTCAGCTTCGGTGTCAGCAGCGCCGACGAGGCTTCCGGGACGCGTCCAGTGTGCGCACGCCATGGCCCGGCAGCACTTCTGGCGGGACCGAATGGGCGAGCGCGTCCAAGGGCAGGAAGGTCCGGTCGGCGACCCCGCCCGGCGCGTCGTCCAGCAGTCGGCGTGCCGCCCGCACGACGGCGTCGGCCTCGTCCGGGCTTGGCGAACAGGGGGCCGCCCACGCTCCGCGGCGATCGGCGCGGGATGCAGCTGCCGTCCGTGCTCCATATGCTGGTGTGAGGGGTCGGTCGGCCGAGCTTCACTCCCGTCGGTTACGCACAGCCGATCCGTGCGGCAACAGCGGGGCCACCGATACGGACAGCCGGCCTTGCCACTCGGTGTCATGCAGGGCGCCGGGCCAACCGCTCAGTGACGCATCGCCGCTGATGCCCTTGACGCGTGGAGTCATTCATGACCACACCGAGGGACCTCCTGATCGCCGCCATGGACATGTCGACCAGACATCCGGTGGACAGAGGCGATCTGTCACTGGCGCTCGCGGGCGGTGAACTGATCGACCTCCTGGGCGCGGAGGCCATCAGGCTGGACGGCGATCAGATCGTGCCGAGCCACCCGCCGGCCATGGCTGACCGTTTGTTGGACGAGGCCGCGTCGTCGCTTGTCCGGGAAGCGCCGTACGAGTCGCTCGACGACTGGCTGTGGCGCAGGGGGCGCGGTCTGGCCACGGCCTATCTGGATGCCCTGGAGGCGGAAGGGCAACTCACCCGGCAACGGCACACGCACTGGACGCCTTCCCGGTCCAGTCGGATGGTGTTGGCCGACACCTCCGCTCGCCGCGAGGCGGCCGACCGCTGGATGTCCGATGAACCCGTTCTCGCCGCCCTTGCCGCGGCCGTCGGAATCCGCGACAAGCCGATCGGTGCCCCCCGGGGCGTGGCCGACGACGCGGTGGCGACGGTGCTCGCCGCCGTCGATGACGCGTTGAGGGACCTGGAGTTCCAACGGCAACGGCGCGCCCTCGACAAGGCGGCCTTCGACAACATTTGGCGAGGCGGGTGATGCGGGCGCCGCTCGCCGGCCGTGCGACGAGGGCCGTCGGGGCGCCGCGCGCGACGGCGAGCAGGGCGTACGGCGGCTGACCTCGGCGAGAGGGGTGTGGGGAGCGGGGCGGACACTGCGGGTACGGTGCCGGAGCCCGCAGGACGCGGCCGACAGCGTCAGCGCAGCGGTCCGCCGCTCTTCGCCCCGGTCACGACGGGCAGCTCCGAGGGCAGCCCCCATTCGCTCCAGGACCCGTCGTACACGGCCAGTTTGCGGTACCCCGCCAGCTCGGCCCCCAGCGTCAGAACGCAGGCGGTGACGCCCGATCCGCAGCTGAAGAACAGCCGCTCCTGTTCCTCTGCGAGGGCGCCGAACGCGGCGCGCAGCTCGTTTGCCGGGAGCATCCGGCCGTCGCGCTGGAGTTCACCGAAGGGCAGATTGACCGCCCCCGGCATATGGCCGGCGCGCAGCCCCGGACGCGGCTCGGCGACCGCGCCGGAGAACCGCTCCGCGGAGCGGGCGTCGAAGACGGCGGCTGCCGGGTCGGCCAGGGCCGCGACCACCTCGTCGCTGCCGACGATCAGCCCCGGGCGCGGCCGAGCGATGAAGTCGCCACGTGCCACGGCGGGCGCGGGCAGGTTGTTCTCCAGCGGCCGTCCGGCCTCGGCCCAGGCGGGCAGGCCGCCGTCGAGCACCGCTGCCCGGTCGAAGCCCATCGCGCGCAGCATCCACCAGGCACGCGCGCTGGAGTAGACGCCCACGCAGTCGTAGACGACGACGGTGTCGGAGTCGTGGACGCCGAGGGCGCGCAGCTCGTCGGTGAACCGGTCGGCGTCGGGCATCGTGTGGGGCAGCGGCCCCGTGTGGTCGGAGAGCGCCCCGTCGATGTCGAAGGGCCGCGCTCCCGGAATCCGCTGCCCGGAGCCGCGGTGCGTGCCCACGGAGGCGTCGAGGACCACCAGCCCCGGCGAGCCGAGCCGCGCCGCCAGCCGGCCGACCCCGACCAGAGGGCCCGGGAGCGGGCCGGGAAGATCTTCCCGGATTGCGTACGCCGGTATGTCGTCGCCCACGTCTGCTCCAGGTCCAGGTCCGGAAAAGGGCCACCCGGCCCGAACCGCGCGGCGATCACAAGATCGCAGCGGCCCTCGGCCCGTGTCAACAGCGGTTCGACGCCCCTGGGACGTCCGGCCCGACCGCGCCTGTGGCAAACGGTGTTCACCGACAGGTGCGATATCCATGGCGTCAGCGTGGTGCGGACGCGTACACCTCCCTCGCATTGTCCCTGGGCTTCGGCTTGCTCCGGCCGCACGGGCCCGCCGCGAACGCGTGGAGCAGATTCTCCGTGGCGCGGGTGACGAAAGCCCCCGTACGGGCGTCCATGCCGTGGTTCCGTCCGTTCTCGCGGCTGCCCGCCATCAGGGCCTCGACCCACCGCATCGTCCCGGAGGCGAAGACACCCGCTCCGCTCGGCACGGTGTAGTAGGCGGAGTCGGCATGACTGTATTTGCCCGCGCAGACGAGAGGGGAGTGGGCGATGATTTCGAGCGGGGCCGGGGTGGGCATGCCCGGAGTGACCCGGTCGTACTCCACCCCGACCAGGTGGTCGAAGGAGTCGCCTCGCTTCACGCCCGTCCCCTCGAAGAGCCAGTGGTCGCTCCGGTCGACGACATACGGGGCGTCCACGGGATAGCCCTCGTAGAGGACACCGGTCAGGGAGGACTCGGGGGAGGCGCCGGGCGGCCGGCGGAAGTCGTTGGTCGGCATGTCCGTGTGTTTGGCGAGGTACGGGTCGTTCCGGTAATCCGTCTTGTAACAGACGACAGTGCGGTCGGCGCCGGTGGCGTCCGGCTCCAGCCTGATCCTGCGGTAGCAGGCGTTGGCGCCGAGGAAGGCCACGTTGGTGCCCGCGTCGCGCGCCCGGGTGACGTAGGCCCGTTGCTCCGGTGTCCAGTACTCGTCGTGTCCCAGGGAGAGAGCTCCGGCGGCGTTGTGGAGAATGCCGGGGTCGCGATGGATGTCCGTGCCCGTGGTGTAGGCGAGCGGGATGCCCAGCCGCTCCGCCAGGACCACCGCCGCCCGTTCGTAGACCATGAACTTCTCGGCGCCGTTGCGGTCATAAGGGCGGTCGAAGCTGACGGCGAGCGACCGCGTGCTGTATGCGCCGTTCTCGCCCTGGTAAAGGCTGTAGCCGCCCCATTCGTTGTACGCCTGCCACGTCGCCACGGCGTGCATCAGCACGATCCTGCCCGCCGCGCTTGCCGAGCGGACGATCAGTGGAACGTATCGCTGGTGGCCGTTCTCCGAGTCCAGCCGCAGCAGGTACGCCCCCTCCGGCCACCCGCTGGTGCGGACGTGGAGTGTGCGTCGCCAGTCCGCCCGTACGGTACGGGTGACCTGGAGCAGCCGGGGGCGGGCCTGGACCGACCCGGCAACACGGTGCGAACGCCAGACAAGTCGCGCCTGCGCCCCGTCGTACCAGCCGACGCGGTAGGCCGAGACCCGGAATGCCGGGGCGGTGGTGGAGACGTACAAGCCGAACTCCTCACCCGGCAACACGCTCACCTTGTCGGTGTAGCCCTCGATGGCCTCGGGCGGTCCCATCGAACGGATCCGCCAGTCGGCGTCTCCCGCCCGGGCGCTGTCCCCCTGGCCGGTGGGGCGGCCGGTGCCGGGCGGGGTGGACCCGGTGCCGGTGGTCCCCCCGGTCGCGGAGGAGTGGCAGCCGGTCAACGCCGCGCCGCCGGCCAGTGCCCCGCCCGCTGCCGCAGCGAGGAAGAGCCTGCGGTCCAGCCGGCCGGGAATCCCGGCGTTCTGCCCCTCACCATGCTTCATGTCGCCCGCCGTACCCGTCCCTCAGTTCTGTCACCGGCCATCGTCACCCGCCACCCGCTCGGGGACGACCCGGGGAGAGCCGAACCGGGGACGGGCCGCGTCGTGCGCGGCCGTCCCGGGGCCGGTCCCCGCGCGCCCGCCACCTGCCGTTGCCCCCACCCGGGTTCTCCGGCGTCCGCGACGTCAGGCCAGGGACGCGGCGAGGGCGGGGTCGATGGCGTACTGGAGCGGCTCGCCCCGTACGAAACGGCGGAGTTCGTCGAGCACCAGTTGTCCGAGACGGTGGCGTTCGGCCCCGAGAGCGCCGCCGAGGTGGGGTGTCAGGACGACGTTGGGCAGGGCGAACAGCGGCGAGTCGGGGGAGGGCGGCTCCGGGTGCGTGACATCGAGTACAGCGGTGAGGTCGGGTCTGGCGTGCAGGACCTCCGCCGCGGCTCTCTCGTCGATGAGCGCGCCGCGCGCGGTGTTGATCAGCGTCGCGCCCGGCCCCAGGGAGTTCAGCAGCCGTGACCCGATCACGCCGCGGGTCTCAGGCAGGAGCGGGGCATGGAGGCTGACGACGTGACAGGTGGCGAAGAGCTCCTCGATGCCGACGAGCCGGACGCCCGTTCGCCGGGCGGTGTCCGCGGAGGCGATGGGGTCCGTGGCGAGGAGTTCTATGTCGAATCGGCTGAGGTGGTCCGCGACGAGGCGGCCGATGTGCCCGAGTCCCATCAGCCCCACGCGTGACCGGTAGGCACCCGGAACCTCGGGATTGTGCGGGAAACGACGGCTGCTCGCCACGTCCCTGGTGATGCGGTGTACCTGCTTCAGCCCGAGGAGGACCTGGGCGAGAGCGAACTCCGCCACCGGGACGGCGTTGGCCGCGGCCGCGGAGACGATCGGAATGCCGCGTGCCCAGAATTCGGGTGTGGTCAGATGCCGCACGGAACCCGCCGCGACGAGGACGGCCCGCAACCGAGGGGCACGCTCCAGGAGGGAGGCATCGAGTACGGGCGCGCCCCAGCCCGTGAGCAGGACGTCGATCCGTCGCAGCACGTCGGGATCCTCGTCGAGCTGTTGCCGTGTGAGGGGTGGACCCGGCCGGTGCACGAGCCGGTCGATTCCGGCGAGAACCTCGCGGGGATAGACGTCTGCCCTGCGTTCTTCCTCCATGACCAGCAGTGCTGTCGGTCCGGGTGCGTGCTCGTTCATGTACGTCGCGCTCCTCAGCTCTTTCGGTCACGGGCCGTCAGCGACTCGACCCGCGACGCCTGCTCGGGCGTGTGGGGAAGTGTCTGACCGGATGTCGGAGATTGGCGTGGCTTGTTCAGTGCCTTGATCGGCGCACAGACAGCACGATACATCGGATGACTGGAAATACCTTTAACCTAAGCTTAGTTGCTTCGTGCCTGCCGCGCCGATGGCTGTCGCGAGCGGGTGGGGCTGCCGCGGAGTCGGCCGGTCGGCTCCTTGAACGGCTGAACTGTTGCCCCATCAGGCAATACCTCGGGCCGGCAGTTCCCCTCGTGAGGCGTCGGACCGCTGGGGTGGCGTGCGGAGGTGGCTCCGCCAGGACTCCCGTGAGCCGTCGCGAGATTTTTTGTATTCATCGGACTATTGACCGCGGATTCAGACCCCGGTTAGCGTCCGCTGCAAGCGCTTTCCAGGTCGGCTGTGATGCCGCGAGAACAGGAGTTGTCATGCAGAGATCGCGGTGGATCGGTGCGGGTTTCCTCGCTTCGGCACTGGTCCTCACCAGCTGTACATCCGGGCCTGCGGGAGTGGATGCCAAGCAGGACTCCAAGGCACCGCTCGAACTATGGGTCAGGACGACCCCCGGCGGACCGGGAGAGCAGGGCACGCGCGGGCTCGCTGCCGCCTTCGAGAAGGCCACGGGGTACAAAGTCGAGGTCACAGCCATCTTCGACGACTTCGAGACCAAGCTGCAGCAGCGGGCCGCGCAGAAGAACCTCCCCGACATCGTCATGAACGACGTGACGCAACTCGGCGCCATGCACAGCCAGGGCCTGCTCCGGGAGATCGACCTGGACAAGATCAAGAACAGCAAGGAGGTCGTGGGCCGGGGGCTGGACTCCGGCAAGAGCGTGGACGGCAAGCAGTTCGGACTGCCGTACTCGGCGCAGGCGTCCGCGCTGCTCATCCGCAAGGACTGGCGGGAGAAGCTGAAGCTGAAGGTCCCGCAGAACTGGGACGACTTCACCGCGATGGCCTCGGCCTTCACCACCAAGGACCCCGACGGTGACGGCAAGAAGAACACCTTCGGCCTCGCCGCGCCGCTGTCCACCAAGCGCGGATACGCCTCCTGGTACTTCTCCAACTTCCTCTGGGCCGCGGGCGGGGACTTCATCACCGAGACCGGGCACGGCACGTACAAGCCCGCGATGACCACGAAGGAATCGATCGAGGCCGTGCAGTGGTTCCGTGACCTCGGCTGCAAGGACAAGGCGATCCAGCCCGGTGCCGTGACCATGGACACCCCGCCCACGAACGAGACGTTCGAGGCGGGCCGGACCGGCATGTTCGTCGTCGGCCCGTACCTGCTGCCTCGCTTCGACGAGACACTCGGCAAGGACAAGTACGAGGTCGTGCCGATGCCCAAGGGCCCGAAGGACGCCACCGTGCTTGCCGAGGGCAACTCCGTCTACCTGATGGCGGGCTCCGGGAACCAGGTGGGCCAGGACGCCTTCGCCGACTTCGCCATCTCGGCCGAGGGCCAGAAGACCGGGATGCAGGGCGACACCGCGTTCACCGTACAACTGCCCGTCAACAAGACGGTGAACATCTCCGAGGTCCGCCCCGACCCCCGCTGGGCGACCTACGCCGAGGTGTACCAGAACTCCGGGCGGTATGCGCCGTCCATCCCGAACTGGACCCCGGTGCGACAGACGACCGCGGAGACCGTCAACGCGCTGATGGCCGACTGCGACCTGGACATCAAGACCAAGCTGGGCGAGCTCGACAAGCAGCTCGCCGACATCCTCAAGGAACAGGGAATCGCCGCGTCATGAGTCTTGACCAGGCGGATCCGGCCGCCCTCCCGGCGGCCGGTCCCGCCGCCCGGACCCCGGGCCGCCCGGCCGGCGGCGGTGCCGCCGGCCGCCGCGGACACAACCGCCGGGCGGGCCGATGGTGGACGCCATGGCTGTTCCTGGCCCCGGCCCTGCTCCTCTTCCTGTACTTCAAGTTCATCCCCATGGCCAGCGCGCTGACCATGTCCTTCCAGGACGTCCAGCCCTACCTCGGAAACAGGTGGGTCGGCACCGAGAACTACTCCACGGTGCTCCAGTCCGACGGCTTCCGCGAGGCCGCCTGGCACACCGTCGTCCTCGCCGCCGGGCAGACCGCCGGCTCGATGGCTCTCGGCCTGGTACTCGCGCTGCTCATGGAAGGGCAGGGCCGCCGCCTCGGATTCGTACGCTCCGCGGCGTTCCTGCCGGTGGTGGTGCCGATCGCGGTCGTCGCCGAACTGTGGCGGATCATGTACCACCCGACCGAGGACGGCATGCTCAACTCCCTCCTCGGCATGGTGGGGATCGGTCCCTCGGGATTCATCAACGACCCCGACACGTCGATGTCCTCCATCATGCTCACCGGCATCTGGCGGGGCGCCCCCTACGACATGATGATCTTCCTCGCCGGGCTCACGAGCGTGGACCGGGGCCTGTACGAGGCAGCGAAGGTCGACGGCGCCTCCAGGCTGCAGCGGGTATGGCACGTGACAGTGCCGGGACTGCGGTCGGTGTTCTCCATCCTGTTCATCCTCGCCGCGATCCGCGGACTGCGCGTGTTCACCGAGGTGTTCCTGCTCACCAACGGTGGACCCGACGGCTCCACCGAGGTCGTGATGACCCTGATCTACAAGCTCGGTCTGGAACAGAACCGACTCGGCGTAGGCGCCGCGGGAGCCGTCCTGCTGTTCGTCGCGACGCTGACCCTGACCGTCGTCGTCCACCTGTTGCGACGGAGGGAGAGCAAGTGAACGCGCCGAACGAGACCGCGCTGGGCCTGACCGAGAGCAGGAGCCCGGGTGGACGGATCCTGAAGGCCGTCACCTACCTGCTGGTTCTGATCGTCTTCGCCGGGCCCCTGCTGGCCCTGCTGGTCAGCGCCTTCAGCCACGTCAAGGACCCGACACAGCTGAGCGTCATCCCCTCGGGCGCCACCCTGGACAACTTCCGGATCGCCTTCGACCAGGGCGTGCTCAGATACCTGCTCAACTCGTTCTTCGTGGTCGGCTTCGGGCTGCTGCTCCAGGTGGCCGTCTCCGTCCTGGCCGGATACGCGCTGGCCAGGAAGGTCTTCCCCGGGATGACGCTGGCGCTCGTCGCCATCCTGGCAACGCTGATGCTGCCCGAGGAGATCCTGGCCCTTCCGCTGTCCCTGATCCTCTCCGACCTGCCGGTCGTCCACTTCAACCTCATCGGCACCCTGGCCGGGATGATCGTCCCCTTGGGCGCCTGGGGATTCTCCATCCTGGTGATGACCGAGTTCATGAAGGACGTGCCCCGGGAACTCGAAGAGGCCGCTCGTATCGACGGCGCCGGCGACCTGCGCATCTTCGCGCAGATCATCCTGCCGATGTGCAAGCCCGCGCTCGGGGTCATCGGAGTCTTCGGCTTCACCATGATCTGGGACCAGTACCTGCTGCCCCTCCTCGTCTCCACCGACTCCTCCTCCTACACGCTCCCGCTGGCGCTGCGAACCCTGCGGATCGACCCCGCCGTCACCCCCGGAGTGGTGATGGCCGCCGCCCTGCTGGCCCTGCTCCCCTCCGTGATCGTCTTCCTGTTCTTCCAGCGTTCCTTCGTCCACGGCCTGTCCTCCGGCGCCCTGAAGGGCTGATCCGGCAAACCGGCCGACCGTCGGTCCCGCAAGGGCCGGGGGCCTACGGAACGCCCCACCGCCCAACCAGCCCCTCCGGTCGTGTCCGATCGGTGCGCCGACAGCGCACCGGACACGCCACCGGACGCCGACCACCAGGAGCGATGCCCCATGACCCCGAGCGCTGACACCCCCGCGGCGTACCCGTCCGTCCCCGCCGCGACCACGGCTCCCCCGGTGACCCCGGACACGACGTGGTTCACCACCGACCGGTTCGGCATGTTCATCCACTGGGGCCTGTACTCCCTCGCCGCACGGCACGAGTGGGTCAAGAACCGCGAGAAACTGACCGACGAGCAGTACCAGGTCTACTTCGACCACTTCGACCCCGACCGCTACGACCCGGCCCAGTGGGCAAGAGCGGCCAGAGCGGCGGGCATGCGGTACGTCGTTCTCACCGCCAAGCACCACGACGGCTTCTGCCTGTGGGACAGCGCCCTCACCGACTACAAGGTCACCAACACCCCGCACGGCCGCGACCTCGTCGGCCCGTTCGTCGAGGCGTGCCGCGCCGAAGGCCTCAAGGTCGGCCTCTACTACTCCCTCATCGACTGGCACCACCCGTCCTTTCCCGTGGACGGCACCCATCCGCAGCGCGACGACGAGGAGTTCAAGGCGGCGACCGCCGACCGCGACATCCGCGACTACCAGCGCTATCTGCACGGCCAGGTCCGTGAACTGCTGACGTCCTTCGGACGCGTCGACTACCTGTTCTTCGACTTCTCCTACGCGGGCCGCAGTTGGTGGGGCGGCAAGGGCCCGGACGACTGGGACTCACCGAAGCTCCTGGAGACGATCCGCGAACTCCAGCCGCACGTCCTCGTCAACGACAGGACAGGTATCCCCGGCGACTTCGTCACCCCCGAGCAGTACCAGCCCTCCGGCCCCATGACCGAGGACGGGCGGCCCGTGCGGTGGGAGGCGTGCCAGACGCTCAACGGAAGCTGGGGCTACGACCGCGACAACCTCGACCACAAGAGCGCCGACCTGCTGATCCGTATGCTCGTCGACGGGGTGTCCAAGGGCGGCAACCTGCTCCTCAACGTCGGCCCCACCGGCCGCGGCGACCTCGACCCGCGCGCCGTCGCCGTCCTCGGGGAAATCGGCCGGTGGATGGACCTGCACGAGCGGTCGGTCCGGGGCTGCGGCCCGTCCCCGTACACCGCCCCGACCGAGTGCCGGTACACCCAGCGCGGCGACCGCCTCTACGTCCACCTGTTCGCCTGGCCGTTGCGCCATCTGCACCTGCCGGGGCTCGCCGGCCGGGTGCGTTACGCGCAGTTGCTCAACGACGCGTCCGAGATCACCCAGGTCCATATCGACGCGGACCGGCCCGCGGTCAACACCGAGATGGGCGGGCAGCCCGCCGGAACGCTCACGCTCCAGATCCCCGTCCAGCGCCCCGACACCCCCGTGCCCGTCATCGAGCTGTACCTGGACACACCGGACGGCCGGGCCGAGGGCTGAGACAGGTTCCGGCCCCGGTCCACCACCTCACTCACGGAGGCACCATGCAACGCCGCACGTTCCTGATGGGTACCGCGGCAGGGGCAGCGCTGGTCGCTGCCCCTGCCGGCGGTCTCCTGACCGCGAGCGCGACGGCGGCCCCGGCCGCCGTCGACTCGCTCGACCAGCTCCAGGCCGCGATCGACCAGGCCCTGCCCGGCGACCGGATCGTCGTGGCCGACGGCAGGTACACCGTCCCGCCGGACCGGCCCCTCACCATCCGGAACAAGCAGGGCACCGAACGTGCGCCCGTGACCATCGTCGCCCGGTCCCGCGGCGGCGTCGTCCTCGACGGCGGACACAGCTTCGTCTTCGACGAGTCCAGCCACGTCACCGTCAGCGGCTTCTCCTTCCGCCAGAGCAGCACCCTGGAGATCCCCGAGAGCTGCTCGCACATCAGGCTCACCCGCAACGACTTCCAGCTCGCCGACATCGAGGGCCTGCACTGGGTGATGGTGCGTGCGGACGACAGCGAGATCGACCACAACCACTTCCACGGCAAGTCCACGCTCGGCATCTACCTCGGTGTCGAGGGCGCGGGCACGGAGGAGATGGCCCAGCGCGTCCACATCCACAGGAACTACTTCTCCGACCACAGTTTCACCGGTGACAACGGCGGTGAGCCGATCCGGCTCGGCGTCAGCCCCCGGGCGCTGTCCAGCGCCCACGCGGTCGTGGAGTACAACCTGTTCGAGCGGGCCAACGGCGACCCGGAGGCGATTTCCGTCAAGAGCTCGGACAACGTCATCCGGTACAACACCATCCGCGACAGCTTCGGCGGGATCGTCCTGCGGCACGGCAACCGCAACCGGGTGGACGGCAACCATCTCGTCAGCGGCACGGAAGGTCTGCGGATCTACGGCAACGACCACCTGATCGTCAACAACTACCTCGCCGGACTGTCCGGGCGGGCCCTGGTGATCGGCAGCGGTTCGGAGCGCGACCACGTTCCCGGAGAGCCGGCCGCCGAGCGCCGCGGCAACGACGCACCCGACCGGGTCGTCATCGCGTACAACACCCTGCTGAACAACGGGCAGACGCTCTCCGGGGAGAGCCAACGCCCCCACGAGCCGCGGGACGTGACCGTCGCCGACAACCTGCTCGTCGCGGACTCGGGTGAACTGGTCGCGATGGCGAACACGGTACGTTTCACCTGGTCCGGCAACATCCTGTGGGGTGCGGCCGCCGACGGCAACATCCCGGCCGGTGGCTACACCCGTATCGACCCGAAGCTGCTCACAGGCCCGGACGGCATCGCCCGGCCGGCCCCGGACAGCCCGGTGATCGACGCGGGCACGCTCAGGTGGCCGCCCGTCACCCACGACATCGACGGGGACCCGCGCGGGCGGGCCCGGGACGTGGGCGCCGACGAGTACGCGAACAGGCCGCCCAGGCGCAGGCCGCTGACCCCGGCCGACGTCGGCCCCTACGCTCGCTGAGCACGCCCACGAGCGGGGACAGCCGGCCCGGTCCGCCTCCGGCTGTCCCCACCGCCGGTCACCCGACGCGTCCAGCCGCAGGGGCTGTACGGCCCGGCCACGGTACGTTCTTGTCGCCACAGGAGGCACCATGCAACGACGCACGTTCCTCAGAAGCACCGCGGTGGCAGCGCTTGCCGCCGTGCCCCTCACCACCACGCTGTCGGGCAGCGCATCGGCGGTCGACACGCCGGTCGGCTCACTGGCCGAACTCCAGAGCGCGATCAACGGCGCCGCACCCGGCGACCGGATCGTTCTGGCCGACGGTACCTACACCGTCCCGTCGGGGGGCGCGATCAACGTCTCGGGGAAGAACGGCACGAGCGCCGCGCCGATCACCATCGTCTCGAAAACCCGCGGCGGTGCCGTGCTGCGAGGCGAACGCAGCTTCGTCTTCGACAGCTCCAGCAACATCACCGTCAGTGGCTTCGCCTTCCGGCAGAGCACCACGATGGAACTCCCGGCGAACTGCTCGACCATCCGGTTGACCCGAAACGACTTCCAGTTCGCCGACATCGACGGCCTCTACTGGGTCGTCGTGCGGGCGAGCGACTCGAAGATCGACCGGAACCACTTCCACGACAAGACCACCGCCGGCATCTTCATCGTGGTCGACGGCCCCGGCTCGACCGCAATGGCCCAGAACCTCCACATCTTCAAGAACCACTTCTCCGACCACAGCTTCACCGGTGACAACGGCGGTGAGCCGATCCGGCTCGGCGTCAGCGGCCGGGCGCTGTCCAGCGCCCACGCGGTCGTGGAGTACAACCTGTTCGAGCGTTGCGACGGCGACCCCGAGACCATCTCGGTGAAGTCCTCGGACAACACCGTCAGGTACAACACGATCCGCGACAGCCGCGGCGGAATCGTGCTGCGCCACGGCAACCACTCCGCGGTTGAGGGCAATTACCTGATCGGTGGCACCGACGGTCTGCGCCTCTACGGCAACGATCACCTGATCGTCAACAACTACCTCAGCGGACTGTCGGGCCGGGCCCTCGTGATCGGCAGCGGCACCACCCGCGACCACAACCCGGGCGAGACGGCCGAGGAGAGGCGGGGCAACGACGCGTGCGACCGCGCGGTGATCGTGCACAATTCCCTGCTCGGCAACGCCGGTACGCTCTCGGGCGAGACCCGGGCGTACGAGCCCCGGGACGCTGTCATCGCCGACAACCTGTTCGTCGGTGACTCCGGCAGCCTCGTCGCGATGGGGACGACCACCGGCTTCACCTGGCAGAGCAACATCGTGTGGGGGGCCGCGTCCAACGGCAACATCCCTTCCGGCGGCTGCACCCGGGTGGACCCCCGGCTCAGCCAGGGATCCGACGGGGTACTGCGGCTGTCGGCGGGAAGCCCGGCGATCGGCGCGGCCACCCTGGGCAGCCCGGCCGTGACCGACGACATCGACGGCGACCCGCGCGGCAGCACGCGGGACATCGGCGCCGACGAATACTCGACACTGCCCGCCCTCCGGCACCCCCTCACGAGCGCGGACGTGGGTCCGAACGCAGGGTGAGCGGCCACCGGTGACGGGGCGCCGGTGAGTGGGTCCGCCCGACCGCCCCGGGCGGACCGTTTTGCCGTCCTCCCACCGTGCCGGCCCAGGAGCACGGGCCCCAGGAAGAACCACGGAAGAGCCGCCGCGAGGCGACCGAAGGAAAGAGACGTCGTGAGCATGAGGAGACGAGGCATGGTGCGGCGCACCGCGTTCCGGGCCGCCATCCGGCCGGGCCGGGTGGCACCATGACCAGGCTGGGGCTCTGCTCGGTCACCTACCGGCGGCTGCCCGCCGCCGAGGTCGCGCGCCACGCCGCGGACGCGGGCCTGGAGGTGATCGAGTGGGGAGCGGACGTCCATGCGCCTCCGGAAGAGCCCGCCACGGTCCGCGCGGCCCGTGACGCATCCGACAAGTACGGGCTGGCCTGCTGCTCGTACGGCTCGTACTTCCGCGCCGTCCCCGGCGAGCCGGCCGGATTCCCGGCGGTCGCCCGGGCCGCGGTACTCCTCGGGGCGCCGCGGGTGCGGGTCTGGGCGGGCGGAATCGGTTCGCGGGACGCCACACCGCAGGACCGGTGCGGGATCGCGGGCCGCCTGCGGGAGGCGGCCCGGATCGCCGCGGACCACGGGTTGGAACTCGGACTGGAGTTCCATTCGAAGACCCTCACCGACACCGTCGCCTCGACCCTCCGGCTGCTGGACGAGGTGGGCGCGGACAATCTCCGTACCTACTGGCAGCCGCCGCTCGACGCTCCCGACGAGGAGGCGCTGGCGGGGCTCGACGAGCTCGGCGACCGGGTCGGCGCGGTGCACGTCTTCTCGTGGTGGCCGGGCAATCGCCGACTGCGGCTGGCGGATCGCGAGGACCTGTGGACCGGGGTCTTCGACCTGCTGGACGAGCGGGGAGCGCGGCTCGACGCGCTCCTGGAGTTCGTACCCGGCGACGACCCCGCCGTGCTGGCACGCGAGGCCGCGACGCTGCGGCGCGCGGCGGCACAACACCCGGGGACCCCCGGGTAGCCGGCCGCACGCAGCGCGTCCGACCGGTGCATCACGCGGCAACCACCGGCACGGGGATCGTCAAGAGGAAGGAGGTGGACCCCCGGGGACAGACTCGCGCGTACGCGGCCTGCTCGACGAGCGGCCCCCAGCCCACCGACCCGACGCCAGGACGGCAGACATGCACATCAAGGAAACCGACACACTCCTGTTCATCGGTGACTCCATCACCGACGCGGGCCGCGACCGCACGGATTCCGCGTCGCTCGGAAGCGGATACGTCCACGAGATCGCGCAGACCCTGCGCGCCCGGACGGGCACCGGACCCGGCCCCGCGATCATCAACAAGGGCCTCAACGGCAATCGTGTGTACGACCTCGAATCCCGCTGGACCACCGACGTCATCGACCACCGGCCCACCGTGGTCACGGTCAAGATCGGCATCAATGACACCTGGCGGCGCTACGACCGGGGACTCATCAGCCCGGTCGACGAGTTCGAGACATGCCTGGACCGCCTCCTCGCGGAAACCGTACGGACCCTGTCCGCCCGACTGGTCGTCATCACCCCATTTCTGCTCCCGGTCACCTCGGACCAGGAGGACTGGTACGAGGACTTGTCGCCCCGTACCGACGCCGTCCTGCGCGCCGCGCTGGGCAACGGAGCCGACGTGGTGCGTGCGGACCTCGTCCTGCGCCGTGCCGCCGAGGAGCGGGAGGCAGCCGAACTGGCCCCGGACGGGGTCCATCCGAGTCCCCTCGGGCACAGGCTGATCGCCGATGCCTGGCTTGCCGTGGTCGACTCCGTCACCCCGAACCCGCCCAGTTGATCGCGGCGCCGGCCCGACTGCCGGCGGCTTCGGCGGGCACCTCCGTGGCCGCGCCCGCCCTCTCGTCGCAGACACATTGGGCCGCGCGCTCGGCGGGGCGTCGGCCGGATCGGCAAAGCCGGACCGCTTACGGCAGCGGCAACCCCGCGTAGTTCATGGCGAGTTCCGCCGCCGCGTGCGGCGACGCTGCGACGCGGTCCAGCTGGGAGATCTGCAGACGGGTGTCGAACTCGCTCTGGTCCGGATCGGTGTGCAGCGTCGTCGTCATGAAGTACGAGAAGTGCTCGGCACGCCACACACGGCGCAGGCACGTGTCGGAGTAGGCGTCGAGCAGGTCCGTCGAGCCCGTCGCGTGGCGCCGGATCAGCGCCCGGGCCAGGACGACGACGTCGGCGGCGGCCAGGTTCAGCCCCTTGGCCCCGGTGGGAGGCACGATGTGCGCGGCGTCCCCGGCGAGGAACACTCGGCCGTACCGCATCGGCTCGGTGACCGAACTCCGCATCGGCAGAACGCTCTTGGAGGTGATCGGGCCCCGCTCCAGCTTCCAGCCGTCCAGGGCGAACCGGGCGTCCAGCTCGTCCCAGATCCGCTCGTCGGACCAGTCGGCCGGGTCCGTGCCGTTGGGCACCTGGAGGTACAGCCGGCTCACCTCGGGTGAGCGCATGCTGTGCAGGGCGAAGCCGCGCGGCGAGTGCGCGTAGATCAACTCGTCGCAGGACGGGGCGACATCGGCCAGGATGCCGAACCAGGAGTAGGGATAGACCCGTTCGTACGTGCGCTGCACGTCCTCGGGGACGGCGGCCCGGGTCACCCCGTGGAAGCCGTCGCAGCCGACGACGTAGTCGCACGTCAGCGTCTTCTCCCGGCCCTCGTGGGTGTAGTGGACAGTCGGGCGGTCGGTGTCGGCGCCTTCGACGAGGCGGACCTCCGCACCGAAGTGCAGCGCGGCACCGGCGGCCGTTTGCAGGGCGATGAGGTCCTTGACGACCTCGGTCTGCGCGTACACCCACACCTGGCGGCCACCGGTGAGCGACGGGAAGTCGATGCGGTGTGCCCGGCCCTCCCAGCGCAGCTCCACGCCGTCGTGGACCAGCCCCTCGGCGTCCAGCCGTTCGGCGGCCGCTGCCTCGCGCAGCGCGTCGACGGTCGACTGCTCCAGGATGCCGGCGCGCTGGCGCTGTTCGACGTACGCGCGGTCGCGGCTCTCCAGGACGACGCAGTCGACGCCCGCCCGGTGGAGGAGCCGGGACAGCAGCAGCCCGGCCGGGCCGCCCCCGATGATTCCGACAGTGGTGTGCATGGTTACTTCTCCTTCGGGGCGGCGGTCTCGGCGATGATCCGGTCTGCGAGCGCGAAAGCGGAGTTGGCGGCCGGCACCCCGCAGTACACGGCGGACTGCAGCAGCACCTCCTGGACCTCCTCGGGCGTCAGGTCGCCGCTGCCGAGCGCGGCGCGCAGATGCATGTCCAGTTCGCCGTGATGCCCCAGCGCGATCAGCGCGGTGAGAGTGAGACAGCGACGGGTCCGGTGGTCGAGACCGGGCCGGGTCCAGACCTCGCCCCACGCGTAGCGGGTGATGAAGTCCTGGAAGACGGCGGTGAACGGGGTGGTACGGGCGATCGCGCGGTCCACATGGGTCTCGCCGAGCACGGTGCGGCGCACGGAGAGTCCGGCGGCGTGGCGGGTGCCGTCGTCCGACCCGGCCGCGGTCTTTGCAGCGAAGTGCCCGAGCAGTGCGGACAGTACGGCGTCGGGCCGCTCGACGTTGGCGAGGTGGGCGGCGCCGGGGATCTCGACCAGACCGGCGCCGGGAATGCCGTCCGCGAGTTCCCGGGCGTGGGCGACCGGGGTCGCCGGATCGTCGCGTCCGGCGACCACCAGGGTGGGCGCCGTGATCCGGCCCAGGCCGGCCCGGAGGTCGTACGCGGCGAGCGCTTCGCACAGCGCGGCGTAAGCCTCGGGGTCGGTCGCGCGCATGGTGTCGACGAGGGCCCGGGCGGCCGGCTCACCGGCGAACGCGTGGGTGAACCAGCGGCCCGCCGAGCCGTCGGCGACCTGTCCGATGCCGGACGTCCGGACGGTGCGGGCCCGGTCCTGCCAGCCCTGCGGCTCGCCGAAACGCGCCGAGGAACAGACGATCGCCAGCGAAGTGACCCGTTCCGGGTGGTGGACGGCGAGCCAGGTTCCGACGGCGCCGCCGAGCGAGATGCCCGCGTACGCGAACCGGTCGATCCCGAGCGCGTCGGCGACCCTGAGGACCTCGCGCCCCAGGTCGGGGACGCCGCCGCCCGGAGGCAGCAGATCTGCCGGGGTGCCGCCGTGTCCGGGCAGGTCCCAGCGGACCACCCGGTGGCTGCGGGTCAGCCCGGCGACCTGCGGGTCCCATACGGCGAGCGAGGTGCCGAGCGAGGGTCCGAGGACGAGGGGCGGTGCGGAAGGCGGGCCGTCCACCTGGTGGTGCAGGCCCGCGGTGGTGCGGGATGTCATGAGGCTCCTTGTACGGGCTGGTGCCGGTCGGGGGTGCGGGAGGGCGTGTCCGGTCTCACGGCGCCGGCCGCCCGTGGCCGCTGCGGCCCAGCGCGCGGTCGACGAGCGCGCCGGCCGAACCCGGGTAGGCGGTGGGATCGGTGAGAGCACGCAGCCGTTCCTCGGGAACGAGCCCCGCGAGGTCCGGCTCGCCGCGCAGCGCTTCGAGCAGCCCGGTCCGTTCGAGGACGGCCCGCTCGCCCGCGCGGGTCACCGCGGCTCGGGCCTCGGCCCGTCCGGCCAGCGGCGCGAGGAAGGCGACCAGACGTTCGGTGACGATCAGTCCGTGTGTGGCGTCGAGGTTGCCGCGCATGCGGTCCGGATGGACCCGGAGCCCCTCCGCGAGCGACACCGCGGTCTCCGCCATTCCGCCGACCGTGCGCAGCGCGTCGCGCAGCGTCTGCCACTCGGCGTGCCAGGCACCGGGCGGGCGTTCGTCCTCGGCGACGAGCGAGCCGTACAGCACGCCGGCCAGCGCCGGCACCCGGCGCGCCGCGCCCGCGATCAGCGTCGCACGGGCCGGGTTGGCCTTGTGCGGCATGGCGGAGGAACCGCCGCCGGTGCCCTCGGACACCTCGCCGATCTCGGTTCGCGACAGCACCAGCACATCGGCGGCGAGCTTGCCGAGGGCGCCGGCCGCGAGGGCCAGGGATCCGCCGAGTTCGGCGACCGGCGTGCGCAGCACGTGCCACGGCAGTACGGGCTCCGCCAGCCCCGTCTCGGCGGAGTAGGCCGCGAGCAGCCGCACCCCGAGGTCCCGTGCGTCGCCGCTTTGGGACCGCTCCGTCGGGACGGCACCGTCCCGAACCTCGGCGAACGCCGAGAACGCGGCCAAGGTGCCGGCGGCGCCGCCCAGTTGGGCCGGGAGCGCGGACCGGACGGCGGTGAGCCGGTCGTAGGCGTCGAGGACCAGCGCGCGCCAGCCCGCCGCCTTGAGACCGAAGGTCGTCGGAACCGCGTGCTGGGTCAGCGTCCGGCCCGCCATCGGAGTGTCCCGGTAGGTGGTGGCCAGCCGGCCGAGGGCCGCGGCGACCCGGGCGAGATCCGTGAGCACCGCCTCCAGCGCCTTCGACGCCACCAGCATCGTGGCGGTGTCGAGGATGTCCTGACTGGTCGCGCCCCGGTGCACATGGACCGCGGCCGCCGTGTCCACCTCCCGTACGGCCGCCGTGAGATCGGCGACCAGCGGAATGACCGGGTTGCCGCCGGAGCGGGCCCGCAGCGCCAGGTCGCGGGGGTCGAACCGGCCGCGTACCGCGGCCGCCGCCGCGACGGCCCGCGCGGCCGGTTCCGGGGCGAGACCGATCGACGCCTGGGCGCGGGTGAGGGCCACCTCGGCGTCCAGCATGGCCCGGACATAGGCCGCGTCACCCGTCAGCCCCGCCACGGCGCAACCCGCCCCGACCGGGGTGAGCAGACCGACGTCCGCGGCGCAATCAGCCGCGGCAGCGGAATCAGCCGAAGTCAAGGAAGACCGTCTCCTCGTGCTGCGCGTCGCCCTGGAGACGGATGTCGAAGCGGTGCACGCCCGCCCCGTCCGGCGCGGTGACCAGCGTGGCCCGGCGCTCGGGCGGCAGCTGCGCGAGCAGGGCGTCGGCCGTGCGGTTGTTCGCGTCGTGCAGATAGGCCCGGGTGTACAGATGGTGCAGCAGCCCGCGGGCGAAGACGGCCAGCGACAGGTACGGCACCCCTCCCGGCGGCAGGGTCCGCACGGTGAAGTGGCCGTCGGCGTCCGTGCTCACCCGGCCGAAGCCGGTGAACACCAGTCCGTCGCGGCCGATGACCGCACCGGTCACCGGGTCGCGGCGCAGCGATCCGGGCGCCCCGGTGCGCGAGCCGTCCGGGGCGGGCTGCCACACCTCGACGATCGCGTCGGGCACCGGCTGCCCGGCCCCGTCGAGGACGTGACCGTGCAGGGTGATCGTGTCCGGGTGGCCGGTCGGCGCGATGTCGCCGCCCTTCGCGAACGGCAGCGCGTAGCCGTAGAAGGGGCCCACCGTCTGGGACGGGGTGGGGGCCGGATCGGCGCGGGGTGCGCGAAGCGTCGGACGGGACATCAGCGGCCCTCCTCGATCCAGGTGGCGGACGGTCCGTCGAGGACGATGTCCCAGCGGTAGCCGAGCGACCACTCGGGGACGGACAGGTCGTGGTCGTACGTCGCGACCAGACGGTTGCGGGCGCTGTCGTCGGTGACCGACTGGAGGATCGGGTCGTAGGCGAACAGCGGATCGCCGGGAAAGTACATCTGCGTGATCAGGCGTTGCGCGAACGCGGAGCCGAACAGCGAGAAGTGGATGTGCGCGGGACGCCAGGCGTTGGTGTGGTTCCGCCAGGGATAGGCGCCCGGCCTGACGGTGACGAAGGAGTACCCTCCCTGATCATCCGTCAGGCACCGCCCGACACCGGTGAAGTTGGGGTCGAGGGGTGCGGGGTGCTGGTCGCGCTGGTGGGCGTACCGGCCCGAGGCGTTGGCCTGCCAGATCTCGACCAGCTGTCCGCGCACGGGCCGCCCGGAGCGGTCCAGGACCCGGCCGGTGACGGTGATCCGCTCGCCGAGCGGCTCGCCCGGGTGCTGACGCGTCAGGTCGTGGTCCAGATCGGTGATGTCGGTGACGCCGAAGGCCGGACCGGTGAGTTCGACGGCCTCCGGGTCGCCGGCGGGCAGCAGCGGCCGCTTCGGGTGGCGCAGCACACTGCTGCGGTACGGGGCGTAGGCCCGGTCCGGGTGCGGGCGGACAGGACCGCCCGCGGCGAGGTGCCCGGCGTACTGCTCGCGCGCTTCGCGGATCTCGGCGCTGATGTCGCCCTGGGTGAGCGGGGTGGTCATGCGGGGTTCTACCTTTCCAGTACGAGGGCCGAGCCCTGGCCCACGCCGATGCACAGCGTGGCCACGCCGACTCCGGACCCGGCTGCCTTGAGCTGATGGGCGACCGCGCCCGCCAGCCGGGCGCCCGAGGCGCCGAGCGGGTGGCCGATCGCGATCGCGCCGCCGCGCGGATTGAGGATCGAGGGGTCGAGGTCGGGCCACTCGGCGACGCAGCCCAGCACCTGGGCGGCGAACGCCTCGTTGAGTTCGAGCGTCGTGAGGTCGGCGAAGGTCCTGCCCGCCCGGTCCAGCGCCCGGTTCACGGCCTCGACGGGCGCGAGACCGAAGTAGTGCGGCTCGTTGGCGGACACCGCCGTGGCCGAGATCCGGGCCAGCGGCTCGCGGCCGGTGGCCCGCAGCCCCTCCTCGTCGGCCAGCAGAAGCGCGGCCGCCCCGTCGTTGAGCGGCGAGGAATTGCCCGCGGTGACGCTGCCGTTCTCCGTACGGAACGACGGACGGAGCTTGGCCATGGCCTCCGGCGAAGCGTCGTCCCTGATGCACTCGTCGCGGTCCACGACGAGCGGATCGCCCTTGCGGCGCGGGATCGTGAGCGGCACGATCTCCCCGTCGAACAGCCCGGTGGCCCGTGCCGCGGACGCCTTGCGGTGGGAGGCGAGAGCGAACTCGTCCTGCTGCTCACGGCTGAGGGAGTGCTTCTCCGCGATCAGTTCGGCGCTCTCGCCGAGCGGCATCGTCCACTGCGGGTCCATCTTCGGGTTGACCATGCGCCAGCCGAGCGTGGTCGAGAACATCTCGGTGTGCCCGGCCGGGAAGGCGCGGTCACTCTTCGGCAGCACGTACGGGGCGCGGGTCATCGACTCGACACCGCCCGCCACGGCCAGCGAGTGGTCGCCGAGGGCGATGGCGCGGGCCGCCTGCACCACGGCCTCCAGACCGGAGGCGCACAGCCGGTTGACGGTGACGCCCGGGACGGTGACCGGCAGTCCCGCGAGGAGCGCGGCCATCCGGCCGACGTTGCGGTTCTCCTCGCCGGCGCCGTTGGCGTTGCCGAGCACCACGTCGCCGATGCGCGCCGGATCGAGCTCTGGGGTGCGCGCCAGCAGCGCACGGATGGCGTGGGCGGCCAGGTCGTCGGGGCGCACCTGGGCCAGCGCCCCGTTGTACCGGCCGATCGGCGTGCGGACGGCATCGACGATGTAGACGTCGCGCGGTCGGAAACTCATGAGCCGGTCCTCTCGGTGATACGCACGGGGGCGGTTTTGGCCGGCACGTCGGTACGCACGGGGGCGGCGGTTGCGGCCAGCACTTCGTCGACGCTCACCCCGGGGGCGGTCTCCACCAGAACGAGCCCGTCCTCCGTCACGTCGAGCACGGCCAGATCGGTGATCACGCGGTGGACGCACGCCCTGCCGGTCAGCGGCAGCGTGCACTCCTCGACGATCTTCGGGCTGCCGTCCTTGGCGGTGTGCGTCATGGTGACGATGACGCGGCGCGCGCCGTGCACCAGGTCCATGGCCCCGCCGATGCCGGTCACCATCTTCCCCGGCACCGCCCAGTTGGCGAGGTCACCGCGGGCCGACACCTCCATGGCCCCGAGCACGGCGGTGTCGATGTGGCCGCCGCGGATCATGCCGAAGGAGAGCGCCGAGTCGAAGAACGAGGCGCCGGGCCGGACGGTCACCGTCTCCTTGCCCGCGTTGATCAGATCGGGGTCGACGTCCTCGTCGTACGGGAACGGCCCGGTGCCCAGGATGCCGTTCTCGGACTCCAGGACGACGTGGACGCCCTCGGGCAGATGGTTGGGGATCAGCGTCGGCAGCCCGATGCCGAGGTTGACGTACTCGCCGTCGCGCAGCTCGGCCGCGGCCCTGGCGGCCATCTCGTTCCGGTTCCAGGCCATCAGTCCCGTGCCTCCCGCTCGGTCACCGTGCGCTGTTCGATCTTCTTGTCCTCGGCCTGCTCCGGGGTCAGCCCGACCACCCGCTGCACGAAGATGCCGGGGACGTGGACGTGGTCCGGGTCGATCTCGCCCGGCTCGACCAGCTCCTCGACCTCCGCGACGGTGACCCGGCCTGCCATGGCCGCGAGCGGGTTGAAGTTGCGCGCCGACTTGTTGAAGTCCAGATTGCCGTGCCGGTCGCCCTTCGCGGCCCGTACGAGCGCGAAATCGGTGCGGATGCCGCGTTCCAGCACATACTCGGTGCCGTCGAACGCGCGCACCTCCTTGGCCGGCGATGCCAGGGCCACGTGGCCCTCGCCGTCGTAGCGCCAGGGCAGTCCGCCCTCCGCGACCTGGGTGCCGACGCCGGCGGGGGTGTAGAACGCGGGGATGCCCGCCCCGCCGGCCCGCAGCCGCTCGGCAAGCGTGCCCTGGGGGATGAGTTCGAGCTCCAGCTCGCCCCCGAGATACTGCCGGGCGAACTCCTTGTTCCCGCCGATGTACGAGCCGGTGACCCGGCTGATCCGGCCCGCGGCGAGCAGCACCGCAAGTCCGGAATCCATCGCCCCGCAGTTGTTGGAGACGACTTCGAGTCCGCTGACGCCTCGTGCGTGCAGGGCATCGATCAACACGTTCGGCACGCCGCTGAGACCGAAGCCCCCCACTGCTATCGACGCGCCGTCCGGCACGTCGGCCACGGCCAGTGCTGCTGACGCGACCACCTTGTCCATGGGACCGTCCATCCAGTAGTGTTCGCCCAGTGAAGTTTCCTTCACTCGCATCCCAGGAGTCTGCCGCCGCAGCGAATGCGTGTCAATGGTGCTGAGGCATTTCGAACACCGTCCGAAAACGCGCCTGGCCGTGCGCCTGGCCTGCTGGGACGGGGCCGGAGCGGAGCCCGCCCCGGCTCTCGGACCGGGCCGGGCCGGCGTACGGTCACGCCCGCCCCACGACATCGCCCCGCGTTTCCCGCGGTGCGGCCACACTCGACGGAGAACCGATGCCACCGACCCGGACCATCCCGAGCGAGCCGCCGGTACCGGCCGAGGCCGTCGCCCCGCTCATGCGCGGCATCACCGTTCTGCGCCGGCTGACCGACGCCGACGGGACACTCAGCTCCAGTGATCTGGAACGCGCCACCGGACTGGCCCGCTCCACCGTCGACCGGGTCACCACGACCCTCGCCCGCATGGGATACGTCCGCCTCGACGGCCGGGACGTCACACTCGCCCCGGGCCTGATGGAACTCGGCAACGCCTACCTGGCCTCCATCCGCCTCCCCGCCCTGTTCCGGGAACGGGCGGACGCCCTCGCCGACGAACTTGACGAGTCGGTCTCCCTCGCGGTCCCCGACGGCGACGGAATCCGCTTCATCCACCAGGCCACCCGACGCCGCGCGATGTCCCTGAGCTTCCGCATGGGCGACCTGCTGCCCGCCGAGCGCACCGCACCCGGAGCTCTGTTCGCCGCCGGCTGGGGCCCGGCGCGGTGGGCGGCCTGGCGGGAGCGGCGGGCGGCCGACCCGCACGGCAACCGCTTCCCGTCCCTGCCGCCGCGCCCGTGCCCGACGAAGGACGACTTCACGGCGAGGGTGGCAGCAGCGCGTGTGGATGACCGGGCATTGGACGACCAGCTGATCGAAGCGGGCCTCGTCGCACTCGCGGTGCCGGTCCGCGCCCCCGGGGGCGACGTCGTCTGCGCGCTCAGCGTCGTCAGCCACACCAGCCGTCACACCGCCGAGGGACTGATCGACACCCTGCTGCCCCGGCTGCGCGCCGCCGCCGAGTCCATGGAGGACCGGCTGCGCACCGCGCCGCCCGCCCGGCCCGTACCCGCCACCGGCGTACTCGCCTCCTGGACGGCCGCGTCCAAGCAGGAACTGGGCCGTGAGTTCATCGAGTCCCTCGCCCGCGGCCTGACCGTGCTCACCGCCTTCGGTGACGGCGGCGAGACCCTGACGCTCAGCGCCGTCGCGCAGGCCACCGGCCTCTCCCGGGCCTCCGCCCGCCGTGCCCTGATCACCCTCGAACACCTCGGGTACGTGGCGGTCGACGGCCGGGAACACCGGCTGACCCCGCGCGTCCTCGGCCTCGGATACCCGCCGCTCTCGCGCACGACACTGTCCCGGATCGCCCAGCCCCACCTCGCGGCCCTGGCCGGCCGCATCAAGGAATCGGCGTCGCTCGCCATCCTCGTGGACGACTCGGTGCAGTACGTGGCGCGCTCCGCCTCCCACCGCATCATGAGCGTCAACATCACCGTGGGCACCCGGTTCCCCGCCTACGCGACGTCGTTGGGCCGCGTCCTGCTGGCCGACCTGACCCCCGTCGAACTCGACGCCGGTCTCGCCCGCACCGAACTCCGCCCCCTGGCGCCGCGCACGCTGACCCGTCGCACCGAACTCGAAGCTGTCCTGGACCGGGTACGCACCCAGGGCTATGCCCTCGTGGACATGGAACTGGAAGCGGGCCTCCGCTCGATCGCCGTGCCCGTCCGCGACCGCACGGGCGCGGCGGTCGCCTCCATCAACGTCGCGATGCACAGCAGCAGCCGCACGATCGGGGAATGCGAGGAACAGATACTGCCCCGACTCCGCGACACGGCCCGGAAGATCGAGGCCGAACTCCACACGGCGGAACGCTTCACCCGCGTCGCTGTCGACTGAGTCCCGGCCGTCCGCCCGGCCGGCGTTCCGGGCACGTGTCGTTCACGGCCGGTTCCGGGGGCGCCTGCGGGCCCTCGGCACCGGCTGCGGGCCGGCGCCTGCGACGACGACGCGGACGGCTCCCCGGTGATCGGCGACTCCCTGCGTCACGTCGGCGGCGCCGATGACGGCGAGAACGCTCCCCGGGGCGGAGCACGCCGAGCACGCCGCCGGTACCGACAGGCTCGACAGCCAGGGCAAGGGCGGCCGCTCCGCCCCGTCATGGCCCGGCGGACGTATCCGCGTCCTCCCGATACCGAACACCGGGTGTGTGAGAACCTCTTGGGTGCGTGGCCTGGAGGGCGGCGACGTCTGGGGGACTCTCTGGCCGGGCAGTGTCGGGTAGCGATATCGGATCGGGGCCTTTATGAGGGTTGAACTGCCGCCGGAACCAGTGCACTTCGTCAACCGCGATGAGGAACGGGAGCGGGCTTTCCGCGCGGTGGAGGAGTGGCAGGGCCGTTCGCGGCCGTTGGTCCTGTCGCTGAGCGGCCCGGGAGGACTGGGAAAGACGGAGCTGGCCTTCCTGATCGCCCGGACGCTGAGCGACCGGTTCCCGGACGGCGTGTTCTCCGTCGACCTGGATGACTTCCGCATGGGCGGTGAGCTGGACCCCGGTGAAGTGCTGGCGCAACTGCTCGAATCGCTCGAGGTGGAGCCGGAATCGCTGGCGCGTCAGTTCAAGGCGCGCTGCCGGCAGTACTGGAAGAAGACCGCCGGCGGGAAGCTGATCGTTGTCGTCGACAACGCGCGCTACGCCTCGGAGGTCGTCCCGTTGCTTCCGGCCTCGGGCGACAGCGTGGTGATCGTGGCGAGCCACGGTCCGCTGTACGACCTGGAGGACGGCGCCGCCGTCGACCTCGTGCTGCCGCCGCTGGAGGATCCGGCGGCGATGGAACTGCTGGAGTTGATCGTCCGGGACCGCCGGCTGGCCGCTGATCCGGAGGCGGCACGGACGGTGGTGCGGCTGTGCCACGGTTTGCCGGCGGCCCTGCACGTCGCGGGCCGCTGGGTGCGCACACACCGCCTGCGACCGCTCTCACGCCTGATCGCGGAGCTTCGGGCCACGCTGGACGAGAAGGGTGTCTCCGGGGTGGAAGGCATCTGGGACACCACGTACCGCGGCCTCTCTTCCGCAGCGGCCTCGCTCTACCGATTGCTGCCCGACCATCCCGGCTCGACATTCACTTGCGAGTCCGCCACCGCGCTGTTGGGACGGGGGCCGGAGACCTGCCAGGACGCGCTGGAGGAGCTGGACCGGGCCGGGTTACTGGAATTGTCCGTGGGGCAGCGGACGGAGGACGGCCGGATGCGGCTGCGGGGACCGCTGCACGCCCATGCCCGGCGGCGGGCCCGCGAACACGAGGCGCAAGGGGAGTCGGATGAGGCGCCGGCGCGACTGCTGCGCTGGTTCGTCCGACAGGCCCAACTGGCCGACAGGTTCGCCGCCGGGCGGCGGCTGACCGTCACGGATCTCTTCGCTCCTGTTCCCGGTGCCCCGGACGTTCCCCTGGAGGATCCGGAGGCGGCAGAGGACCGCGAAGTCCGGGCCGAGCGCGCCGAGGGCGCCGCGCGCTGGCTGAACGCGGAACGGCATGCGCTGTTCGCGTGCGTACGCCTGGCCCACGCGCGAGGAATGGACGCCGAGGCCGTGGCCTTGTGCGAGCCCGTGTGGACGTACGCGCTGGATCATCCCCACCGGTCCGACGTGTCCGAGGTGTTCCGGCTGGGGGTCTCCTCAGCGCTCCGGTCCGGCAACGTACCGTGGCTGGTGCGCATGCGATGCCAGCTCGCCCGCCCGCTGTGGGAGTCGGGAAAGCTGACCGACGCCGAACGCGAGCTCGACAGCGCGATGTCGGCCCTCGGCCTGCTGGGTCATGACGACCGGGACAGCAAGCTCCGCGCCTCGGCGATCGAGTTTCGCGGCATGCTCAACTCCGCACGCGGCGACTGGAATGCGGCAGCAGCCGACTTCGCCCGGTCCCGGGACGTGCACCTGGCGATCGACAATTCCTACGGAGTCATGCTCCAGACCTATCGGTTGGGGCAGGCGAGCGCGGAACTCGGTGATCTGGAGGCGGCGACCCGGCTGCTGTCCGAAGCACACGCCGCGGCCGTGGCGCAGGATCGCGAGAGGATGAGCGCGCGCACCGGATTCGCACTCGGCGGCGTCCTGCGACAGCTCGGCCGTACGGCCGAGGCCCGTCCTCTGTACGAGCAGTCGCTGGCGGCCGCACGCCGGCGGGGCTCCGACTTCGACCAGGCACGCATTCTCGACGCGTTCGCCGAACTGGCCCAAGCGGAAGGGCTGAGCGCGGAGGCCGGGGAACACCGGGCGGCTGCGGAGGCGATCCGGCGACGGAACGGGCTGGCCTAGAAGATTGCTGAAATTCTCGGGTTCTGGCCCCGGCTCGGTGGAGTCGGGGCCAGTCTTGTAGGCATGCAGGGGGAATGGGCTGGGGAGATGGTCGGGCCGGATGTGTGGGAGACCTGCCGGGAGTTGATCCCGGCAGGCAGTGTGTTCGCGTTTCTGGCTGAACATCGTGAGGTGCTGTTTCCGCCGGGGATGTTCGCGGACATGTATCCGTCGTCCAACGGCCGTCCGAGTTTGCCGCCGCAGGTGCTGGCCGCGACGGTGGTGCTGCAGAGCCTGCAGGGGCTGTCGGACTTCGAGACCGTCCAGGAACTGCGGTGTGACCTGCGGTGGAAGGCTGCCTGCGGGCTCGGGCTGTACGACACCGCGTTCGATCCGTCGCTGCTGACGTACTTCCG
>NZ_JBHVSY010000014.1:0-208915 GCF_042884935.1 Streptomyces sp. NPDC058092
ACGACCCACGACCGGGACGTGAACGCAGCGAAGAACCTTCTGGCCGCCGGGCTGGCGGTAACAGTCTGTGGAGCTGGTGTAAGACCTCAACGGAGTTCTCCGGGCGGGCAGTCGGCGACGAAGCAGAAACCCCCACGGCGCGAGCCGTAGGAATCCCCCTCGTTCACGAGGGGGAGGAAGTCAACTGGTCGGGGATCACTGCGGAGTCGGCCCGCTGGGAGCAGGCGTTCTCCCTGGACGACGGCGAGAGCTGGCTGACCAACTGGATCATGGAGCTGGCGCGCCGCTGACACCGACGGCGAAGCACAGGACGACGGATGAGACGGGTATTCCCCGGGCCGGGCACTGCCCGATACGGTGATCGTTCCGCGTGTGAGCCTTCGAAGTCTCCACAGCGCTTCCGCATCATTCCCGCCGTGGAGAACCAGGAGAACCGGCCAGGTGTCCTCGATCGCCGTACCCGCCCTCGCCCCGCCGCGCCGTGCCTGGCTCACGGATCTGCCGGTGCTCCTCGTGGCGGTCGTCTGGGGCTCCAGCTACCTCGCGGCGAAGGGCATCACCACCGCGCAGACCGTCGTCGCCGTCCTGGTACTGCGCTTCGCCGTCGTGCTGCCCGTGCTGGCCGTGGCCGGCCGGCGAAAGCTGCGGGCGCTGAGCGCTGCGCAGTGGCGGGGGGCCGGTCTGCTGGGTCTGGTCCTCAGCGGGATCTTTCTGGTGGAGACGTACGGCGTCGTGCACACCTCGGCGACGAACGCCGGGCTCATCATCAGCCTCACCATGATCTTCACCCCGCTCGCCGAGGCCGCCGTCACCCGCGTCCGGCCGCCCAGGGCCTTCCTCGCCGCCGCCGGGCTCTCGGTGGCCGGTGTGGCGCTGCTGACCCAGGGCGGCGGATTCACCGCCCCGTCGGCGGGCGATCTGCTGATGCTGGTGGCCGCCCTCGCCCGTACCGTGCATGTGCTGCTGATGGCCCGCATCAAGTCGGTGCAGGGGGCGGACTCGCTCTCGCTGACCACGGTCCAGCTCGGCAGCGCGGTCGCCGTCTTCGCCGTGCTCGCCGCCGTGCCCGGCACCGGGGAGGCGCCGTGGACCGTGGCCGCCGGGTTCGGCGTCCGGGAGTGGGGCGGGCTGCTCTTCCTCTCCGTCTTCTGCACGCTCTTCGCCTTCTTCGTACAGATGTGGTCGGTACGCCGCACCTCGCCGTCCCGGGTCAGCCTGCTGCTCGGTACGGAACCGCTGTGGGCCGCCGCCGTGGGCATCGCGATCGGCGGTGAGCGGCTCGGCGCCCTCGGCGTGGTGGGCGGGGTCCTGGTCCTGGCCGGCACCGGCTGGGGGCGCCGGGCGGTGACTCCGGCTGCTCCTTGAGCCGGCCGGCCGCCGCACCACCGCCCGGAACCGGAACCACCCCGAGCATCGGACTGCCGCGCTCCGCCGAAAGTCTCGCGTCCTGCAACTTTGGTGGCTCCTTGCGCCCGAACGCCCGGAACCCGCGCCTGACCTGGGTAGTTTTGTCGTATGACGCGTACGGAGTACCCCTGGCTGCTGCCCTCGGCGATGGCCGATCCCGAGCTGCCCGGTGACCAGGACGGCCGCTCGCGACGCACCGTGCGGGACTGGATCGTCGACATCACCGCCTTCCTCTTCGCGGCGGGGATCGGTCTGCTCGCGGCGGCGACGATCGAGGCCGACCGCACCACCTCCGACGGCGTCCTCTTCGTCGACTGTCTGATCGGGGTCGTCGCCTGCTGCGCCCTGTGGGTACGGCGGCGGTGGCCGGTCGGCCTCGCGGTGGGCCTGATTCTGGTCTCCACCGTCGAACCGGTCGCGGCCGGGGCCATGCTCGTGGCGCTGTTCGGCGTCGCCGTGCACCGGCCGTTCCGCCCCGTGGCGGCCATCGGGGCGCTCGCTCTGGTCACCGCCCCCGTACAGCCGTATCTGCGCCCCGACCCGGGCAGCTCGCTCGTCGAGTCGGTGGTCATCGGTGTGCTGATGTCCCTGCTGGTGCTCAGCTGGGGCATGGTCGTACGGTCCAGGCGCCAGCTCGTCGTCACGCTACGGGAGCGGGCCCGGCGGGCCGAGGCCGAGGCCGGGCTCCGCGCCGAGCAGGCGCAGCGGCTGGCCCGCGAGGCCATCGCCCGGGAGATGCACGATGTCCTCGCCCACCGGCTGACCCTCCTCAGCGTCCATGCCGGCGCCCTCGAATTCCGCCCCGACGCGCCCCCGGCCGAGGTGGCGCGGGCCGCCGGTGTCATCCGGGACAGCGCGCACGACGCGCTCCAGGACCTCCGCGAGATCATCGGCGTCCTGCGCAGCCCCGGCGAGAGCGACGGCCACCGGCCGCAGCCCACCCTCGCCACCCTGGACTCACTGATCGCCGAGTCCCGTCAGGCCGGCATGAAGGTCACCCTCGACAACCGCGTCACCGACCCCGCCGCGGCCCCCGCCGCCACCGGCCGCACGGTGTACCGCATCGCCCAGGAGGGCCTGACCAACGCCCGTAAACACGCACCCGGCGCCGAGGTCACCGTCACCGTCACCGGCGGCCCCGGCGACGGGCTCGCCATCGACGTACGCAATCCGGCGCCCACCGAACCGTTCGAGCAGGTCCCCGGTTCCGGCCAGGGACTCATCGGCCTCACGGAACGCGCCACCCTGGCCGGCGGCCGCCTCGACCACGGGCCCGAGCCGGACGGCGGCTTCGGGATCCGGGCCTGGCTGCCGTGGTCGCCCTGATCGCCCTGCCCGCCGGACGGTCCGGGGCGGACGCAAGGATTCCCGGCGCATCCGGTGCCCGGACCTGACTACGGTTGGCGTCATGACCGACCCGACCCCCGTGGATCCCGTGGCGCGGCCCGTCCGGCTGCTCATCGTCGACGACGACCCGCTCGTGCGGGCCGGTCTCACTCTCATGCTCGGCGGCGCCGACGACATCGACATCGTGGGCGAGGCGGCCGACGGTTCCGAGGTCGCGGATCTTGTCGACCGGCTCCGCCCCGATGTGGTGCTGATGGACATCCGGATGCCGGTCATGGACGGGCTGACGGCGACGGAAGCACTGCGGACCCGTCCCGATGCTCCGGAGGTCATCGTCCTGACGACGTTCCACGCCGACGAACAGGTGCTGCGGGCCATCCGCGCCGGAGCCGCCGGCTTTGTCCTGAAGGACACTTCGCCGGCTCGGATCGTCGACTCGGTGCGGCGGGTGGCGGCCGGTGATCCGGTGCTGTCGCCCGCGGTGACCCGCAGGCTCATGGCCCGCGCCGCCGGGACCGGGTCCGGGGGCGGCCGGGACGGCCGGGTGGACCGCGCCGACCGGGCACGACGGCGGATCGCCACGCTCGCCGACCGGGAACGCGAGGTCGCGATCGCCGTCGGACGCGGCCGCTCCAACGCCGAGATCGCCGCCACGCTCTATCTGAGCGTGGCGACCGTGAAGACGCAGGTGTCCCGGATCCTGGCCAGATTCGATTTCAACAACCGTGTCCAGATCGCGCTGTTGGTGCACGACGCGGGCCTGCTGGACGACGACGGCACGGGCCCGGCGACATAGGCTGAACCGGTCGGTCGCGAGCGATCGAGCCGATCAGACCGGGAGGGGCGATCCCATGTCCGATGCCAGTAGTCAGGCCGATGTCGATCTGCGCGGGGTCAAGGACTTCACCGCGAATCCCTATCCGTACTACGAAAAGCTGCGCGCCGCAGGTCCCGTGCACACCATCCGTACCGACGACTTCGAGCGGATCTGGCTCGTCGTCGGGTACGACGAGGGCCGCGCGGCCCTCGCCGACCAGCGGTTCGGCAAGGAGTGGCAGGGGCTGGTGGACCGGCCCGAGGGGAACGATCCGATCTTCGCCAACATGCTGGAGCTGGACGCACCCCATCACACCCGGCTGCGCAAGCTCGTCACCCGGGAGTTCACCGCACGCCGGGTCGAGGCCCTGCGCCCGCGCGTCCAGCAGATCACCGATGAGCTTCTCGACGCGATGGTGCCCGCCGGGCGCGCCGATCTCGTGGACGCGCTCGCCTTCCCGCTGCCGATGACCGTCATCTGCGAACTGATCGGTGTGCCGGACCTGGACCGGAACACCTTCCGCAAACTGTCGAACGACGTCGTCACCCCGGCCACGCCGGAGCAGGAGCGCGAGGCGGTGGCCGCCATGGGCGCATACCTCGCCGAGCTCATCGAGGACAAGCGGTGCTCGCCGGGTGACGACCTGATGAGCGCCCTGGTCAGGGCACGTGACGAGGAGGGGGACTGGCTGTCGCCCGACGAGCTCGTGGGCATGGCCTTCCTGCTGCTCGTCGCCGGCCATGAGACCACGGTCAACCTGATCTCCAACGGAGTAAGGGCATTGCTCCACCACCCGGAGCAACTGGCCGCACTCCGAGCGGACTTCGGCCTGATCGACGGCGCGGTCGAGGAGATGCTGCGTTACGACGGACCGGTGGAGACCGCCACGTTCCGCTTCCCCCGCGAACCGGTCGAGATCGGGCAGAGGATCATTCCGGCGGGCGAGCCGGTTCTGATCTCCCTGGCGGGCGCCGACCGCGACCCCGGCCGCTACCCGGAACCGGACCGCTTCGACATCCGCCGCGAGGCCCAGGGCCATCTGGCCTTCGGGCACGGCGTGCACTTCTGCCTGGGTGCGCCGCTGGCCCGGATGGAGGGCGGGATCGCGATCCGTACGCTGCTGGAGCGGTGCCCCGGTCTCGCACTGGACGCGGACGCGGGGGAGCCGGACTGGCTCCCGGGGATGCTGATCCGTGGGTTCCGCGAGCTGCCCGTCCGCTGGTGAGGTAAGAAGCTCTGCCATGACCGGACTTGATTTGCAGATGGCGCAGAAGGTCCTCGACAGCCAGCCGTTCAGCGGGCTCGTCGGGGCGCGGATCACCGCCTTCGGGGACGGCGCCGCCACCCTCGAAGTGGACATTCGTCGGGAACTCCAGCAGCAGAACGGCTTTCTGCACGGCGGAGTCCTGGCCTACGCCGCCGACAACTCGATCACCTTCGCCGCCGGGACGACGCTCGGCCCGGCCGTGCTGACCGGCGGTTTCTCCATCCAGTACATACGGCCCGCCACCGGCCGCACACTCATCGCCCGCGCCGACGTCGTGCACACCGGCCGCCGTCAGGCCGTGGTCCGCTGCGAGCTGTTCGCCGCGGCGGAGGACGGGGTGAGGACGCTCTGCGCGGTCGCCCAGGGGACCGTACTGTCCGCCACACCGTCCTGAAGTGCCTTGACCGCGCCCCCGGCGGCCGGGGCGCAGCAGTTCATCCCGCGGAGCGAGCACCGGACCGGGCGGCCGCTCCGTAGGCGATCTCCGCGATCTCCACGGGGCGCCGCTCCCGGCGGGACACCTCGCACGCCTCCGCGATCAGCAGCGCGTACCACGCCTCCCGGCCGTCGCACGGATTGGGCAGCGCGCCCCGCACCACCCCTACGAACGCGTCCAGTTCCGCCTCGTACGCCGGGGCGAACCGTTCCAGGAAGCCCGGCCAGGGACTGTGCGGTGCGGCTGGGCCCTGCGGCTCGGCCGAGGTGACCGGCGTACGGTCGTCCAGGCCGACCGTGATCTGGCCGAGCTCGCCCGCCAGTTCCATCCGTACGTCGTAACCGGCGCCGTTGCAGCGGGTGGCCGTCGCCGTGGCCAGGGTGCCGTCGTCGAGAGTGAGCAGGGCCGCCGCCGTGTCGACGTCGCCGGCCGCCCGGAACATCTCGGGCCCGGCGTCCGATCCGGTGGCGTACACCTCGGTCACCTCACGGCCGGTCACCCACCGCAGCATGTCGAAGTCATGGACCAGACAGTCGCGGTACAGCCCGCCGGAGAGCGGCAGATACGCGGCGGGCGGCGGCGCGGGGTCCATCGTCATCGCCCGCACGGTGTGCAGCCGGCCCAGCGCCCCCGCCCGCACGGCGACGCGCGCCGCCCCGTACCCGGCGTCGAACCTGCGCATGAAGCCCAGTTGGAGGACGCTTCCCGCCCGTTCGACCGCACGCAGCGCGCTCAGCGTCCCCGGCAGGTCCAGGGCGATCGGTTTCTCGCAGAACGCGGGCAGTCCCGCCCGCGCGGCCTGCCCGATCAGCTCCGCGTGCGCCGACGTGGCCGAGGCGATCACCACGGCATCCACACCCGCGCCGAACACCTCGGCGGCGCTGTCCGCGGCCGTCGCGCCGATGCGGTCCGCGACCTCGGCCGCCCGCGCCCGGTCGGTGTCCGTCACCACCAGGGCGTCGACCTCGGGATGGCGGGCCAGCACGCCCGCGTGGAAGGAACCGATCCGTCCGGTGCCGATGAGTCCGATGCGCATGGACCCAACGTGACGCCCGCGGGCTGCGCTGTCAACCATATGTCCTGACAAGGGGTGGCTTGTTCGGTGTTCATGCTGTCCGGACAACAGGACGACCTGACTACCGGAGGTTCTGATGTGGGGGTTACCCTCCACGCGTGCCCGAACCCACCCCCGACCCCGCCGCGCTCGAGCTCGGCGTGGACCGCACCAGCCCTGTTCCGCTGTACTACCAGCTGGCCCAGCAGCTGGAAGCGGCCATCGAGCAGGGCCGGCTCGCCCCCGGCAGCCTCCTCGGCAACGAGATCGAGCTCGCGGCCCGGCTCGGCCTGTCCCGGCCCACCGTCCGCCAGGCCATCCAGTCACTGGTCGACAAGGGCCTGATGGTCCGCCGCCGCGGCGTCGGCACCCAGGTCGTACACAGCAGGGTCCGCCGCCCGCTCGAACTGAGCAGCCTGTACGACGACCTGGAGGCGGCGGGCGGGCACCCCACGACCCGCGTCCTGCGCAACACCGTCGAACCCGCCGGAGCCGACGTCGCCGACGCCCTCGGAATCGCGGCGGGCACCGACGTACACCTCGTCGAACGGCTGCGCTACGCGCACGACGAGCCGCTGGCACTCCTGCGCAACCACGTGCCCCTCGGGATCGTCGACCTCGACACCGGACGGCTGGAGACCACCGGCCTCTACCGGATGATGCGGGGCGCCGGCATCACCCTGCACAGCGCCCGCCAGACCGTCGGCGCCCGGCTCGCCACCGCCGAGGAGGCGGCCGGACTCGCCGAGACGGAAGGGGCCGCCGTGCTGACGATGGAGCGCACCACCTTCGACGACACCGGGCGCGCGGTCGAGTTCGGCTCCCACATCTACCGGGCCTCGCGCTACTCCTTCGACTTCCAGCTGCTCGTACGGTGACGACGGCCCCACGGCCCCGTTGACGTCTCGTACGCCCGCCGCTAGAACTCACCCAGCCGCACTCGGGCGGCCGGGAGAGAAGGCGGATCCACCATGCGTACCCCTCGCAAGGCAGCAACCCTGATCGCCGCGGCCGCCATCGGCATCGGCCTCACCGTCGGCGGATGCAGCAGCTCCGGCGGCGAGCGCGCCGAGGAGAAGCCCCAGGGCGGCGGCAGCGGAGGCAAAGCGGCCGCCACCCCGCGGATGAAGATCGCGATGGTCACGCACTCGGGGGAGGGCGACACCTTCTGGGACATCGTGCAGAGCGGCGCGAAACAGGCCGCCGCCAAGGACAACGTCGAGTTCCTGTACTCGGCGAACAAGGAGGGCAAGGAACAGGCCCAGCTCGTCCAGGCCGCCATCGACCAGAAGGTCGACGGCATCGTTGTCACCCTCGCCAAGCCGGAAGCGGTCAAGGACGTCGTCGCCAAGGCCGTGAAGGCCGGCATACCTGTCGTGACCATCAACTCGGGCGCGCAGTTCTCCCGGGAGATCGGCGCGCTCGGGCACATCGGGCAGGACGAGAAGGTCGCGGGCGAGGCCGTCGGCGAGGAGCTCGATGCGCGGGGCCGCAAGAAGGCCGTCTGCGTCGTCCACGAGCAGGGCAACGTCTCGCTGGAGGAGCGCTGCGCCGGAGTGCGGAAGACCTTCGGGGGCACCGTCGAGAACCTCAACGTCGAGGGCACCAACATGCCCGCCTCCACCTCGTCGATCGAGGCGAAGCTCCAGGCCGACCAGGGCATCGACGCGATCGTCACCCTCGGCGCCCCCTTCGCGGCCGCCTCCGTCAAGGCCAAGGAGGGTGCCGGCAGCCGCGCCGAGGTCGACACCTTCGATCTGAACGCCGAGGTCGTCAAGCGGCTGAAGGCCCAGGAGGTCGGCTTCGCCGTCGACCAGCAGCCCTACCTCCAGGGCTATCTGGCCGTCGACGAACTGTGGCTGAACAAGACCAACGGAAACGTCGTCGGCGGCGGAAAGCCGGTGCTCACCGGCCCGGCGATCGTCACCGCCGCCGACGTACCGCAGCTGGAGGAGTACACCGCGCGCGGCACCCGATGACCCTCCCGCGCACCGCCGCGCACAACCGGTGCCCGCGCGCCTGCCCCGCCCCTGCCGGGTGGCGCCGTCGGCGGCTCGGGGATACTTGGCCAGCCGGGCAGGGCGTGAATCGTCCCCGGCCCCACCAAAGAGCACAGCGAGCAGCACAAGAAGGGCACGGCGTCGTGGCAAGGGTTCGGACAGGGGTACGTGCGATGGGCGCTGTGCTTGCGGCGGTGCTGGGGGCTTCCCTCGTGGGATGCAGCAGCACCGGCGGCAAGCGGGCGGAGGAGCGCGCGGCCCGGGCTGCCGCCGAGGGCCGGTCCGCAGTGACCACGCCCCGCTGGACCTTCGCCATGGTCACCCACTCGGGCGACGGCGACACCTTCTGGGACATCGTCCAGCGGGGCGCCGAACAGGCAGCCGTCAAGGACAACATCAAGTTCCTGTACTCGCACAACGACGAGGCGCAGCAGCAGGCCCAGCTCGTCCAGGCCGCCATCGACCAGAAGGTCGACGGGCTGATCGTCACGCTCGCCAAGCCCGACGCGATGAAGGACGTCGTCGCCAAGGCCACCAGGGCCGGCATCCCGGTGATCACGGTGAACTCGGGCTCCGCGGAGTCCAGGCAGTTCGGCGCGCTCACCCACATCGGCCAGGACGAGTCCATCGCGGGCGAGGCGGTCGGCGACGAGCTGAACGCACGCGGCCGCAAGAAGGCCCTGTGCATCCTGCACGAGCAGGGCAATGTCGGCCACGAGCAGCGCTGCGCCGGAGCGAAGAAGACGTTCGACGGGCAGATGCAGAACCTGTACGTCGAGGGCACCAACATGCCCGACGTCCAGGCGTCCATCGAGGCGAAGCTCCAGGCCGACAAGGGCATCGACGCGGTCGTCACCCTCGGGGCACCGTTCGCGGACGCGGCCGTCAAGGCGAAGAAGACCGCGGGCAGCAAGGCCGAGATCGACACCTTCGACCTGAACGCCAAGGTCGCCACCGCCCTCCAGGACAAGAGCCTCGGCTTCGCCGTCGACCAGCAGCCCTACCTCCAGGGGTACGAGGCCGTCGACCTGCTCTGGCTCTACCGCTACAACCGCAATGTGCTCGGCGGCGGCCGCCCGGTCCTCACCGGACCGCAGATCATCACCTCGAAGGACGCCGCCGAGCTGGCGGAATACACGAAGCGGGGGACCCGATGAGCACCGTCACAGGCCCACCCGCCCCGGCCGCGGCCGACGAGCGGCTGCTGCGCACCTCACCGCTGCGCAGACTGCTCGGCCGCCCCGAGCTCGGCTCGGTCGTCGGCGCCGCGGCCGTCTTCATCTTCTTCTCGATCGTTGCCGACAGCTTCCTGCGCGCCTCCAGCCTCGGCACGGTGCTGTACGCGGCCTCCACCATCGGGATCATGGCCGCACCGGTGGCGCTGCTGATGATCGGCGGCGAGTTCGACCTCTCCGCCGGTGTCCTGGTCACCAGCTCCGCGCTGATCTCGTCGATGTTCAGTTACCAGATGACGGCCAACGTCTGGGTCGGCGTCCTGGTGTCGCTGCTGGTCACGCTGGCCATCGGGGCGTTCAACGGCTTCATGCTGACCCGTACCAGACTGCCGAGCTTCATCATCACGCTCGGCACGTTCCTGATGCTGACCGGCCTCAATCTGGGCTTCACCAAGCTGATCAGCGGGACGGTGTCGACGAAGTCCATCGGCGACATGGAGGGCTTCGACTCGGCCCGTCAGGTCTTCGCCTCGCAGTGGACCATCGGTGGCGTCGAGTTCAAGGTCACCATCCTGTGGTGGGCCGTGCTCGTCGCGATCGCCACCTGGATCCTGCTCCGCACCCGCTTCGGCAACTGGATCTTCGCAGTCGGCGGCGAGGCCGACGCGGCCCGCGCGGTCGGCGTCCCGGTGATCCGTACCAAGATCGGGCTCTACCTCGGGGTCGCCTTCGCCGCCTGGGTCTCCGGGCAGCATCTGCTGTTCTCGTACGACGTGGTGCAGTCCGGCGAGGGCGTCGGCAACGAGCTGATCTACATCATCGCGGCCGTCATCGGCGGCTGCCTGATCACCGGCGGCTACGGCTCCGCGATCGGCTCCGCGGTCGGTGCCTTCATCTTCGGCATGACCAGCAAGGGCATCGTGTACGCGGAGTGGAACCCGGACTGGTTCAAGTTCTTCCTCGGAGCCATGCTGCTCCTGGCCACCCTGCTCAACGCATGGGTACGCAAACGCGCGGAGGCGACGAAATGACGGCCCCCCAGGCACCGGCCGACCGGGAGACGTCCCACCGGGCGCTCGTCGAGCTGGACCACGTCAGCAAGTTCTACGGCAACATCAAGGCGCTCCAGGACGTCTCGCTGGAGGTCCACGCGGGGGAGATCTCCTGTGTCCTCGGTGACAACGGCGCCGGCAAGTCCACCCTGATCAAGATCATCGCGGGTCTGCACCGGCACGACGCGGGAACCTTCCTCATCGACGGCGAGGAGACCAACCTCGCCAACCCGCGCGACGCGCTGGACCGCGGCATCGCCACGGTCTACCAGGACCTGGCCGTCGTCCCCCTCATGCCGGTCTGGCGGAACTTCTTCCTCGGTTCCGAGCCGACCACCGGCACGGGCCCCTTCAAGCGCCTCGACGTGCGGCTGATGCGCGAGACGACCCGCGCCGAGCTGCTGCGCATGGGCATCGACCTGCGCGACGTCGACCAGCCGATCGGCACGCTCTCCGGCGGCGAGCGCCAGTGCGTCGCCATCGCGCGGGCCGTCTACTTCGGCGCGAAGGTCCTCGTCCTGGACGAGCCGACCGCCGCGCTCGGCGTCAAGCAGTCCGGGGTCGTCCTCAAGTACGTCGCGGCCGCCCGAGACGCCGGTCTCGGCGTGGTCCTCATCACGCACAACCCGCACCACGCGTATCTCGTCGGTGACCGGTTCGTCCTGCTCAAGCGGGGCGCCATGGCCGGCAGCCACACCCGGTCGAGCATCACGCTGGACGAACTGACCCGTCAGATGGCGGGCGGCAGCGAGCTGGAGGAGCTCGGCCACGAGCTGGAGCGGGCCCCGGGACCGACCCATCTCGGCGGCCACCCGGTCACCGACGACCCGCGGTAGCCCGGACCGGTACCGGACCCGGCCGAAGGTTCCGCCGACCGCGCTGCCCCCGGCAGTGGCAGAATCGAGCCCGACGGGCGCAGTCCGCCGCCGGGAGCACCGCCCCCGGCCCCCCAGACCCCGCAGGGACGATGAGCACGTACCGCGACTTCACACACCGCGGCTCCGCCCGCGCCACCGTCCTGCGGACCGTGGGCACCCGGGAGCGGCGCTCGCACCTCACGGCGCCGCGGGTACCCACCGTCGGCATCGACATCGGGGGCACGAAGGTGATGGCCGGCGTCGTCGACGCCGACGGCAACATCCTGGAGCAGTTGCGCACCGAGACGCCGGACAAGTCCAAGAGCCCCAAGGTCGTCGAGGACACCATCGTCGAGCTGGTCCTGGACCTCTCCGACCGGCACGACGTGCACGCTGTCGGCATCGGGGCGGCCGGCTGGGTCGACGCGGATCGTTCCAAGGTGTTGTTCGCCCCGCACCTCGCCTGGCGCGACGAACCACTGCGCGACGCCCTCGCCTCCCGCCTCGTCGTCCCCGTCATGGTCGACAACGACGCGAACACCGCCGCCTGGGCGGAGTGGCGCTTCGGGGCGGGCCGCGGCGAGGACCACCTCGTCATGATCACGCTCGGTACCGGCATCGGCGGCGCGATCCTGGAGGACGGTCAGGTCAAGCGAGGCAAGTACGGCGTCGCCGGTGAGTTCGGCCACATGCAGGTGGTGCCCGGCGGGCACCGCTGCCCCTGCGGGAACCGCGGCTGCTGGGAGCAGTACAGCTCCGGCAACGCCCTGGTCCGCGAGGCCAAGGAGCTGGCCGCGGCCGACTCCCCGGTGGCGCACGGCATCATCGAGCGGGTCAAGGGCAACATCCCCGACATCACGGGGCCGCTCATCACCGAACTGGCCCGCGAGGGCGACGCGATGTGCGTCGAGCTCCTCCAGGACATCGGCCAGTGGCTCGGCGTCGGCATCGCCAATCTGGCCGCCGCGCTCGACCCCTCCTGCTTCGTCATCGGGGGCGGCGTCAGCGCCGCCGACGATCTGCTGATCGGCCCCGCCAGGGACGCCTTCAAGCGCCACCTCACCGGCCGCGGCTACCGCCCCGAGGCCCGGATCGCGAAGGCGCAGCTCGGCCCGGAGGCAGGTATGGTCGGCGCCGCCGACCTGGCCCGGCTGGTGGCCCGCAGATTTCGCCGTACCAACCGTCGTCGCGTCGAGCGGTACGAGCGGTACGCGCAGATCTACGACCAGGCCGCGAGCACCATCCGTAACACGCGCAACACTCGTACCTCCTAGGGATCTCCACAGACATGACCGCAGCCGAGCACCCCGTCCTGCCGCGCCAGTCCTCGCCGCCCGACGACGAAAGGCCGCCGCAGGACCGGCGCCGGATGATCCGCCGCCGTCTGATCACGGCGACCATCATCGTGCTGCTCATCGGCATCCCGGCGGGCTACCTGCTGATCTCCGCGGGCCAGAGCCGCCGCTCCGGCCAGAACAAGGAGGCCGAGGCCTCCGCGCAGGGGCTCCGGGAGGGCTGGCCGTCCCGGTTGCAGCGCCGGATCTTCGAGCTGCCGATGCCCGGCAACGCGCTGGACGTGCAGTATTACGAAACCAACAACTGGAAGGCCAGCCGCCTGTACGTGGAGTTCCGCACCACGTCCGCCGGCCTCGACCGGTTCCTGAGCCGGATGGGCAGCGGCCGCGCCGACCTGGAGACGGGCAAGGTCAGCATCGGCCCCCGCGACCAGGAGATCTCCGGCTGGAGCTTCGACCCGGGTCTCCAGTGGGCGGGCACCAAGCACACCAACAAGGACCCGCGGCCCGATCAGGACATCACCGTGAACATGACCGATCCGATGAACCCTGTCGTTTATGTCGTATCCGCGGCGACCCCCTGACCGGGAGCCGGCAGGCCGCTCACCAACCTGGAGCGAGTGAGCGACGCAGTGACATGAATACCCCGCAGCCCGTGCAGCAGCAGAGCCGGCCCGCGCCTGACGCCGCGCAGCCGACGCACCAGGGTTGTCGTGGCGGGTACGGCCGCTGGAGCCGCGCCACCGACGGAAGAGCGGGCGAGGAGATGGACGTGCACACGTCTTGACTGGTGGCCGCTGCCGCACGCACCGTTGCGGGGCCATTCTTTCCAAGGGGGGTACGTGAACAGCAAGTTGCTCGGTGCGTGTACGGTCCTGGCCCTCTTCGCCGTGGTGGGCGCCTTGCCGGCGCCCGCCTCCTCCGAGCCGCGGCCGGGGCCGACGCGTGTTCTGCCGCTGGGCGCCGTCGGCTTGACCGAGACCCGCAGCACGCGGACGTTGCAGCCCGGTGTCACCCTCACGCGGATCGTGCGCGGTGCCGCCGCCCCGGCGCTTGCGTGGACGGTCGAGGTCTCCATACCCGGCGGCGCCACCTCGCCGGACCCCGACGCGCCGCCGACGGCGCTGAAGGACCGGGCGAGCGCCGACGAGCTTGCTGCCGACTTGCAGGAGGACGGCTTCGACGCCCGGGTCGAGACGGTCACGACTCCGGCGGTCGCCGACTACGCCGGTGGAACGCTTGGGTGGCGGGTCCGGGTCGGGCAGTTCGACTCGCAGTCCGCCGGGACCGCCGAGCGCACCCGGCTGAGAGGGGCCGGGTACGCAGGGTCCGTCGTGTACACCGGCTGGGACGGGAACCCGGCGGACCGTGGCCCGTGGCGGATCGACGTGCTCACCATCGACCCGGACCGGTTCCGCGGCGGTCTCAAGGCGTCGTACGGTCCCGATCTGGAGAACCGCGAGAAGACCAGTGAGCTGGCAGCCGCCGCCGGCGCGACCGCGGCGGTCAACGGCGGGTTCTTCGTCCTCGACCCGAGCGCCGGAGCGCCGGGCGATCCGGCCGGCGTCGGCGTCTACGACGGCCGGCTGCTGAGCGAGCCGGTGAACGGACGCCCCGGCCTGGTGATGCGCGACTCCGGCCGGCACAGCGGGGTCGCCCGGCTCACCTGGAAGGGACGGGTCGTCGGCCGCGACGCGTCGCAACCCCTGGACGGCGTCGACCGTGTACCGGGCTTGATCAGGAACTGCGGCGGCACCGCCGACGACACTCCGACCTCGCTGCCCCTGCACGACGTGACCTGCACCGACCGCGACGAACTCGTTGCGTTCACGCCGGACTACGGACGGCGGACGCCGCAGGGCGACGGCCTGGAGGCCGTACTGGACAGCCGCGGGCGGGTCCTCGAACTCCGCTCACCGCGCGGCGGACCGCTGCCGGCCGGCGGCAGCTCCGTGCAGGCGACCGGCACGTGCGTCGCCGAGCTGGCCATCCTGGCGCAGGTCGGCCGACCCCTGCGCATCGAGGGGACGTTGCGGGACGGCAGCGGTCGCAAGGTCTCCCCATCACCGGCGACCAGCATCTTCAACGGCGGCCCCGAACTGGTCCGCGACGGGCGGCTGCACGTTACGCCTGCCACCGACGGTATGGTGCAGCCCGGCAACGCGAGCTTCTACTACGGCTGGGTGCACAAGCGCAACCCACGCACGCTGGCCGGGGTGGACGCCGCCGGCAGGACCGTGTTCGTCACCGCCGACGGACGCAGCACGGGCGCTCTCGGGCTGAGCATCCCCGAGAGCGCCGCCGTCGCCCGGGCACTCGGCCTGCGCGACGCGGTCAATCTCGACGGCGGCGGGTCGACCACCATGGTCGTCGACGGAGAAGTGATCAACACCCCGTCCGACGCGGCCGGTGAACGCCCCGTCGGGGATGCACTGCTGATCCTGCCGGACCGGGGCTGACCCGGCCCGGTCCGAGAACACCAGAGCCAGCGACCGCCGACCACCGACCGCCGGGAGCCGCCATGACCGCCGTCCCGATCCGCCGATCCCGCCTCCTGCTCGTCCTTGCCGCGCTGCTGCTCGCCCTGGCATCGACCCCGCCGGCGCTCGCCACCGCGTCGACGGTGTCACCGGCCCGGGAGGCGGGCGGGTCAGGGGCCCCGTCCCGGGGTGCCGAGGTCGTCGCGGTCACCCAGGTCGCCGACCGGCAGGTCGACTTGTCGGTCCGTTCACCGGCCCTCGGCGGCCGGACGGTGAACGTACGTCTGCTCACGCCCGATGGCTGGGACCCGGGCGACCGGAGCCGGCACTGGCCGACGCTCTGGCTGCTGCACGGCTGCTGCGGGGACTACACGTCGTGGACCGCTCGGACCGACGTCGCGCGGACCGACAGCCTGCGCGACGTCCTCGTGGTCATGCCGGAGGCCGGCTGGAACGGCTGGTACAGCGACTGGTGGAACTACGGGCAGGGCGGTGACCCGGCGTGGGAGACCTTCCACACCAAGGAACTGCGCCTGCTCCTTGAGCACGACTGGGGGGCGAGCAGGAACCGCGTCGTGGCGGGACTTTCGATGGGTGGCCAGGGCGCCCTGCTGTATGCCGCCCGGCACCCCGGGATGTTCAAGGCGGCCGCGGCGTACTCCGGTTCCGTGCACCCGCTGCTCAACGACGAGTCGACGAACCGCATCATGGGGTTCTTCGCCGGTCAGGGCGACGACCCGCTGAGGGTCTGGGGCGACCCGGTCGCGCAACGTGACGTCTGGGCGGCCCACGACCCGTTCCACCTGGCCAAGCGCCTCACGTCGATCCCCGTCTACCTGTCGTGCGGTGACGGCACCACCGGCCCCTTGGACCCCCCCGGGCAGCACGAGTGCGCTCGAGGCGGACTTCAACAGGCAGAACCAGGCCCTTGCGAGCGAGCTCGAACGCAAGGGCGCGAAGCACGTGATCACCAACTTCTACGGACCGGGGACCCACGGCTGGCCGTACTGGCAGCGCGAGTTGCACTCCTCGCTACCGATGCTGCTCCAGGCCCTGAGGGCCGACGGCTGAACGGCTGTGTGCCGAGATCATCCGCCAGGGCGTCCCCGCCGCGCCATGGCCGACCGCCTCGGGTAGGCGCACGGGCGCAGCCGGGACGAACGTGCCCGACCGGCTTGTGCGATGAGTGGTCGTGCGGTCAGCCGGGCCGGCTTCTCCGCGTCGGCCACCGAGTGCGCCGAGGTGTACGCGGACGGCATGGCCACCCCGCGAACGTCGACCGCCCCCATGGCGTCGCAGGCGAGGGCGGCGGCCAGGGCCGAGTCGATGAACCTGCCTCGGCGGCCCGGGCCCTGTCGCCCTCCTGCCACAGGTCCTCGCAGATCTCGAGTGCCACATCGACGCCGTGCACCCGTACCACGGGGAGCGTGTCGCCGGGCATGCCGAGACGTAGCCGGGCATGCCGAGACGTAGGTGATTCGCCCGCCGAGTCCGATCGTCACACCGACATGATGGGGCTCTCTCGCCCCGCCAGGCAGCACAGATCACCACCTGGCCGGGCTCCTCGGGGTTCGGCGAGACGCCTCAGTCCGCGGACTGGCCGGACGTCCCGGCACTCGCGTATACGCGGCTCGCGAACTCGGCGATCTGTTCGTCGCGCAGATTCTTCGCAAGATTTGCCTCCGTGATCATGCCGACCAGACGGTGGCCGCCCTGGACGTCGATCACCGGCAACCGCTTGATCTGGTGTTCCTCCATGGTCGTCAGGACATCGCCGGCGTCCGCTTCGGCATCGATCCAGTGCACCTTGGCCTTGAGTGATCCGGCCTGCACGGTTGCCGGGTCGATGCCCTCGGCGCAGCACTTGACGACGATGTCACGGTCGGTGATCAAGCCTGTGAGCTTGTTGTTGTCGCCGCAGATGGGCAGGCAACCGACGTTCAGATCGCGCATCATCTTCGCCACGTCGAACAGCGACTGGTGCGCACCGACGCACTGCACGCCGCCGGACATGATGTCTCGCGCTCGCAGCTTCTCAGCCATGATTTCCTCCCGTTCCGACAGCGTTGCCTCCTGCGTCATCGATCACAACACGAATGGCTCAACACCGCTCCTCGGAAGCGTCGGCGATACAGGGATCCCGAGCGTCGCGCCCGACCGGATCGAACCCGAGCGGCCGGGGCGGACATCGGGAAGCGGGCCGGCACAGGGCATTACCGGTACCAACGGCGGGAGACGGTCCGTGTGTGACCGGGCCGCCGCGAGCCGGTTCCTCCTGTCGCCGCGTCGAGCAGGCAGGCCAGGAGGGCACGCGGGATGCGTGCTCTCCGATGTATCCCGTGATGGTCACCGGGCAGGCCGACGTTGCGAGCGGCGGCCGGAAGGCACGCCCGTGCTCACTTCTGCGTCGCTGTTGCATTGAAACCGCAGGTCCTGGCTCCGATGCGGTGAGTTGTCGTACCACTCGACGGTGGTGAGGGCCTTGTCGGTGCTGCCGGCTCCTCGGACGGGGTGCCCGGGGCCTACGAACCCGGAGCCGGTGCGGATTGTCATTGCGGCTGCCGGTCCGCAAGGTCCGGCCGCCGGCCCCACCATGTCGCCGGCGAGGGGGCGGTTGCCCAGGAATCGGCGGCCTCCTTGTCGGAGTCGAGCACGTCCTCGCCGTAGAGATCCTGCAGCCAGTTGGTCTGGTAGATCGTGTCGAGGTAGCGCTCGCCGAGGTCCGGGCCGACGGCCACTGCGGTGAGTTCGCGCGCGTCATGCCGGGCCAACCAGTCCGTTGCGCCGCTGACCACCGTGCCGGTGGAGCCGCCGAACAGGAATCCGCGCCTGGCCAGACGATGGCAGGCACGTATGGTGTCCGCCTCCTCGACACGAATCACTTCGTCGACATAGGACTCGTCGAGCAGCGGCGGGCGCATGCTCATGCCCAGACCGGGAATCATCCGGCGGCCCGGCGAACCGCCGAAGGACACCGAGCCGACGCTGTCCACCGCGATGATCCGCACCGGCCGGTGCCATTCCCGGAAGTAGCGCGCACAGCCCATCAGGGTCCCGGTGGTGCCGGCTCCGACGAACAGCACGTCCAGCCGCGGGAACTGACGGGCGATCTCCGGCGCGGTCGTGCGGTAGTGGGCCTTCCAGTTGCTCGGATTGGTGTACTGGCTGAGCCACACATACCGGTCGTCGGAGGCGCACAGCGCGCGGACGTACTCGAGCCGCGCGCCGAGAAAGCCGCCGATGGCCTCCTGTTCGGTGATCACATGCACCTGGCTGCCCAACGCCTCCATCATCATTCTGTTCGACAGATTGCCGCGGGAGTCCGTCACACACAGGAACCGGTAGCCCTTGCTTGCCGCGATCATGCTCAGCGCCACGCCGAGGTTTCCGGACGAGGACTCGACCAGGATCGATTCCGGCGTCAGGATTCCATCCCGCTCAGCGGCCTCCACCATCTCGGTCGCGGCCTTCAACTTGATCGAGCCGGCGAAGTTGAAGCCCTCGCATTTCAGGAAGAGCGAATGCCCGACGAACGACCGGAGGTCGACATAGAGATCCTCTTCGTTGAAGGCGTAGGGAGCGGAAATGACGGGCACAACGGTCTCCTCTGTCTGGAGCAGAGCACTTTCGGAACTTCCACCGTGGGCGGGCTCCTCGCTTGTGCGGGCGAGACCCCGTGTCCAACCAGGCGGGACGGGGCCCTGCGTCAGCGGCCGCTGTCTCGCGCGTCAGGACCTGCTGCGACGTGACCGGTGGTCTCTCCTGGGATCAGCCCTGAAGGAGCCTCCTGGGCTTTCGGCCGGCTCATCCGTACCGGCTCAGTTCGTGGAAGAAGTCGTCGACGACGTGCAACTCTCCGCAGCGGGCCACTTCGGTGTACACGTACTTGCCCACCGCGAGGTCGAGCACCCCGAGGCCGAAGGGCGAGAACACCACCGGCCGGTCCGTCGGCACCGCCACCCGCCCGGCCATCACATCGTCCAACGTGCCGTGCAGGAAGTCCCGGTTGCCCGTGAGCTGCTCGGCCAGATGCGGCGACGTGTCGGCCTTGAGGCAGTGCTCGACGTCATCGACGATGTTGGTCGAGGCGAGCAGGATCTCCGGCGTGAGGTCGCGCAGCGACACATGCAGCACCAGCGGATTGTGTGCGAACCATGACAGGTCACCGACGTGCGGTTGACCGGCGACGGTGGCGAAGACGACCAGGTCGCTGTTTCGGATCAACTGCTCGGCGCTGTCGTGCACGGTGACTCGGCCGGTGGTGTCCGACTGCTCCAGGTAGCACCGGAAGCCTGCCGCGCTGTCGGCGGACAGGTCGTGCACGCCGATCTCGTCGAACGACCAGCCGGTGCCGACCAGGAAGGTGTGGATGTAGCGGGCGATCAAGCCCACCCCGAAGAACCCGACGCGCGTCGGTCGTGGCCGGTCGCGGCTGAGCCAGTCGGCCGCCGACGCGGCCGACGCGGCCGTCCGGGTGGCGCTGATGATCGAACTCTCCAGACAGGCGAACGGGTAGCCGGTGTCATGGTCGTTGAGGATCAGCACGGCCGATGCCCTTGGGATGCCGGCCGTCACGTTGTTCGGGAAGCTGGAGATCCACTTCAGGCCGTCCACCCGTGTCTCCCCGCCGATCGAGGCGGGCAGCGCGATGATCCGGGAGGACGGTCGGTCGGGGAAGCGCAGGAAGTACGACGGCGGGTTCACCGAATCACCGGCGCCGTGCACCCGGTAGGTGGCCTCGACCAACTCCGTGATCCGCTTCTCGCATCCGTGCAGCGTGCGCCGGACCTGGGCACCGGAGATCACCGCGAACGGTGGCGCGGTGATCGGCGCGACCCTTGCGGACTCTCTCGCGGTGGAATCGACGGTGGTCATTGCGTGGTCACCTCGACGGTCGGTGAACAGTCGGCCAGACGCACCGGTTCGGCCATGGCGACGAGCACCTCGCGCGGTCCCTCGAAGGGCTCCCTGCTGTGCGCGGTGCGGACGTTGTCGACGAGCATCAGGTCGCCGGCCTGCCACGGTTCGCGTGCGGTGTTCGCCTCGTAGACGCTGTTGAGCAGCTGCACGACGTCCTCGCCGATCGGGTCGCCGTTGCCGAAGCGGGTGTTGAACGGCAGCCCGTCGGCGCCGTAGACGTCCACCAGGTACTCGTGCACCTCGGGGGCCATCGTCCACTCGTTGAGGAACGCGATCTGGTTGAACCAGCAGCGTCGGCCGGTGACCGGGTGGCGCACCACGGCGCTGCGGCGTTGTCTGGTGCGCAGTCCACCGTCGGGCTGCCACTCGAACGTGATCGCGTTGGCGCGGCAGTAGCGCTCGACGGCGCCCCGGTCCTCGGTGCCGAACGCCTCGGCGACGGACGCGCCGATCTCGTCGTTGTAGCTACGGGTGAGCAGCCAGCCCTCGCGCTCGAACCGCTCGGTCAACTCGGTGGGCAGCGCGTCGAGCACGGTCGGTGAGTCGGCCAGCGCGGTCGCCCCGCCGCCGGTGGGCGCGCTGAGACAGGCGAACATCATCAGGCCGGGGAACTCACGTGTGTAGCTCAGTTCGTGGTGCATGCACATCGGCTGGTTCGGCGGCCACTTCGATGAGGAGTACACCCCGTCCGAGTAGGTCTGCCGGGGCGCGAAGGCCTCCTGTTCGGTCATCAGACCGGTGGCCAGCTTCGAGAAGACGGCTCCGGTCTCGGCGGCGTCACGCAGCCCGAGGCCGCGGACCAGGACCGAACCATGCTCGGCGACGACCGCGCGCAGCGCGTCCCGGTGCTCGGCCGCCCAGGTCGGCGCGGAGCCGGTGGCCTCGGCCCGCAGTCGTGGGGGTCTGCCGGATTCCAGTTCCACGTCGACCAGCGACGCCGTGGATGTGAACGACATCTCGTTCTCCTTTCAGCTGACACTCAGGAAGAAGCGAACAATTCGGCGGCGTGCAGCACGGCCTTTGCCGCCTCGGCCGGACGGGTACGCAGGAAGTGGTGGCCGCCGTCGGCGAGCTCGTGCAGGTCGACCTGTCCGGCCAGAAGCTGCCAGTCGCGGTACCGGCTCGGGTACTCCGCCGTGCTCGGGTCGTCCGCGGCAACGACCACGGTGACCGGCGCGGAGAGCTTGTGCGCAGGTGGGCGCTCCAGAGCGTCGGCGAAGTAGTGGTGTGCGGACACGCAGTCGTGCCGGTAGGCGGCGCCGACGTGCTCGGCGTGCTGCGCACCCAGCTCACCGAGCGCGGTGCGGCCGCCGTCCGTGCTCAGGTCGGCGGCGATCTCGGCGTTGCTCCGCCCGGTCAGCTCGGTGATGGTGGCGCGCCGGTCGTCGGCGTCACCGAGCAGTTGCGCGCCGAGGAAGACCCGTTGGACGTCCACCCCGCGCTCCTGCAGCTTTCTGGCCGTCTCCACGGCCAACGCGGTGCCCGAGGAGTGGCCCCACAGCAGGATCCTGGTCAGGCCACGCCCGGTGATCTCGTCGACGACCTGCTCGACCACCTGTGCCATCGGCGCGAGCGGCTCGCTCTCGGCGGCCACGTCGTGACCGGGCAGCTCGACGGCGTAGACCGCCGGTCCACCGTCCGGCAGCGCCCTGGCCATCGGCTGGAAGTTCACCGCGTTGCCGCCGGCGTAGGGGAAGCACACCAGGGCTGCGGTCTGCGCACCGTCCGATTCCGACAGCGGCTGGAGCAGCCCGGCACGCCGCTCGGACCTGCCGTCGACCAGCCCGGCCAGATCGGCGAGGACCGGGTGACAGGTGACGTCCTTGAGGGACACCGCACGGTCCAGGACGATGGCCAGCTTCACTGCCGACAGCGACGTGCCGCCCCGGTCGAAGAAGTGGTCCCGCCGTCCGATCCGGTTCTGCGGGATGCCGAGCACCTTCGCCCAGGCGGCCGCCAGCTGCTGTTCGGTCGGCGTATCCGGCGCGCGGTAGTCGTCCCGGACGACGTCGGGTTCCCCGGCGAGTGCCTGCAGAGTCCTTCTGTCGATCTTGCTGTTGGCCGTCAGTGGCAGAGTCTCCCGCCAGTGGAAGGCCGACGGGACCATGTACGGGGGCAGCGACGCACCGAGCCGGTCCAGCAGGACGTCGACCTCGAGCGGCCGCCGACCGGAGTAGAAGGCCACCAGGTGCTTGCTGTGGTCGGCTCGCTCGGCGACCACGACTGCACCGTCGCGAACACCGGGCACCTGCAACAGGGTGTTCTCGATCTCGCCGATCTCGATCCGGAAGCCACGGATCTTCACCTGGGTATCGCGGCGGCCGAGGAACTCCAGTTTGCCCTCGGGCGTCCAGCGGCCGTAGTCGCCGCCCCGGTAGAGCCGGGCGCCCTCGCGGTGCGGATCGGCCAGGTAGGCCTGCCGGGTGCGCTCGGGGTCGTTGACGTATCCGCGGCCGACGCAGACGCCGGAGAAGACGATCAGACCGGGGGCACCGAGCGGCACCGGGGTCAGGTGCTCGTCGACGACGTAGACGTGCACGTTGTTGACCGCGGGACCCAGCAGGACCCGGTCTCCGTCGGGCACGCGGTCCATGACCTCGTGGTTGGTGTCGTCCGAGGTCTCGGTCAGCCCGTAGGCGTTGACCAGCTTGATCCCGGGCTGGGCGGCGAACCAGCGCTGCACCAGCTCCTTCTTCAGCGCCTCGCCGGTGACCGACACGCACCGCAGGTCCGGCAGTTCGCGGGGGTGCTGCTTCAGCCAGGACACGACCACGTCCAGGTAGGAGGGTACGACCTGGAGGACGGCGACCCGGCCGTCGACGATCTTGTCGACGAACCGCTGGACGTTCAGGATCACCTCCTGCTCCACCAGCAGGGTCCGCCCCCCGACCAGGAGCCCGGACACCAGTTGCCACAGCGAGATGTCGAAGCACTGGGGTGCGGTCTGGGCGACCACCTGTCCCTCGCCGATCTCCAGGTCGTCGATCTTGGCGTAGAGGTGGTTCAGCATGCCCGCGTGCTCGCACATCGCGCCCTTGGGCTCACCTGTGGAGCCGGAGGTGAAGTAGATGTAGGCGAGCTGGTCCGGTGCGACGTGGAGGCCCAGATCATCGTCGGCATGGTCTTCCTCGTAGGCTGCGCCGACGAAGAGCTTCCGGACCCCGGACAGCGAGTCGAGGGCCTGGTCGAGCGTGGAGGTGCTGCCGGGTTCGGTCAGCACGAGCCCGCACGCGGCACGGGAGAGCATGGTCGCGAGGCGATCGGCCGGGAAATGCGGCTCGATGGGCAGGTACACGCCGCCGGCCTTGAAGACCGCGAGGACGGCGGCCATCCAGTCCAGGTTGCGCTCGGTCACCACCGCGACGACACCCTCGGGGCGCAGCCCCCGCGCCAGCAGGGCTCGTCCCACCCGGTTGGCGCGCGCGTTGAGTTCTCGATACGTCAGTTGCTGCTCCCCATGCACCGCGGCGACGGCATCCGGGTGTGCCGCCACCCGCTGCTCGAACAGTTCGTGGAACCGGTGGTCCGGCAGTTCCCGGCGTGGACCGGCGAGTTCTTCGAGCTGGAAGTGGAGTTCCTCGGCGGAGAGCAGGCTCTGCCGCCCGTGCTCGGCGTCCGGATCGGCGGCGATCAGCGCGAGCGCGGTGAGGTGGTAACCGGCGATCCTGACTGCGCAGTCCTCGTCGAGCACGTCGGTCCGATACCGCAGCCGCAGCACGAGATGGCCGTCGCGTTGCGAATATCCCACCCACAGCATGCTGTTACCGGCGACTTCGCCGCCCACGCCGTGCGGATCGAACACGGCCTCGATCGACGGTTCGGCCAGGCCCAGTTCGCATCTGAGCTCATCGACCGGGAAGTCCTTGTGCGACAGCAGGTCCGACGCGACTCGATGGGTATCCAGCAGCAGCGTCCGCCACGAGTCGGGCTCGGTCGTCAGCCGGCAGGGCAGCGGCCGGCCGCCCTCCACGGTGACGTAACCGGTCGCGATCTCGCGCTCGCCGGACAGTGCGGCGAGCACCTTGGCGTGCGCTGCCAGCAGCACCGAGTCGAGCGGCACCGCCAGGTCTTTGGCCAGCCGGCCCAACGCCGCCACGACGTCGTCCGGGATCGGCGCCTCGTGCCGGCCGACGCCCTTCACCGGATTGAGCGTCCACCGCGGGATTTCGGTGAATCCACCGGCGACGAGCACAGCGCGCCAGAACTCCCGGTCGGCCTGCGCTTGCATTCCCATCTGGTCGTTCCTCTCCATTCGCCTTCGCCACCGTGCTGTTCAGCGCCTGCAAGGGCGGCGCTGCTATCCCTTCCGCGTCAGCGCCTCGGGCTGATGAGGGGCGACTCGCGTCTCCGTGGCGGGATTTCCTCCCCAGCGTGCGTGCTGGGGGACCTCCTCGCCTTTCATGAGGAAGGAGTCGGGTGCGAGCACCGCGCCGGTGCCCATCGTCACGCCGTAATGGACATGGGCTCCCACACCGATGGTGCAGCCGGCGTCCAGGGTGCTGCGATCGGATTTGAAGGTGCCGTCCTCCTGCGAGTGGCACTGGATCTTGCTTCCCGCATTGAGCGTGCAGTCGTTCCCGATGGTGGTGAGCGTCCGCTCCGTCATATAGCAGCCGTCATCGAAGACCCTGCTGCCGATCCGGACACCCAGCATCCGCCAGATCACGTTCTTGAAAGGGGTGCCGTTGAAGATGTCGAGGTAGGTGTCGGGCACCTTCCAGAGGCGCTCGTGCCACCAGAAGTACGGGTCGTAGATGGAGCACACCTGCGGTTGCAGCGTGCGGAATGCCGCGATGCCGCGCTCCACCAGTACGAAGTAGACAGCGGTGAACCCGAGGCTGAACACCAGGAACGCGGCGATCAGCACATGCCCGTAGGAGTCGTACAGCTCGGCGTTCGCCAGGCCGAGCATCGTGAGCACGAAGAAGTGCAGCCACCGCACGAGCAGGAAGAAGACCATCGAGCGGATGTTGTAGTGGTTCTTCGCAGCGAGGCTGCGGCGCAACTCGTCGCCGGTGCGCAGATGGTCAAACCGGGAATCGCGCTCGACCGACCGGGGAATCTCGAAGCACGGCGAGCCGAGCAGGCCCACCCCCTCGCGTACCTCGCCTTCGAGCGGAACCATCACCTTCGTCGCGAGGAGGCAGTTCTCGCCCGTCCTGGCCCCTGAGGGATAGGCGATGTTGTTCCCGAGGAAGTTGCGTGGCCCGATCGAGGCCCGGGACACCCGGAAGGACGTGCTCGAATAGTCGGCGTTGATGATGGAGAGCCCGTCGGCGACCATCGTTCCGCTGCCGACCGAGCACAGATACGGGTTCTCGTGTTGCACTTCCGTGCCGAAGTTCGACCCGGTCTGCTCGACCCGGGACAAGTCGTATCCGAGGCCGCGCAGATAGGGGACGATGTAGGAGCTGTCACCGAACAGCCATGTGAAGAACTTGATGTTGGTCATACGCCCGATCGCCCGGTGCGCCGAGTAATGAAACCCGTACAGCGGATAGACCTTGTCCGGCTTGACGACCAGGTTCAGCAGGCGCGGAACGGTGAACATCACGGCCAGGCCCACGACGACGAAGCCGAAGAACAGCAGCAGGGAGAGGACCAGCGCGTCGATGTAGAGAGCCGGCGATGTGAGGTCCACCGTGCTCCGGCTCAGCCGGTTGTGCAGCGCCGGGACCAGGGTCACCAGCATGTACGCGCCCCCGATCGCCAGTGGCACGTAGAGGAAGAACAGCTGAAGCACGGTGATGAGGCCGAAGCCGGCCCGGCGCAGCGTGCCGCATGCGGCCGGCCCGATCCTCAGGTAGTCGTGCTGCGTGAGCTGTGCCGGGGATCCGTGCCAGCGCTGACCGCCCGGGACCGCCTGACCGCTGTACAGCGTGGACGTGTGCCCGAGTTGAGCCCCGTCGCCCATCGACGTGTCGATGTCGAGCACGGTCTTCTCGCCGATGAACACGTCCCGGCCGAGGGTGACCCGGCCGGTCTGGATACGGCCGGCGTGCGCCCGGTAGCAGAGGAAGAACGAGTCTTTGCGGATCACCGTGCCGGCGCCGACCGTGAGCAGGTCGGGACAGACCGGAACGTTGCGGGAGAGGATCGTGACCCCTTTGCCGATCCGTGCACCCAGCGCTCGCAGGTACAGCACGTACAAGGGATTGCCGACGAAGAAGATCATCGGGTTGGCGTGGATCAGCACCTTGACGGTCCAGAAGCGCAGATAGGTCAGACCCCAGACCGGGAACTCGCGTGATTTCCACCGGCCGACGAGAAGCCATTTGGCCGCGATGGGGAAGGTGCACAGACCGACGAAGCCGATGCCTCCGAAGACGAACGACCGCAGGTAGATGTCGATCACACCCGACCCGGCGGAGACCCATGCATAGCCTCGGTCGGCAACAAGTCCGGCGAGGAAGGAGTACCCCAGGAAAAGCAGGAGCTGCAGGGTTCCGCAGACGGCGTACCGCACCGTGCCGACTGGGGTCACCACCTCGGTCGGCGCCGGGACCGAGGGCTCGACGGGCGCGGCATTCGCGAGCCCCGTCGCCAGGCTGCGGATCGTCGGGTGCCGGTAGATGTCCTTCATCGACGCCGAGGGAAGGTCCGTGCGCTTCCTGACTCGTGCGCAGAAATGAGCCATCACCAATGAGTTGGCGCCGAGGTCATCGAAGAAATGGCCGTCGATCGACACCCGTTCGACGCACATGACGTCAGCCAGCACCTCGGCGAGGTCTTTCTCGATGCCGGTCTCCGGGCCGGTGTACTTGCTTATACCGATCGCGGATTCATCCGGCCCGGGCGTCAGGACGTCGAGGTATTTCTCCTCCATGCGAGCTCCTTGAGGAACTTTCGAGCGCCGTCGCCATTACGGTCGGCGCCCCGTACTCGCGCTTTTCGATGGCCGGAGCGAGTGGTCCGGAATTCACGAGGTCGGGATCCGTTGTCCGGATCCAAAACCGCTGCCTCAGTCTTAGCTGTCCACCGTCGGGCTGCCACTCGAACCCGGTCGCATCGGCGCGGCAGTAGCTCTCGACGGAGCCGAGGCGGTCCTCGCTGCCGGACGCCCGGCGTCGGGAACACGGAGCGCTCGCCGCCCGGTTCACTCCTCGTCCACGATCCTGCCCGGCGGGACGGCGATGCGCTGCGCATGCGTCTTGCCGTACTGCATGCGAGTGGTGCGTGCCTGATCCGGTAGGAGCTGCGCAGGGGCGCGGGGCGGTGACGACATCCGGGGCATCGCAGTTGTGAGGAGGCGGAGCGACATCCGCGCGTTTCTCAGCGGTGGCGCGGTGGCGCGGTGGCGCGGTGGCGCGGTGGCGCGGTGGCACGCGAGGCCGCAACCATCTGATGCGAATCGATCAAGTGAGGCACGTCCGTCCGAGGCAATGACCTCGCGATCTCGGACATGCCTCGATAGGAAGTAGGCGCCGGCGGGGGCGAGGAAGTGGCGCCTGGGGGCTGTGGCGGCACAGGGGCGGTCAACCGGGCGGTGACGCGGCGCGGGTCGCCGTGAACGTTGCCCGTTCAGAAGCAGGAGCTGCTGTGCGCAGAGCGCTGCAACCGCGTCGACGACGTCCTTGGGTTTGGCAGTGGAAGGGTCGGCGCACCGGGCCGACGCGGTGGATACCGCTCTTCGTCGTCATCGGCATCAAGCGCATCCGAAAGGACCTCCAGCAGCGGCCTGTTGGGCTTGATCCGCTTGGCTGCCCGCTCAAGGTTGGCCTCGTGCTCGGCCTCGATCTCTTCCCTGCGTTCTGTCAGCTGGTGGAGGGAATCCCCCGCCTGACCAACAATGTGGACCACGGCCGAGATCACGAACCGCCGTTACAGGGGGCCTTGCAGCCGACTGGTGATGGCTCGGCCCGTTTCGACGGTCGGTGGTGCGCCGGCGGGGGTGCCGAGTCGGTGAGCGAGATCGTTCACGTGGAGGTCGACCGCGGTCTCGATCAGGCCGGCGAGAACTTCGGCACTGCTGCGGGCCCGTACGACGCCGGCGACCACGAGGCAGGCGCCGATCGGCGCGGCGGGCCACCATCCCGTGGCCAGCGCGCCGTAGAGGAGTCCCCACGCGGTCAAGCGTGCGGCGGCGGTGTAGGAGTCACGGGCACCGGTCACATCGCCGCGAAGGTTGTCGGGCAGCACTGCCCACAACCGTGGCCAGGCCAATTCAAGGTCGAGGTCGTAGAGGGTGTGAACACGCGTGGCGGCGTTGTGGAACCGGTTGCCGATCCATGTGGGTCGCGTAGGGGCCTCCGGCATGCGCCCTCCCCTGATCAGTGCCATCCGGCGGTGCTCGTGACGCGCGGCGACGGCTCGGACCAGGGCGCGGGCGAGCGATCCGCCGCGCATGTGGGGGTCGGCCGCCCGCGCGATCGCTCGCCGTGCCCGCTCGGTGATGTGGCGGCGGCGCCGCCAGCGCACGGCCCAGGCCAGTGGAGGGTGCGCACCTGAGGCACCCCAGAGGCGCTGCAGAAGGCCGCCGAGGGCTCCGGCCGCCAATCCGGCGGTGCTGGAGCCGAGAAGGACGGCGGTGGTCATGAGCAGAACGCCGGCGGAGCTGCGTCCGGTCGGCTGCGTCGCGAGTCGATCCAGCCAGGTGGTCAGGCGGTCCACGTCGAGAGGGTGGTCTTGGCCGAGTCTCGCCACGACGGCGAGTGTGGCGACCCAGAGGAGACCGGGCAGGACCAGAGCCTGTACCCACCGGTCCGCCAGCTTCGTGCCGATCACGGCCAGGAATCCGGTCATCAACGCAGCCGGAAGGGCGCCATCGGGATGCCGCCCGCCGCGCACGCCGGCGGCGTCGGCGCCTCCTCGGAGAAGACGACCCGACCGCAGAAGCCCTGCGGGCATATCCACTTGTCCTGCTCCACCGTTGCCGGGGGCCGGCCGAACCCCGCGGGGAGCTGCGCGTCGCCGTAGCTGCGGACGGTCACCGCGGCCAAGCCGTAGCGGGCGCAGGCGTCATCGATCGCGTCCAGGAGCGCTTTCGCGCGCTTCGCATCGACGCCGGCGCCACCGCTCGGCATGGCCAGCAACTCGTCCAGCTCATTGCCTGCCCCGGCGTTGCGGATCTCCTGCTCCATAGAGTCGTGTCGACTGAGCTGGTCGCACAGGACACCCCATCGGTTCCGCACGCTACGCATCGCTTCCACCGCCCCGGACCGATTTGGATGAAGGGCCGCCGCCATGGCGGCCCGTGGCCCCTACCGTCTCGGTACGAGCCGTCTGAGCAAGAAGCGTAGGTGCGGGAGGTGCCCACCGGGCTACGATCCGCACAAGAGCCACCTCGCTGAACGCACCCCGCGACGCTGTCCGGGCGAAGGGCGGGAACGCGCCGGTTCGGGGACCGTCCGCGACAATGGGGGATCCAGGATGCGCAACCGCGACGCGGCGCTCGCCGCCGTCCAGCACCACCTCAGCAAGGCTGCCGACACCCAAGGCGCGGAGGCCCTGTTCACCGATGCCGCGCTGCGCCACGCCACGGAGCTCGCCGCGGCCACGGACCCCGATACCGACCTCACCGCCGCCTACCTGCTCGGAATGTTCCACTGGCTCCGCCACCAGGCCCGGCCCGGCCGGACCCAGCGCGACTTCACCGAGGCCGCCCGCTTCCTCGCCCCCGTCCACCGTGCACAACCCGACGCCGTCCCTGGCCCCCTGCGCCGGCACTATGCACCGGCCGACGGGCCTGCAGCGGACTCCGATGCCGTGCGCATGGAGGTCCAGGCCGCCGAACTGCTCAGCGCCCATGGCCGCACGGGAGAATTACCCCTGCTGCTCCAAGCCCTCACCCTCTTTCGCAGTCTGACCGCTGCCACCCCAGCCGCCCATCCCGACCACGCTGCGCATCTGAGCAATCTGGCGGTCGTGTTGCAGATGGTGTTCGAGCAGACGGGGGAGATCGAGGTGCTGGTCGAAGCGGTCGACCTCGGGCGGACCGCGGTCGAGGCCACCCCCACCGGCCGGCCCGCATCCGCTGAGAACCTGAACAACCTCGCCATCGGGCTGCGCATGTTGTCCGAGCGGACGGGGAGGATCGAGGTGCTGGTCGAAGCGGCCGACGTCGCGCGGGCCGCGGTCGAGGCCCTTCCCACCGACCACCCCGAACGGTCCTATCGCCTGAATAATCTCGCCATCGTGCTGCGGCGGCTGTTCGAGCAGACGGGGGAAATCGAGCGGCTGGCCGAAGCCTTCGACATCGCGCAGGCCGCGGTCGACGCCACCCCCGCCGATCACCCCAACCACGCCACGAGCCTGTTCAACTATGCCGGCATCCTGCTCCGGTCGTTCGAGCGGACCGGGCAGGTCGAGCTGCTGGTTGAATCGGTCGAGATGGGGCGCGCCGCGATCGCCGACCTCCCCACTGACCACCCCGAATTCATTGAACGTGCAAACAACCTCGCTTTGGCGCTGCGGATGCTGTACGAGCAGACAGGGGAGGCCGACTGGCTGGACAAGGCGATCGGTGCCGGGAGGTTTACAGCCGACGCCACCTCGTCCGACCACCCCGAATACGCTCGAAGCAGGAGCAACCTGGCGGCCGCGCTGTACAGGCTGGCAGAGCGGACGGGAGAGACCGGGCTGCTGGTTGAATCAGTCGACCTCGGACGGGCCGCGCTCGACGCCACCTCGTCCGACCATCCTGGATACGTACAATCGCTCAATGGCGTCGCGCTCGCCCTATCGGCATTGTTCGAGCGCACGGGGGAGACCGAGCTGTTGGTCGAGGCGGTCGGTGTCGGGAGGGCTACGGTCGCCGCCACCTCACCCGGCCACCCGGAACACGCAGTGGCCCTGAGCACCATGGTGCTCGTCCTGCTGAGGTTGTTCGGGCGGACCGGCGAGACCGAGTGGGCCGTCGAAGCGGTCGACACCGGGCGGGCCGCGGTCGCAGCCACCATCGGCTACCCCAGCCACGCCACCAACCTGCACAACCTCGTGGCCGCGTTGCTCAACCAGTTCAGGCGGACGGGTGAGACCGCGTGGCTGATTGAAGCGGTCGACACCGGGCGGGCCGTCGTGGCCACCCCTTTTGGTAGCCCGAACCCCACTGCCGGCCTGAACCTCGCGGCCGCCCTGCAGATGTTGTCCGAGCGGACGGGGGAGATCGAGCTGCTGGTCGAAGCGGTCGACATCGGGCGGGCCATGGTCGACGCCACCCCCTTCGACCACCCCGCCCGCGCCGTGCTCCTGACCAACCATGGAATCGGCCTGCGGATGCTGTCCGAGCACACCGGCGAGTCCGGCCAGTTGGCCGAAGCAGTGCGCTGCATCAGGCAGGTGGGCGAGAGTGCTGCCGCTGGGATCGGGTTCCGCATCCGTGCCTACGGGGAAGTCGCGATCTTGACCAGTCGTCAGGCATCGGACGGCCAGGAGGCACTGGCGGCGGCGGAGGCGGTGGCCGCTCTGCTGCCACAGATTGCCCCCGGCGCTCTGACCCGCAGCGACCGGGAGCATCAGCTGACCCAGGTGGATGCGTTGGCGGCGTTGGTGGCTGCTTCGGCGCTCGCAGCCGGTCGTGCAGAGCGGGCGGTCGAACTGCTGGAGCTGACACGGGGAATACTCGTCGCCGACACGGTCGGTGCCCGCAGCAGCGACCTGTCCCGGCTGCGGGAGGCAGCCCCCGGACTGGCGGCGGAGTTCGAGACGCTGCGCGCCCGCCGAGAGGACCTCGACGAGCGCAGCCGTGCGGCTACCGATGCCGTCGGCATGCCTGCTGCGTATCTCGACGACGCCGTCCAGGCGGGGCGGGCTGGTCGGGCAGGCACATATCTCGCTGACGCCCGTCGCGATGCGCAGGGCGCGTGGGAGACCCTGATCGGCCGGATTCGAGCCGTGGACGGCTTCGCGGACTTCCTCACCGCTCCGGGCATCGACGAGCTCACGGCACAGGCCCACGACGGGCCGGTGGTGTTCGTCTACACGAGCCCCACCGGCAGCGACGCCCTCATCCTCACCGGCGACCCAGCGGCCCCGGTGCGTGTTGTCCCCCTCGGCCGATTCACGCAGGACGACGCCGTCGGCCAGATCAACAGGTTCCTGGACGCTCAGCGTGCCACGGCCGACGGGGAGGCCGACCCCGTGTCCCGCAGGGCGGCCCAGGGCGAGATCCTGGAGGTGCTCGCATGGTTGTGGGACACCGTCACCGAACCGGTTCTGACCGCAGTGGGGATGACCTCCGCTCCGCCACAGGGCATGGCGTGGCCGCGCCTGTGGTGGTGCCCGGTCGGGATCCTCAGCCGGCTTCCGCTGCACGCCGCCGGCCACCACGCAGACCTCCTCTCCGACCATCACGCTCACGGGGCGGAGCCGCGGACCGTACTGGACCGGGTCGTTTCGTCCTACACCACCACGGTCCGCGGCCTGGCCTACGCCCGCGCGCAATCGCCCCGCCATACGGGCACGGCCAGGGCCTCGACGGTGATCGTGGCGGTACCCGACGCTCCTGACGCCCCGCCGCTGGAGGGGGTGAGCGACGAGGCCGCGACCCTGGAGGCACTGATTCCGGGCGCGTACCTGCTGCCCCACCCCGTACGGGAGACCGTGCTCGCCGCGCTGCCCCACCACCAGGTGGCGCACTTTGCCTGCCACGGCTGGGCGCTGCAGAACGACCCGGCCCGCAGCCGCCTGGCCCTCCACGACCACCTGACGGCTCCGCTGACCGTTACCGACATCGGCGCCCTGCGCCTGAAGGGCGGCCTGGCCTTCCTGTCGGCCTGTGACACCACCATCAGCAGCCCTCGGCTCGCGGACGAAGCCGTCCACATCACCGGCGCCTTCCACCTCGCGGGCTACCCCCACGTGATCGGCACCCTGTGGCGCGTCGTCGACCACGCCGCCCAGGACATCGCCGAGAGCTTCTACAGCCACCTGACCGACGACGGCACCAACCCGCCCGACGTCAGCCGCTCTGCCGAGGCCCTGCACCAGGCCGTACGACGCCTCCGAGACCGCTACCCTGCGACCCCCACCTACTGGGCCGCCCATACCCACACCGGTATCTGAACCGCCGCGGGGACCTTCTCGTGTCGCGGCGTCCGCGTATGACGCGGCCGCGTGCCGCGAGCACGGTGAGGGGGAGGCCGGCTGGGCGCCGGGTGGGGGCTGTCAGCAGTGCTCCGGTGGGGCTCCCCCCTCTCACAGACAACCCCCGTCTGCGCGGGAATTGGCGTGCTCCTGGAGACCGTCAATGAACTTGGCGTAGAAGTGGAACAGGACCTCGATGCTCTGATCCGCTCGACGCGCCCATTACGCCGAGTCCACGCCCGAGTACAGCCAGAGAAAAATCCCGGCGTGACGCAGGACGTAAGGCCGCTTACGGCAACCCGAGCTTGCCCCATGCGATCGCCGCCAAAGCGCTCAACGATCTACGGCCCAGACCATTCGGTGGGGACCAAGCCCTGACCGCTGCCCAAGCGGCGGGCAGGGCGTTCATGGCGCGTTCGGCGGCCGGGTCCCACAGGTAGTCGATGACAACGTCCGCGTCGCCGGCGCTCTGGCCAAGTCGGTCGACGGCCTGCTGGGGGTCGCCCAGCGGGGAGACGGTCCCGTCCGCTGGGGGCGCGGCCACGACGTCGCGCGTGTGCTGCGGGTCGCACGGCTTCTCCGGGAGTCGCAGGCACCATTCCGGCGGGCGCCTGCCGACTTACGGACGTTGCCGTAGGCGCAGACATGAAGACGGGCAGCGGCACGCACTCCTCCGGCCGTACGGCGACGGCTGGGCCGGAGACGCGTGAAGCGGCCCCGGCCAGGCCCGGCTCGTCGGCTCAGTTGACGGAGAAGCCCTCGAAACCGGCGATCCCGCGGGTACCGGTCCAACCGTTGGCCGCCGTCATGAACACGCCGATGTCCTGGGTGCCGGCAACGCCGCCCGGTGTGGCGGTGCCGACCTTGGTCCAGGAGACGCCGTCAGGGCTGCACTCGCCGGTGTACGTGTCGCCGGAGCGCGTCAGCCGCAGATGCACCGGGGCGGCCACGGCAACGGCCAGCTCGATGGAGTCGAACTGGCCGTTGCCGTCGGAGTCCCAGGACAGCACGCAGCCGTTGGACGGAGTCACCGCCAGATTGACGTAGCCGCCCGAGCCGTTGCCGTTCTCCGAGAGGTCGTTGCGGACGATCAGCCCGGCGCGGGCCCAGCCGCCGGTGGTGTCCTGCGAGGTGACCTGGACCGTGGCGGTCGAGGAGGACCCGAAGGCGGCGGCCCGGTAGACCGTGCCGAACTCGTTGGTAGTGCCCCACAGGTCGGCGCCCGCGCCCTCGATGGCGATCGCGTCCCCGGACCGGCCGAAGATCGCGTCGTTGAAGGAGGTACTCCGGTAGGGGTCGCCCACCCCGGTGCCCGCCATCAGACGGACCGCCGCCGAGGCGGAGCCGCGCGTGCCGACGGTCCGGTAGGACGCGCCCACCGGCACCCGGGAGATCAGCGCACCGGCGGCCTTGGTGCGGGTGACCCGGAAGGTCGCCGAGAAGGTTTCGCCCGGGGCGACCGACGCCGCGGTGGTCGTGCCCGCCGGCTCGGCGGTCATTCCCTCCGGTGCCTCGACGGACAGCGTTACATCCGTCGCCGGCCCGAAGCCGTTGCGGTTGGTGAACGACACGGTGACCGTCACCGGGCGGCCCTCCGCCACCGCGCCCCGGTCGGCTGACCCGGTCAGCGCCACCTGGTGGGGATCGGAGACCAGGGTGTCCCGCACCTGCCGGGCCAGCTTGTGGATGTCGCCCGACGTCTTCACCGGGTAGCTGTCCTGCTGGTGCGCCCAGCGGTCATCCAGCGCGAACCAGTCGATCTCGGCCGGCTCCCGGCCGTCCGCGAGCGCTGCGGACAACTCGTCGAAGTACGTCTTCCAGCGAGTGAGGTAGAGGCCGCCGACCAGTCCCGCCCATTCCCGGTTTGCGTAGTCGTGCAGCCCTTCGTCGCTGCTCGCCCGACCTCCCCAGGTGGTGATGATCGACCGTGCGTCGTACTCCAGTTGGTCCTTCTCGGCCCCGGTGGCGCCCCAGGACCGGGCGTCGGCCAGCCACCGTCCGAGCAGGTGCTGCGCGGACGTGGCCAGCACCTTGTCCATCAGCTTCATCCAGCCGAGCCAGGTCTTGGTGAGCCGGTCGAAGCCGACGCGGTCCCCGGCCTCGTACGCCGCCTTGATCCGGGGCAGCAGCACGCGGCTGCGGTTGGACAGCACCTGACGGGTCACATCGGTGAGGTCGTAGGCGTACGCGGAGCTGTCGCGCAGCCTCGGCGCGACCTTGAGCAGCTCGGTGAGGGCTGCGTCGAAGACCGTGGTGTCGTAGCGGTCGGCCTCGGGCCCCCAGGCGGCGGCCTTGTTGGCGCCCAGACTCGGCCGGGCGCCGAACAGCCCGTCGGGCGCCTCGCTCCACGCATCCTTGCGGGTCATGTTGTACGCGGTGTCCCGGATCGCCTTCCAGGCCGCCACGGCGTGCGGGTCCTCGCCGCCGTACCGGGACACGGCGTACGAGGCGAACCAGGCATCGAGGTCGATGGTGCCGGGCGTCCAGGCGAGCTCCGTGAACAGGGCCATCGCGGCGGGGTTGTTGTCGGCGCCCTCAGGCATCATCGCGATCCCGGCGAGCGCGCTGCCCTCCTTGTCGCGCCACTTCGGGTACTGCTCCACCCAGTCGGGGGCGTTGGCGCCGATCGGGGTATGACCGCCGAAGTTCCAGATGCTGCCGAAGGCGTACGGTGTGCCGTCCCAGTCGCTCTCCCGGTCGGTGACGGTGGTGTAGCGGTCGGACAGGCCGTCGACGACGAGCATCATGCTCTTGTCGACCGCGCCGAGAATCTCCCGGCTCGGGTTGTTCTGCCAGCCCAGGATGGCCCAGATCGCTCCGGGGTGAGCCTTCTGGAGAGTGGCCTCGACGGCCTTGGCCGCTTCGCCGACCGGCACGTCCCCGGGGTTGCCGCCCTCGTGCAGCAGGTCCATCTTGTACATGCCGCTGTCGCCGAAGCGTTCCCGTTGGTGCCGGTAGAACGCGGCGGCGACGTCGGCGAACAGGTCGGTGCGCGGATCGAGCCAGTCGGGTCGCTTGAAGGCACCCCAGGAGCCCTGGGCGACCAGGGACGCGCCGGGGTTCTTGGCCCGGAAGTCGTCCGGCACGATGCCGTAGTAGCCGGGCAGCACCGGGGTCATGCCCAGCTCGCGCACCCGTCGGATGATCTTCTTGGCGAGGGCGGCGCGCTGGTCGATGAGGTGCTTGGACACCGGGCCGCCGAACCCCGACATGTTCTGCAGCAGCCACCAGGGCTGGTGGGACGGGGCGGGGATCCAGGCCCGCAGCTCGGCGTCCGTGTAGCCGAACTCCCGGAAGGTGTCGTAGTAGACGGCGTCGGCACCGATGCAGACGAGCACCTCGTTGATGCCGTGCAGCGCGAGGACGTCGATCTCGCGCTCCCACGCTTCCCAGTCCCGGTAGGCGCCGGTGTAGCCCTCGTTGGTGTCGTTGAAGGCGAATCGATGGGGCACGTTCGCCGTTCGCCCGATCGCCTCCGCGAGCGCGGGGAGCGTACGTGGCAGGTTCAGCTGCTCGCCGTTCCAGGAGATGTCGGCCTTGGCGGCCTGCGCCAGATAGGTGTTGAAGCCGGTGAGGAGTACGGCGGGGCTGGTGCCCTCGACAGTGATGTGCCCGGCCCGGCCGGTGACCCGGAAGCGGTCCTTGCCGCTCTCCGCGATCGCGCGCAGAGAGACCTGCTGGTAGTGATCGGGCACGAGTCGCCGCAGCGCCGCGGCGGCGGGAGCGGTGTCGAACGTCTCTGCGATCCCGGCAGCCCCGGCGGTGGTCGACGGTGCCAGCAGTACGGCACCTCCCAGGGCCACCACTCCGGTCAACACCCGTCTCCGGGTGACATTTTCATTGCTGTACATGAGCTTCCCTTCCTGCGCGGTGCACTGTCAGGCGACCGTCATCGCGAAAATGTGCGGCGCCGGAACGCCGGACAGGAGACCGTCGCTGACCTTCGGTAGGACGACCGCGTGCAGCTCCTTGTCTGATCAGGGGCATGACAGTCAGTGCTTCGGTGCGCAGCAGAGATCGCCACTTCCCCCTCATGACGTCAGCGCCTTCACGACTGCCGCTCGGGCGGTCTCGATGTCGCCGACGTCCTTCGTCCGGCCGTCGAGGTTCCGGGTCGCGGTGGTGAGGGCCTCGGTCAGGGCGCCGCTGTCGGCGCCGCCGTCCTTCTTCCGCAGCTGGGCGATGAGTTCGTAGTCCTCGATGCCCTCCTTCAGCTGCTCCCAGCGGATGCTGGACATCGGGCCGTCCTTGCCCGGGTAGACCACATACTCGTCGCCCTGCGTGAAGATGTGCAACGGCTGCTCGAAGGGCTCACTGGTCCAGCTGTTGTACGACCAGCGCAGGAAACCGTCCAGATTCCGCTGGGCGGAGATCCACGGCAGCATCCGCGACTCGACGGCCGGCGAGTACGCCAGCGTGTTGGGGTGGGCCGGCAAGCCGTACACGTAGAAGGTCGTGATCTTGCCTGCCTTGCGCCGCTCCGCCGCCTTCTCCTTCGTCATCGCGTCGATGCCGCCCCAGTCGACGGACAGGTTGGACGCCACGCCTTCGGTGTTGATCGAACCGGCCACGGAGATACGGTCGTCGAAGGCCGGCGCGAGCTCGTGGACGAAGTTCTTGACGACCGTCATGGTGTCGATGGGCCGCTCGTCGAAGGACAGCCAGGTGTCCTCCAGCCAGCCCTTCCCCTTCAGATGCTTCTCGAAGGCGGGAAGGAACGCTCCCCACGCCTCCCGCCAGCGGTCGCCGCCCAGAGCGACGTTCTCGTAGACGGTCTTGCCGGTGCTGGTGTCGGTGTAGGTGAGGTGCTCCTGGTCCTGGAACGCCAGCATGGAGAAGGCACCGATGTCGGGCCCGAGACCGGCGCGTCTGGCGGTCTGGACGTACTTGTCCCAGCGGTCGAAGTCGAAGGAGAACGTCTTTCCGTTCCACGTCCAGCCCACCATGCTGGTGTACGGCGTGGCGGTCTGCGACTCCCGGGTGCCGAGCGACCACTGGTGGTGCCACGGGTTGTCGACGATGGTGGTGTTGATGACCTTCTGGCCGCGCGACGCCAGGTCGCGGTTGTACTTCTCGATCAGCTTCCAGTGCTGGTCGGACCAGGGCTTGACGCCGTGGTTCTTGGCGATCGTCTCCGGCTGCGCCCATACGTCGAGGAAGAAGTCGTAGTCCTTCGAGTCGGGCACGCCGGCGTCCGCGACCTCGATGGTCAGCGGATAACTGGCCTGGGTCCGGCCGTCGGCATTGACCTTGACCGTGCCGGTGTAGGTGCCGGGCCTGGCCTTCTCGGGGATGCGGAAGGTGAACCACAGCGGCTGCGCCGCGTACGCGGGCACGTCCACGGAGTCCCCCTCCTCGAGCGCGTCGCCGACCACATCGGGGTTGCGGTCGCCGGACACCTCCTTGCCGGAGCTGACCTGGTCGATGGTGGCTGACCAGTCGACCTCGCTCTTGGAGCGCTGCACCGGCACGTACGTGACGAACCGGACCTGGGTGTCGTCTCCGGACAGCTTCGCTCCGCCGGGCCCGGTGAGGTCGCCGACCACGGCCTCGACGTCGTCGAGGTTCTGGCCGGAGGCGATCGCCAGCTGCGCCGAGACCTGCTCGTTGCGCACGGCGGAGAGCTTGAGCTCCTTGGTGTCCTTGCCCTGGATGGCGGTCATTGGGTAGCGCGGGACCCGCTCCTCCGCGGAGCCGGCGAAGGAGCCGGTGGGAACCCAGGTAATGGTGTCCCTGGTGCCCATGGCGTCGGCGACCTTGACGGTCAGCCAGGTGGTGGTGGCCTTGGAATTGAGGTCGGTGCCGGCGGTTGTCGTACCGGTGACGGCGATCGCGGTGGTGCTCGCGGCCACGACAACGCCCGCGACGAAGCCGGCGACAACTGAGGAAGTACGTGCCATGGGGGCTGGGTTCCCTTTCTCACGGACGTGCAGGGAGTGGCTCGGACAGGCGCCCAGGGGGGTGCGAGGCCTGCCAGGAAGCGTGATGCCAGTGAGCCTGTGGTTTCAATGGCGCCTGTGTCAGGAGGTGACGGAGAATCCGCTGAAGACGGCTTCGATGTTTTCGCCGGGGTAGGCACGACATGGACCACAGTGGGTACCTCGACTCCAGGAAGCCTGTCCGCGACCATGGACGCCGGGGTGTTCGGCAGCGCGGTGAACTCCGGCGGCACCGACAAGGTCACCGGCGTGTTCTCGCACCGGAGCCTCGGTTGAACCGATCCACCAGCCAGGTTGTGAGTCGCTGATCGGGGGTTGAACGGTGTGCGCTACGGCCGGGCCGTTGCGACGGTGAGGGCGAGGATCCCTCACCGTCGCTCGGTTTCTGAGCGTCTCGCGGCGCTCGAATCACGAAGTGGATCAGCACGATGACCGCACCCGACAGTTGCCTTGCACACCCTCGGCGGGTCAGTGGGCCGCGCCGACCTCCTTCAGCCGACTGACGTAGTCCTGGGGGATGCGCCCGGATCTGTCCGGCCCGACATTCAACAGCAAGAGCGCGTTGCCTGCGGTGGCCTTGGCCAGGTTGCCGGTGATGTCGTCGGTGGACCGGGGGGCGCCCGTCGACGTGGTGTGGAACCAGGTGCTGTTGGTGTCCATGGTGGCACTGGCGTCGATCGGCCGGTCGTTGGAGGCCGGTGGCATGCCCTCGACCGGGACCTCGTAGATGATGACGTCCGTGGTCTGCAGGGTGCCGAAGTGGTCGTTGTTGGCGACGACGGTACGGGGCGAGATCCGGCGGATCATGTCGCGGACCGGCTGGTACGGGATCTGCGAGTAGGGGATGTGCCAGCCCCAGCCGTCGAACCACAGGTAGTCGATCGGGCCGTACTTGGTGAGAAGCTCGCGCAGCTGGTTCTGGACGAGCTCCGTGCTGTTGCCGTTGTGGCTGTCCCAGATGGAGAAGTACAGGCCCACCTTGAGGCCGCTGGCGTGCATGGCGTCGACGTACTCCCGGACGATGTCGCCCTTGCCGTTCTTGTACGGGCTGGCCGCGACGTCGTGGTCGGAGTACTTGCTGGGCCACAGCGCGAAACCGTCGTGGTGCTTCGCGGTGAGGACTCCGAAGGTCATCCCCGCGTCCTTCATGGACCGCGCCCACTGCTTCGGGTCGAGGTCGGTGGGGTTGAAGAGGGCGGGCGAGGCGTTGGGGTCCGCCCACTGCGTGTTCTGGTACGTCGACATGTTGAAGTGCAGGAACATGCCGAACGGGTTGTCGGTCACCCATTTCTGAGCGGCCGGCGAGGGGGATATGACCTCGTCGCCGAACGCCTGCACCTCCGCGAGCGACAGGTATTCGGTGCCTTCGAGCTGGATACGGATGTAGCGGGCCGAGCGGTTGACGGCGACCGCCGCGGAGGGACCGGAGAGAGACGCGACCCGGGTGGCGGTGACCCCCGGCTTCGTGCGGGCCTCCGCCAGGCTGCGGGCCGTGATGGGGGAGTCGGAAGCGATCACCCAGAAGTTGGACAGCCGGCCGGAGCAGCAGTCCGTGCGGTTCCAGACGACCACCTTGTCGAGCTTCTTGGACGCCTTCAGGTCCGTCTGCCAGTACGGCTCGGACTCGAGCGCGGTGTGGGTGACCGAGCCACTGCTGAAGTCTCCGTTGCGGTTGTCGTCCGTGGCCCCCGCGGCGGAGCCGTCGTAGGCGGTGCTGCTCTGGGTCGCGGGGGTGTTGAACGCCAGGTTGCGCAGCTCGCTGCCGGGCGGGATGTCGCCGGGGTCCGGGGCCGCGGCGGCGTGGGACACGCCGCCCGCCAGCAGACACAGCGCTGCGACGGCCACCAGCAGCCGGGCTCTCAAGGAACGGATCACGCCTACCTCCTCGAAGCGGGTGGGACAGCTTCGTATATGATTTCGACTTGTCGGTGGGCAGTCAAGGGTCTTGCGAGCTTCGTCGTGATTCGGGTGTGGGGCTTTGAAGTGCGAAGTTGTGCACCGGGATTGATCAAGTCGACATCTTGCGCGGCAGTGCGGAGCAAAATCCTATGTGATTGGCTGGTGCTTCTGCCTGTCCAGCGACGTCAAGCTCGTGGTAGCAACGCGATAGGAGTGGCTTCCGGGTCGATGTACGGGAGAAGATCATCGGAAGTAGGCGGAGGATTATCGCCGACACGGTCGGGCTGCTCCCGGCCATGGTCGTCACCGCGGCCAGTGCCCAGGACTCCGCGGTCGGCACCCGACTGCCCGAGCAGGCCACCGCTACCTCTCTCACGCATGACGTCCATGCTGCACCGGTGCAGGGCGTGCAAGGTTCGATACTCGGTAAACTGCCCTGACCATGACGCCGTAGAGCAGGAGTGGAGGCCTCTGGGATGCCGGCATCCGACCCGTCCGCCTTTGAGGCCCACGTGGGCGACGCCCCGGCGGCTCCGCCGCCGGTCCGCCAAGTGCTGGCCGACAGCGTCTACGAGGACATCAAGGCCATGGTGATGGACCATCAGATCGCCCCAGGTGCCCGTGTCGGCATCGAGGCCCTGGCCCGCACGCTCAACGTCTCGTCCACCCCCGTCCGTGAGGCGCTGGCCCGCCTCGAAGCCGACGGGCTGGTCGTCAAGCGTTCCCTGTCCGGATACCGCGCCACCGAACTGCTGACGCGGGAAGCGGTGGAGGAGCTCTTCGAGATGCGGCTGCTGCTGGAGCCGCGGGCTGCGGCGCTGGCCGCGACGAACGCGGAGGAAGCCCAGCTCGACGTGATCGAGTCAATCCTGGAAAACATGCAGTCCCGCCCTGGCCCTGCCGGGCCGTATGTGGCCTACCGTGACTTCGCCGCGCTGGACCAGTGCTTCCACGAAGCCGTCGTCGAGGCGGCCCGCCGGCCGCTGCTCGCGGAGGCCGTGGAGAGGCTCCACTCGCACCTGCATCTCTTCCGGCTGAGCAGCCTCCAGGACGCGCGCGAGCCCACACTCTCCGAGCATGAGCGCGTGGCACGTGCGATTCTGCGCCGCCGGGCCGACCGCGCCGCCGAGGCCATGGCCGACCACCTCACGCGCAGCCTGGAGCGTCAGCGCGGCCGGTTCGACGAGGCGTGAGTGGCCGGCCGCCGTCTGCTCGGCGCGTCCGGTCGTCTTCGATCCGGTAGACCCGGCCGGCTGCGCCGGCCCACACCTGCTGCTGCTCGGCGGCGCTCAGCTGGGCTGTGAGCTCCCGGGAGGCCGCCACCACCTCGCCGTAGGCCGCGGCCAGAGTGCTCACCGGCCGGTCGGAGCCGTACATCAGCCGGCCCGGGCCGAACGCGTCGAGCACCGTGTCGGCATATGGCCGCAGGTCCTCGACGGTCCACAACGACCAGTCGGCCTCGGTGAGCAGGCCGGAGAGCTTGCACACCGTGTTCGGCAGGGCGGCCATTCCACGCACGTAAGCACTCCACGGTTCCCGCTGCCCCGCGCATACCGCCGTCCACGGCGAGCGAGGTACCCGTGACGCCGGCGGCGGCGGGACTCGCCAGGTACACCGCCGCGGCGGCGACCTCGTCGGCGATGACCCGCCGGCCCAGCGGCCGGCGGGCGTCGAGCACCGCGCTCGGCGGCCGTGGCGCGAGTGAGCGACAGGACGGCCCCCGAAGCTGTACAGGGCGCGCTGCGGTCCTGCCGGCGGTTCACTCCATCAAGAAGACCTGTTCCATAGAGGCCCACCACTCGCCGGGCGCGGCTTCTTCTACGGGCTGCTGGCACGGCTCGGTGAGCCGCCACCACGCCTGGGTGGCGGGGTCGGCGGTCATGACGGCGAGGTCGGCCGTCAGGTCGTCGCCGTGGTACTCGAAGTAGGCGAACAGCCGGTCGCCCAGGAGGTGGATGGAGTAGTTGGCGATGTGGCAGCGCCGCAGTTGTCGCAGCACTGGTTCCGGCACATCGAGGTGCAGGTGCCGGTACTCGTCGATCTTGTCGGGGCGTACGCGGATGACCTGTGCGACTCGCCTCATGGGGTGCTGCCCTCCGTGGCCACGGCCGGGACGGTCCGGTCGTGGATGATGCGGATGACGCGGCCGCTCATCCGTTCGTAGTCGTGGTCGTTGTCGACCTCACCGCGGATGTGGTGGTCGGCCATCACGACGATCCGGTCCGCCAGGGTGACCATCTCGGCCAGGTCGCTGCTGATCAGCAGGATCGGAAGGCCGCCCGCGGCCAGTTCCCAGATCAGCTCGTGGAAGGCGTGCTTGGTGCGCACGTCCACGCCGACGGTCGGCTCGTCGACGATCAGCAGACGGGTGTCGACCGCGAGCCACTTGGCCAGGCTGACCTTCTGCTGGTTGCCGCCGGACAGTTCCCCCGCGTTCTGCCGCAGGCCGGCGATCCGGATGCCGAGGCGCTGGACGAGATCCTGTGCGGTGTCGCGCTCCTGACGAGAGGAGACATAGCCGAGCGCGCGGGCGAGCCTCCTCCACACCGTGACGGTGATGTTCCGGTCGATGGGCTGTCCCAGGAAGACGCCCTCCTCCTTGCGGTTCTCGGTCAGGTACCCGATGCCGTGCTCGTGCAGTGCTTGGCGGGGGGAGCCGATCCGCGCCGCCCTGCCGTGGACGCGGATCTCACCGCCGGTGATGCGTTCCAGTCCGAGCACGGCCTTGACCAGTTCGCTGCGCCCCGCCCCGACCAGACCGTAGAGGCCGACGATTTCCCCGGGGCGCACGTCGATGGAGACGCCCTGGTGGCCCGCCGCTGTCGAGACGTCCACCAGGGACAAGGCCGGGGCGGCCGAGGTGTCCCCGGCGCGCGGGCTCAGCTCCGTCGTCGTGTGCGCGCGCCCCACCATGAGGGTGACGACATCGTCCTGGGTGTGCCCGGCGAGCGGTGCGGACTCCAGCACGGACCGGCCGTCCCGCAGGACGGTGACGGTGTCACAGATCGCGAAGACCTCTTCCAGCTTGTGACTGACGAAGACCACGCAGGTGCCGCGCGCGGTCAGCCGCCGCACGACGTCGAAGAGATGCTCGGAGTCTTGCGGGGACAGGGAGGCCGTCGGCTCGTCGAGCAACAGCACCCGGCTTTCGGTATGCAGGGCCTTGGCGATCTCCACCAACTGCTGTTGGGCCACTGACAGTTCCCGGACCGGCCGGTGCGGATCGAGGTCCAGGCCGAGTTCGGCCAGACAGCGCCTGGCCGACTCCGTCATCGCCTCCCGGTCGAACAGGCCGCGCCGGGAGGGCGGGCTCTGCAGCGTGATGTTCTCGGCCACGGAGAAGCCAGGGATCACGTTGCGTTCCTGGTGGACGACGCCGATGCCGGCCCGGGTGGCCTCCAGCGGTGAGCGCAGGTGAATCTCGTCACCGTCCCGGAGCAGCCGTCCGCCATCCGGCGTGTGGACGCCGGTGAGGATCTTGATCAAGGTGGACTTGCCCGCGCCGTTCTCGCCCAGCAGCGCGTGCACGGATCCGGCGGTCAGGCGCAGCCCCACATCATCCAGGGCGCGGACACCAGGGAAGACCTTGACGATGCCGTCGCATTCCAGGAGGACTTCGCTCATCGGGTGCCTCCGGCGCTCGGCAGGCCGACGGCGGACTGAGTGTCACCGCCGGGCGGTGCAGGTGGTCTGCAGCCGGCTGTCGTGCCCCTCTTCTCCAAGCGGCTCGTATGCAGACGGCCACCGACGACGGTGCCGAGGACGACCAGGCCGATGAGGAAGTTGACCCAGCTCGGGTCGAGCGAGAACTGGGCACGCGCGGTGTCGATGAGGCGCATGACGAAGGCGGCGAGCACGGTGCCGAAGACGGCCACCGAGCCACCGGTCAGCGCGACCCCGCCGATGATGGGAGCGGCAAAGCTGGGCAGCAGCCAGTCGCCGCCCACGCTCCGGTTGACGCCGGGCAGCGAGGCCGTGGCGGTCATCGCCGCGATGCCGACGAGGAGTCCGGACAGTGTGTGGGCCAACACGATCTGACGATCGGTGGAGATGCCGGACAGCCGGGCCGCGAGCGGGTTGCCGCCGGCGGCCAGCAGCCGGCGCCCGGCCACCGTGCGGTACATGAACGCGGCGAGCAGGGCCGCCCCGGCGAGCGCGGTGACGAACACGAGGGGGATGTTCAGCGGCGCGGCACGGCCGAAGTCCCGCAGCGCGGCGGGGAATCCGTCGATCGTGCGGGTGCCGGACAGCCGGTATTGCGCGCCCAGCAGGATGGTCATGGTGCCGAGCGTGACGATGAAGCCGTTGATCCGAGTGGCGACGATGAACACGCCGGTGACCAGACCGATCAGGGTTGCAGCCAGCACCCCGGCCGGCACGGCGACGGCCGCCGGCACGCCGTTGTCCGCCATCAGCACGCCCATCAGGCAGGCACTGAACCCGCCCAGTGCGCCCACGGCGAGATTGAGCTGCCCGACACAGAGCGCGACCATCTGGGCCATGCCGATCAGGATCGGGGTGGCGAGGTACTGCAGGAACGTACGGACGGAAGGGCCTTCGAAGAAGGAACCGGAAGACGCGATCCCCAGGGCAACGTAGCCCGCGACGACCACACACAGCAGCGTCATCGTGGTGGACCGGGTGAAGCGCCGCAGCGCCGGGACCGTCGCGGCTCCCCGTATACGGAGCGTCGTCATGTGGAGCGCACCACCTTGCGGTAGGACACCACGGTGCGCACCCGGTCCGCGGACAGGGCCAGCAGGAGCACGCAACCGAGGTAGATGTTGAGGCTTTCCAGGCCCACGCCCAGGAGGTCGAGACCCTTGCGGATGACACTCACCAAGGCGGTGCCCAGCAGGGCGCCGGTGACCGAGACGACACCACCGGTGAGCAGGGTGCCGCCGAGGACCGCGCCGAGGAACGAGGGGAGCATGAAGTCCTCGCCGATGGAGGCGCGGAAGGTGCCGGTGCCGACGGCCGCCATGAAGCCGGCGAGTGCGGCGAGCAGCCCGGACAGTGCGTGCGCGAGGACGATCCGGCGACCGGTGGGGATGCCGGAGAGTTCGGCGGCGTTGGGGTTCGCGCCGGTCAGCAGCAGCTCCCGGCCCATACGGGTGCGGGCGTACAGGAAGCCGAGACCGGCGAGGGCGAGGACGGTGAACTGGGCCATCTGCGGGATGGCGGGCGATCCGCAGACCGGCCCCACGCAGATGTCGGCGAGGGAGTAGGACCGCAGTTCGGTGAGACCGGCGGGCCGGGAGGTGAACGCCGCGTTGTCGGTGAGTGCCGAGTACAGCAGCGAGACCAGGCCGAGCAGGGCGAAGTCCATCGCGAGGGTCACGACGAAGGAGCTCACCCCGGTGCGCGCGATGATCCAGCCGGTCAGTGCCCCGATGGCACATCCGGCGGCCAGGCACAGCAGGAGGCCCAGCGGCAGGGGCATGGAGAGCCGGTCGTAACCGAGTCCCGCGAAGAAGGCTCCGAAGGTGGCCATGCGTCCGACGGCGAGGTTCATGTGGCCGATGGACAGCACGGCCATCTGAGCGAGGGCCACCACGGTCAGCATGGAGATGTCCCGCAGCAGTGGGAAGAGGACCAGCTGTTCGTCGAGGAAGGCCGGCCGCAGGACGCCGAAGAGAGCACTGAGCGCGACGATCAGGACGAGCAGGCCGAGCCGCTGGTCGACCCAGAACGGCAGGCGGTGAACGGAGCGTGCTGTGAGGGCGGGGCGGTCCGTCTCGCCCTCGGCGGCGCCGGCGGTCTTCAAGACACCCTCCGGCCGTCGACGGCGTCCATGTCCCAGTCGATGCCGATGCCCGGCTCGTCCGGAGCGACGGCCTGCCCGTCCCGCAGGGTGATCTCGGTGCGGGTCACGGCCCGCAACTGCGGGATGTACTCGACGTATGCGCCGTTGCACACTGCCGCGACCAGGCTGACGTGGAGTTCCATGAGGAAGTGCGGGCAGACCGTGACGTTGAAGGTCTCCGCCAGGTGGGCGACCTTCAGCCACGGCGTGATGCCGCCGACTCGGGCGACGTCGACCTGCACCACGGAGGCGGCGCCGGCCTCGAGGTAGCTGCGGAACTGCATCGGCGCGTACATCGACTCGCCGACCGCGACGGGTATCCGGGTCGAGCGGGCGAGCCGCGCGTGGCCGCTGATGTCGTCGGCCGGCATGGGCTCCTCGAGCCAGTACGGGTCGTACGGTTCGAGCGCGGCGGCCAGTTGAACGGCGGAGGACAGCGACTGGGACTGGTTGGCGTCGGTCATGATGTGCAGGGAGGGCCCGACAGCCTCCCGGACGGCGCGGAGGCGCTCGGCGTCCTCGGCGACATGCGGCTTGCCAACCTTGATCTTGATGCCGGACCACCGTGCTTCCTGGGCCGCGCGCGCCGACTTGACCAGGTCCTCGGTGCTCAGGTGCAGCCAGCCGCCTTCGGTGTCGTACACCGGGACCTCGCGACGGTGGCCGCCGGCCAGCCGCCACAGGGGCTCACCCGCCCGCTTGCAGCGCAGGTCCCACAGAGCGGTGTCGATCGCGGCGAGGGCGAGCGAGGTGATGGCGCCGGTCGTCGTCGCTCGCGTGATGCCGAAGAGCTGCTGCCACAAGCCTTCGACGTTGCGGGCGTCCTGTCCGGGCAGCAGCGGCAGCAGATGGTCGCGCAGCAGGGCCAGGACGGAGCTGCCGCCGGTGCCGATGGTGTATGCGTATCCGGTGCCCTCGACGCCGTCGTCGGTGGTCAGCAGGACCAGGATCGTCTCCTGCTTGACGAACGACTGCGTCGCGTCGGTGCGGTCCGTCTCCACCGCGATGTCCGCCAGCAGGGCGGTGGCCTTGGTGATGATGCTCATGCGCGGTTCTCCGTCATCCGGGGTGGGGCGGCTCAGCCGCAGGTGAGGAACTCGTCGGCGAACTGCTTCTTCAACGCGGCCGTCCTGGCCCTGCGGGTGGTGTCGTAGGAGGTCACGTTCTGCTGGGTCACGACGAAGGATCCGGAGTCGACGACCTGGCCGGGCTTCTTCATGCGGCACTGCTTGGTCTGCAGCAGCGCCAGCGCCCAGGCGCCGATCTCGGCCTGGCCGACGGGGTTCTGGACGACGGTGGCGCTCACGGAGCCGGTCTTGATCGAGGCGAGGATCTTGGCGTCGTCGTCGATGGCGACCACCTTCGCAGTGGAGCCGGAGTCGCGCACGGCTTCGGCGGCGGCCACGGCCGGGTTGTACGCGGTCGCGACGATGCCCTGGATCTGGGCGCCCTTGGCGGCGAGCAGGTCGGAGACGGCCTTCTGCGCTGTCTGCAGGTCCTTGTCGATGTCGGTGATCGTCTGCAGCAGCGTCACCTTGCCACCGGTCTCGGCCACCGCCCTTTTTACGCCCTTGATGCGCAGCTGAGTGTTGGCGTCGACGTTGTTGCCGGTCAGGTGGACGAGGGAGCCCTTGCCGCCCATCGCCGTGATGGTGGCCTTCGCGGCCTTGTAGGCGGCGAGTCCCACGTCCGTGGAGAGGCAGAAGTCGGCCTCATTGCGGCCGCCGGCGGGGCAGGAGGCGAGCGATGCCACAGCGAAGCCCTGGGACTTCAGGTCGGCGAACGTGGTGTTGATGTCGGTGGGAGACACGCCGAAGACACCGAAGGCGTTGTAGCCGCGGGCAGCGAGGGTGGACAGCAGGTCGTTCTGCTTCTGCTGGTCCCACTCGGCGGTCTCGTTGAAAGAGACGTCGCCCAGTCCCAGGGTCTCTTTGGACTGGGCGCCGGCCCGCTTCCACGGCTGGAAGTAAGGGTGTGCGCCGCCCGGGACCAACGCGAGTCTGACACGGGAGCCGTCGGCGAGGTCCGCCGTCCCGCCCCCTGTCTTCGAGGACGCGGTGGTACGCGACGAGTCGCCCGAATTCTTGACGGTGCAGGCCGCCGAGGCGGTACCGAGAAGGACAAGGGTGAGCGCGGCGGACAGTGCCGATCTGGTACGGGTCATAATTGCCCTCGGCAAATCAGATAGGATTTGGTTGCTCGTGATGCTGTGCGAGGAACAACCGTCCCGTCAAGACCTGTGCGCCGCTCGCCTCGTGCGGATGTGCCCTTCCTTCTTAACTTGCTGGTCAGATCCATTAATTCGCAGCACCCCAAGGTTGTGTGCTGGTCCCGGAAGGGGTGCCGGTCGAGCGGGCTCTAGGCGAAATCACATAGGATTTGTGTAAGTGGGGGTGGAGCCCATGCGGCCGATCACGGGCAAAGCGGAAGGATCCACGGCCGATGGTGCACCAATCGATGTCGCCCGTGGGCCGAACGGAGAGAGGTGCTGACGGACAGCGCCCATGAGGCGATCAAGTCGATGGTCATGGACCACCTGATCGAGCCCGGTGTCCGGTTGGGCATCGAAGCGCTCTCGCGAGCTCGGCGTTTCACCGCCCCCGGTGCGCGAGGCACTGGCCCGCCTGGAGTCCGACGGCCTGGTGGTCAAGCGGTCGCTCCCGGGCTGTCGCACCACTGACCTGCTGATGCGCAAGGGGGCGGAGGAGTTGTTCGAGATGAGGCTGCTCCTGGAGCCGCCGGCGGCACTGGCCGCGGAGAACATCGGTGAAGCCGAACTCGACCGGCTCGGCCCGGACCTGCGCGAAGTCCTCGACCTCGTCCACGACCTGAACGACAAGCAGATCGGTGTGCGCTCGCTGGCCGGCCCTCTGCCGATCAACACGGCCGATGAGGGCATCGGTCGCATCGCCTTCCTCCTGCTCGCCCAGTTCGCCGAGATGGAGCGCACCTTCACCGCCGAGCGAGCCGCCCACGCCCGCGTCGTGGCCGAAGCCGCCGGCCGCCCCATGGCCCACCCCCGAGACAAAATCGAGTATGGACGCCTGCTGAAGGGGCACGGCGCCAGCTACGGCGAGATCAGCACCAAGACCGGCATCCCGCAAGCCGCCTTCCACCGCAGGTCACACCGCAGTTCCTGGACCGTCTCGAAGTCCGACAGCCCTTGCAGGCTCTGCAGCACCACCGTCGTGGCCAGCAGCTGCGGCGGTAGACTCGGACGGCCGTTGGACGACGGATGCATGTCCGCGAACATCCCCGGCGGGAACAGCACCTCACGGTGCTCGGCCAGGAACGCGAACACACTGCCGGCCGGGATCAACTCCCGGCAGCTCTCCCTTACATCAGGCGCAAAGTCCCAGAGAACTCCCACGGACGCCGCCGCCCCCTTCTGACCTAGCGTTTTCCCTGGTCAGAGAGGGAGTGGCGGCTTTCGTCGATCAGATGTCCCGGAAGAGACCAGGCGGCCCCGTGACTTGCCGCGATGGGTGGCTGCACCTCGCTGACCTGCGCAGATGGTCTTTCGGCTGTTTCACGGTCATGCCCGTGACCGACGGGCGCGGCTCTCCGCTCGCGGTCCTTTTGGCCAGCGGCAACCGCAACGACGTCACCCAGCCGCCGCCCCCGCTCGGAGCGATCCCGTCAGCCGCGGCCTGGCGGCCGGCCAGACAGCGAAGGTTGGTGATTTAACGGGACGCCTCCAGGGAGTCCATGTCAGGGGGCTCCTGTTGGCGTCGATTACCACGCACGCAGCCCTCGCGGGAATCCACAGTGGCCGACAACGGGTACGTTCGCCCATCGCAATCACCGGCGCCCCAATCAGCTCGCGCAGTCTCCCTCGGCTCCTCAAGGTCGACGTGCTCCGGCTATACATGACCGACTTGGATGCCGTCGTCGGCACGAAGATCTGCAACTTGTCGCCCTTCTTCGTGGAGATGGGGTCGCGCGGGAAAGTCCACGGGCCCGCGTGGCCTGGACAGATGTTGGCCAACTACTGGGCCAAGAAGGACTGACGCTCAGCGCTCGGCGGGGGCCTGGTCGCCGGCGAGTGCGTCATGGGTGGCTTCGGGGATGACGCAGTTGCAGGTGAAGCGGACCGGTGCCAGCGCCTCCTCGCCCGCTACGCGCAGGCTGTCGACAAGGGCGTGGTTCTGACACCTTGGGCACGCTCGCCGAAGCCCTTGCTCCCGGCGTGTCAGGATGAACTGCATGGCCGCACCGAGCCGCGCACCGGCATCGATCCGTTCATGGCCCTGGTCGTCCAGGTCATGAGCCAGGAGCCGTACGCCGGCGCCAAGCGGGTGTTCTGGATCGTGGACCCCGCTGCCAGAGCTCGGCGCGCGCCTGCGGGCCGTGATCACGACATTGCCGGAGGCGATGGTCGCCGCCTGCCTCGCGGTGCCGCCGAGGATCTTGCCCGCTTCGTCGCACGTCCCGAGACGCTTCGCTGACCTGATAGCTGACCGTGGCGCTACCGGCGCCCGCTGCCGAACGCTGCCGTCAACCGGGCCGTTTCCTGGAACCTTCGGCCCTCGTGGCACGATGTGGTCCGCCCGCATGCGGGCCCCCGCCGTCGTCAACGCTTGATGTGGCGGCGAAGGTGGGCACGTCGTAGTGCTGTCGTCCCTGGCGTGTGGTGAGGTAGTTGGCGGTTTGGGGTCCTCCGCTGGCCAGAGCGGTCAGGTTGGCAGCTCCGGTACGGGCCAGGAGCTGGCGTGGAACCCGGCGCACACCCGACCCGACAGCCGGGCCGCCACCCTGCCCCAACCCCGAAAAGACCGCACCTCGCGAGCACGAAGCCCCCGTCAGCGAACCGACGAGGACTCATGAACGATCGAGGCTAAGACCGACCGGCAAATGGGGGGTGGGAGAAGGAGCGGGGTTGGGTGCGTGCAGCTGCAAGGCGGAGGATTGAGGCATGGCGGAGCCATGGTGATTGACGACAACGCGGCAGATGTGCGTGCCCAGCCCCGCGACGCCGCCCTCCATTTGCCGGTCGGTCTAAAGGACCTTGGCCAGGAAGGCCTTGATGCGGTCGTTGTCGTTGGCCGGTGAGAAGAACTCCTCGGGCGGCAGGTCCGCGGCGATCCGGCCGCCGTCGATGAATACGACGCGGTCAGCGACCTTCCGGGCGAATCCCATCTCGTGGGTGACCACGACCATGGTCATGCCGTCCTTGGCCAGACCGCTCATGACATCGAGGACGTCGTGGACTACCTCTGGATCCAGCGCGGACGTGGGTTCATCAAAGAGCATCAGTTGCGGGTCCATGGCCACAGCCCGTGCAATGGCGACGCGCTGCTTCTGGCCTCCGGAGAGCCGGTTGGGGAAGACGTCCGCCCGGTGGCTCATGCCGACCCGTCCGAGCAAGGCGCGGCCGCGCTTCTCGGCCTCCTCGCGGCTGCGCCCGAGCACATTCATCTGCGGCAGCACGACGTTGCGCAGTGCGGTCATGTGCGGGAACAAGTTGAACTGCTGGAAGACCATACCCATACGGGCACGCAGCTGGTTGAGGTTGGACTGCGTCGCACTGAGCTCGTCGCCGGCGAAGACGACATGCCCCGTGGTCGGCGTCTCAAGCAGGTTCAGGCAGCGCAGGAAGGTCGACTTGCCGCCGCCGCTGGGGCCGATGACGGCTACGACCTGGCCCGGATCGACGGTGAAGTCGATGCCGCGCAGCACCTCGTGGTCGCCATACGCCTTGGTGATGCCGTGGGTTTCCAGGAGTGCCATCAGACATACACCGCCATCTTCTTCTCGATCGCGTGGGTCGCGGATCCGATGAGGTTGGTCAGGACGTAGTAGAGGAGGCCGATGAACAGGTAGACGGTCAGCGCGTCGAACGTGCGGGAGATGATCGTCTGGCCGACGAGGAAGAGTTCACCGATGGTGATGAAGGAGACCAGCGCGGAGTTCTTGGTCAGCGACACGAACTCGTTGCCCAGCGGGGGCAGCATTCGCAGGAACGCCTGGGGGACGACGACATAGCGCATGGCCGCGCCGTGGGACATGCCGCAAGAACGGGCGGCCTCGATCTGGCCGCGGTCCACCGACTGCACGGCGCCGCGGAAGATCTCGGTGACGTAGGAGCCGCTGTAGAGGCCGAGGGCGATCACGCCGGCGACCATGGGCGGCAGTTGCAGTCCGAGCTGGGGCAAGCCGAAGTAGATGAAGAACAGCTGGACGACGAACGGGGTGCCGCGGATCACGGAGACGTAGGCGTTGCCCAGCCAGCGCACCGGAAGGATCTTGCTGAGCTTGGCGAAGCCGCCGAGCATGCCGAGGGTCAGGCTGAGGCAGAGCGACAGCAGAATGACCACGATGCTGACCAGAAGGCCGTGCCAGATCTGATCCCAGGAGTCTACGATCGTCGCGGGGTTGAGGAGCGGGTGGTCCTTCTGGGCCTTGGCGCCGCCCTTGGCAGCGAACCACTTGCCGGTCAGCTTCGCGTACGAGCCATCGGTCTTCATGTCCTTGAGCGCGGAGTCGAACGCGGCGGTCACCGCGGAATCCGACTTCGGGAACGCGTATCCGTAGTTCTCGCCGGTCAACCGCTTGCCGACCTGCTTCAGGCCGCCTTGCTGGGCGATGAAGTACTGACCGCCTGGCGCGCCGGTGACGACGGCGTCGGCCTGGCCGAGCTTCACGGAGGAGAACATCTGCTCGTTGGTCTGCACGGTCACGAGCTGGGCGCGGGGCTGGTGCTCCTTGAGCCACTCCACAGACTTGGTGCCGACCTGCACCGCTACCTTCTTACCGGCCAGGTCGTTCAGCGTGTGCACCGAGTCGTTGCGGTCGGAGACGAACATTGCGAGGCCGCCGGGGTAGTAGACGTCCGTGAAGTCCACGACCTTGGCCCGCTCGTCACTGATGTAGATCGCGGAGGCGCCGACGTCGATCTGGTGGGCCTGCAGCGCCGGGACGATGTTGGCGAACGGCATCTGCGTGAACGTGACCTTCCTGATGCCCACGCGCTTGGCCAGTTCCCGGACCAGCTCGACGTCGAAGCCGATCTTGCCGCCCTTGGCGTCGGTGAACTCGAAGGGCGGGAACGTCGCGTCGGTACCCACTCGCAGGGTCGCCTGGCCGGAGCGGAGCCGGTCGAGCTTCTGGGTACCCTCCTTCTGAGTCTCCTTGCCGGCCTGATCGGCGGCGGCGGGCGAGGCGCCGGCCAGCAGAAGAATGGACGAGAGAAGCCCGGCCAGGACGGCCGCGGCCCTTCGCCCTATGGGTGCTCTTACCATGTTCAACTCCATTGGACCTGTATGCGGGACGGATCTACGGGTGCTGCGACTCTTCCGGTTTGCCGCGAGCTGGGTGGGCGCGCGGGCGTCCGGGACGTGCTGGTCTCCGTTGTGGCCGGTCCGTACGCGGCGCCCGGTGGGCTGCCGCCGGGATGTGGGACGGCTCGGTCAGCCGGCGGTGACGGCGTCCGGACCGGTGGGCGCGGTGGCGCGGCTCCGGGTGCGGTGGGAGCCGACGGTGAGGGTGTGGACGAGCCGGGCGGCGAGCCCGGCGGTGCGGTGGTCGATGTCGTAGGCCGGGTTCAGCTCGACGACGTCCACCAGCGTGAGTTTCGGGCTGGCGGCGACCACCTTGCAGATCTCGACGATGACGGTCGGTGGTACGCCGACTGAGGCGGGCGCACTGACGCCGGGGGCGGACGCGGCGGGTAGCACATCGAGGTCGATGCTCAGGTGCAGGACGTCGACAGAGTCGACGAAGTGCGCCACGAAGGCGAGCACGTCGGAAAGATGGCGCTCCTGGCACTCTTCGTCCGTCCGGTACACCACGTTCAGGGCATTTGCGGCGTCGAAGAGGGCGGCGGTGTTGCTCGGCTCACTGATGCCCACTACCGCGTACGTGAAGGGCGCGCCGCGGTCGGCCTCGAGGCCGGCAATCTGCCGGAAGGGGGTGCCGGAGGTGGCGCGCGATGCCTCGCGCAGATCGAAGTGCGCGTCGAGGTTGAGGATCCCGAGCCGCCGCCCGTCCAGGGCGCCGCTGTTGGCGAGCCCCCGGTAGGAGCCGTACGCGGTCTCGTGGCCGCCGCCCAGCACCAGCGGGGTATGGCCGGCGCGAATCAGGGAGGCGACGGCGGCGGCGAGCCTGTCGTGGGCGTTCTCCAGGTCGTCTCCCACGACCCTGACGTCACCCGCGTCGTGGACGATGATATTGGCGTCCAGGGCCTTGGAGGCCAGGGCCCGGCGGATCTCCCCCGGGCCGTCGGCGGCGCCCTGGCGGCCTCCGTTGCGGCGCACCCCTTCATCGCTGCGGAAGCCGATCACGGCTGCACCCGGGGTGGTGGCGTCGTCCGCGTTGACCGCGGAATGCCAGCGTCTGTGCGCCGGGCCGGTACCGTCGATGCGGCCGGCCCAAGCGGGGCGGGAGGTCACGTCGGGGGTTGCGACCGTGGCTGACAGGTTGGCGGAAGTCGTTTCCATGGCGGATCCGTTGGCCGGGGTCGCAACTGTGGCGGTGCTGGGGTGGGTGTTCATGGTGCGCAGTCCGAACTCATGGCGGTGATGGGGTGCTGGGCAGGACACTGGATCGCGTCAGCCGGTGGCGTGCGGTGCGGGCATGCGGCGGGAACCGGCGCGGGGCGTAGCAGGTCGGGGCGTCATGGCAGGAGTTCGTCGAAGCGACTGATGTCCTGAGCCGCGGCGTGGGTAAGGGTGAGCAGCGTCTGATGGTTGCGGCGCACCCGGAATTCGGGCGCCATGGTGCTGACGGTTCCGGTCACCTCGCCGAGCCGGTCGAAGACGGGCACGCTGACGCCCCAGACGCCCTCGTCGACAGCTCCGGTGCTCACGGCGTACCCGCAGTCGCGGACGCGTCGCAGTTCCAGGTGGAGCGCCGCGACACGTTCAGCGGTGAGCCGGTGGGCCTCGCTCACCGCGGCGACGCGCTCGTCGGGGAGGTGGGCGAGTATCGCCTGCGCGCTGGCTCCGAAGGTCAGCGGTTTGGTCAGGCCCGGGGAGAAGCTGCACTTGATCACCCGCGACCCCTCGGCCGCCTCGACACACAGCACATGATGGCCACTGGGGACGAGGAGGGCAGCCAGCTCCTGGGTGTCGGCGGCCAGCCGGGTCAGTCGGCGCTTCACCTCGCCGCCGCTGAGCGTCTCGCGACGGTAGTTCTCGGCCATCTGTACGGCGAGAGAGCCGGCGCAGTACCGGCCGCGGGTGCGGGTGGCACTGACGAGGCCGAGCTGGACGAGATCGTTCAAGTGCCGGTAGACCGCGCTGATGGGAATCGCGGTACGCAGGGATAGATCCTGGGCGGTCACCGTCGTCTGCTCGGCGAGCGCGACCAGGATCGCGCCGGTGCGGTGGCCCGGCCCCTGAGCGGTCCTTCTTGATGTCACCTGCCGGACATTAGTGATTCTTTTCGGCCACACAAGGGCTGTCCTCCCACTGGATGGGAATTTCCCTGTCGATCAGTGGGAAGTACCTGCACTGCCTTGGGTTTTGTGCCCCGTTTCATCTTCATTTGCGTCTAAATATCAGAGATCGAAACGCGCCAATCGTGGCGACGATATGCATTCAGGACCTGAACAGGCCGAACTTGAACTGTTTCGGGTCGATAAGGGATTGGATCCCAGCTTCGTGGAACCTTGGCTGGCCAGGGTCCGGGCCCGATCGGCCTGCCGGCGGGCCCGTTCCAACTGCGCGCCTGAAGGCGCGGCGGCCCGCGGACGTGAGCCGGAGCGTGTCGTGCGACTCGTACTGGTCCGGCTGCGCCCGCTGCCCAGGGCGCTGGTGCCGGCAACGCGATGAGCCATCGGACCGGAAGGCGAACGGGTATGCCCAGAAAGAGCACGTCCAGTACGTCCCCTGCCCCGCGTGCCCGCCGACGCCGGCCCACGGGGGAGGTGGTCCTCGGGGTGGACACGCACCGGGACACTCATGTGGCTGCCGTCCTCTCCCCGCTCGGGGCAGTGTTCGGCACCGAAGAGTTCCCGGCCACCGCCGCCGGGTACCGCGGACTACTCGCGTGGGCCGGCGGTTGGGGCACGGTGCGGCGGGCCGGGGTGGAGGGGACCGGCTCCTTCGGTGCGGCCCTGTCCCGCTACCTGCAGTCCCAGGGCGTGGAAGTGTTCGAGGTGAACCGGCCGGACCGGACCGACCGCCGTTTCCGTGGTAAGTCGGCCCCCCTCGATGCCCAGAACGCCGCCCGGGCGGTGCTGAGCGGGCGGGCACGCGCCCGGGCCAAATCAGGCGACGGACCCGTACAGATCGCCCGGATGTACAAGCTCACCAAAGGGTCGGCAGTCAAAGCCCGTACCCAGGCCATCAACCAGATCAAGGCCGTCCTCGTCACCGCCCACCCGGACCTGCGCGAAGAGCTTGCCGGGCTGAACAACCCGGACCTCCGCCGTACCTGCGCACGGTTCGCTGACGACAGCAAGAACGACGAGGGCGAGGAGGAGACAGTGCTGCAGGCCACCCGCACCACCCTGCGCTTGTTGGCCCACCGGATCGAGCAACTCACCGAACAGATCCAGGACCTGGAACGCCGCTTGGCCCGACTCGCGGAACGCCACGCCCCGCAGCTGCTCGCTGTGGTGGGCATAGGCCCGGACACGGCCGTGACTCTGCTGATCACGATGGGGGACAACCCGGAGCGCCTCGGCAGTGAGGCATCGTTTGCCGCGCTGTGCGGGGTCAGCCCCGTCGAGCGCTCCTCGGGCGCGAGGCAGTACCGTCGCCTCAACCGCGGCGGCGACCGGCAGGCCAACGCCGCCCTCCACCGGATCGTGCAGACCCGCCTGCGCTGTGACCCGCGCACCCAGGAGTACTGCGAACGCCGACTCAAGCAGGGCAAGACCCGCCGCGAAATCGTCCGATGCCTCAAACGCTACGCCGCCCGCGAGGTATTCCACCTGGTCAGGGCCATACAGTCGTGACCCAGCCATAGGGGCTGTGTGAGAGCGCGTGAGACGACGAAGCCCCGCCGGAATGCTCCGGCGGGGCATCTGGGCGCGACGGGCTATTCGGATTCTCCAGTTGTTAAGGCGGTGCGGCTTGCGCGCTGCTGTCGCGCCCGAGAGGCCGTCTCGTGGGTGAGCATCAAGTCCTGTCCGAGGCCGAGCAGGCCGCTGCCCGGGAGGCTGTCCTCGATCACATCCCCTGCTACCTGGGGCTTTCCGGTCAGCTGTGGACGCGGGGGCAGATAGGCGAACTGATCTTCAAGCTGTACGGAGTCCGCTTCACCGAGCCCGGCGTGGGCAAGTACCTCGAGCGTTGGGGGCTGAGCTTCCGGCGTCCGGACAAGCGGGCGGTCGAGCAGGATGCAGCGGTCCGCCTTTGGCGCGAGGAGACCTGGCCCGCGATCCGGGCCGGGTCGAAGGCGGAGAACGGCGAAATCCTCTTCGGCGACCAGGTCGGGGTCCGCTCGGACCAGGTCACCGGCCGCACCTGGGGCGCCAAAGGGACAACTCCGGTTGTCCGCCGCGCCGGGAACCGGTTCTCCGTGAACGCGGTGTCCGCGATCAGCGCCCGCAGCCGGATGCACTTCATGGTCTTCACCGAATCGTTCGACACGCAGGTCATGTGCCGCTTCCTCGCCCGGATCACCAGACATTCCGACCGGAAGGTCCACCTGATCGTCGACCGGCACTCTGCCCACCGATCGAGGACCGTCCGGGCCTGGCTCGCCGGCCACAAGGACGAGATCGAGCTGCACTTTCTGCCCTCGTACTCACCCGAGCTGAACCCGGACGAGCTGGTCAACCCCGACCTCAAACGCAGCCTGCCTCACACCCGCCGGGTCAGGAGCCGGGCCGAACTCGCCGCCGAAACCCGCAGGTTCTTCCACTGGAGGTCCTCGATGGACTTCAGTACCTATCGGGGTTTTCTGGCAGAGATCTACTGGACGTGCGAAGGCCGACTCGAGCTTGCTTCACCAGCAACTGCGTTCCAGATTCATGTAATCGAGCGGGATCTCGATTTCTCGGTGGAGCCGGGGCTGCGGGCCGCATGGCTGGACGCGAACGGCGGACCGGCTTGGATGCCGGTGTTCGCCAGGCCCGGCTATGAGAGCGGTTACGATTTTCTCTCTGTCGAGGAAGCGGCCGGCGACAGTCCATGAAGCAAAATGCCCCTCAGTACATGGATTCTCTCGATCCGAGGCCGCGGGATCCTCGAATCCAAGCAGGCTGGTTCAATGACGGCTGGCTACTCTTCGTCGAGTCCGGCGAGGGGCAGCTGATACAGGATCATTCCCCTGCGAAGAAGGGCGCACTCGGCCAGATCATCGCGTACACGCACGATCTGGATGAGATGAGCTACATCGCAGCGAGTTTGAAGACTTCCTCGAAGGATCCATCGCCGAGATTTCGGCAAACCCGGAGGAGTACGTGTCTGAAGCCTGAGCCCGAGGAATCCAACTACTGAGCGTCGATGCACAATTCCGGGTGGGGCTGTGCGGTTCCGATCGTCAGGCCCTTTCCGGCCTGTTCCGGTGAAAGCGCTGTTGCGACAGAAACCCTCGCCTGCTCAGGGATCGATGGGGTGCAAGTCGCGGGCTACTGCCGGAGGAACAGTGCATGCTCAGCATCCATGTGTCAGGCGAGTGCTCACTTTCCGGAAGGTTTTTCCTTAGTCCAGACCTGAGCCATGGCCTGAGTGACATCCGGACTGAGGTACTGAGTGGCGATCTGGTCAATTTCATCGAAATTTTCCGTGTGCCGCTTCGTGAAGCGCCCGAAAAGTCTCCGCAGGGCGATACCTGCGATTCCCAGCGGAACCATTGCTGCTGAGATGAGCAGCAAAAGCAAATCGATAGTGTTCCTGGTGAGGGTATTCCAGTAGCCGAGGTCCGAGGGGAGGGCGACTGTGCCGGTATCGTTCGGGTCGTACACGACTACCATGGTGTAGCCGTCCCTCACCTGATGTGTCTTAAATTGCAGCGGCGATTCAACGGAACGCCCGCCGGCCGGGGTAAAGCGCACCCAGCAGGTGACGGACAGCTCGCCACCATTTTCGTCGTGGAGGGCTTGCTGGCATCTCGTGACATTCGCGTTGGTCTGAACTCCATGGCTCTTCAAGGTAGATATCGCCTTGCTGTGGTTCGGTATGATGAATGTCGCGATCGTGGCGAAACTGCACAGCCCCACAACGATCATGGCGATGGATGTGATCGTTAGGTATCTGAGCAGATTGCGTGGACGTGCGGGCTTCGTACTCATCGGCTCCCTGACGTAACTGAATCAGTCGATACTGCTCTACCCCGTCCATCCGGGGCTCGATCGTCTCGCTGCAGGTCAATTGACCACAACTCAAGTGCGGACCCTCATCCTTCGCCAGCTACCGGCGCTGGCACACTCGGATAATCTGAAGGCGTGGGCGCGAATAACTACCGGGACGAGCGAGCTGCCCGCCGCCAGCCCGCGTTGATTCCCAGGCCTCCCGAGGTGTCGAGGAGGGCTACCGACTCGTAGGCCCGGGCGGAGCACTCACTCCGATCATCAGGCGCGTGCAATGGCTGGACAACCATCCGGACGGCCCCGAGACGCGCGTGATGATCTCCTTCCAGGACGGCACGAACGTCGAGTTCCCCTTCGATGTCCGACTGGCCGCCATCTGATACAACGAGCAACGAGCCGTCAGCGGTGCGGCGTTGATAGAGGCTGCTCCCGCCGCGTGGGGTGCCCCCGCTGAGCCCTGGAGTTAGGCGCGCCGCCGAGGACTGTGCCGCCGCCGCTCGGCCCGGAGTTCGGCAACCCATGCGGTGATACTGGGAAAGAAGGACGAGCAACGCCCCGCCGAGGCATGCGGACTGATTCGCGAGATCAACCTGGGCGGTACGGCGATCGGCACCGGCTTCAACTCCCCTCCACGCTACGCCGAACTGGTCTGCTCGTACCTGTCCGAAATCACCGGCATCCCGCTCAGCACCGCGTCCGACCTGGTCGAAGCCATCCAGGATGTCTGAGCGTTGATCCAACTCTCCGGGGCCCTCAAGCGCATCGCGGTCGTACTCTCCAAGACCTGAACCTGCTCTACTCCGGCCTCCGGCTGGATTCGCCCTCCAGCTCAACGCCAGCGAACCGGTCATCGCTCAATGCCCTTCGAAAACCTCACCCAGTTGTACGCCGGATGCCTGACCCTGGCGGAGCGCTGCGCCCTCGGCATCACCGCCAACCTCGACCACCTCCGGGCCACGGCGGAGACCGCCATCGGCATCGTTACCGCCCTCCACCCGCACATCGGCTACGCCCAGGCCGGCGCCGCTGCGCAGAAAGCGCTCGTCACCGGACGCACCGTTGCCGACATCGTCCTGGCCCAGGAACTCCTGATGCAGGCCGACCTCGACGGCATCCTCCGCCCGGAAGCCCTCGCACGATCCGGCAGCCGCAATTCCAGGTGACAGTGGGAAGCGATGGCGCAACCCTTCTACCCGTCGTCGGCGCCCCCACCAACGGCTGGCAGTGTTGGCACATGGCCGAAGACGAAGACCCCCGTCCCGATGGCTGGCAGGCACAGGCACGTCAGTCGTTCCTTACCGCCATGTGGAACATGGTTGTCGACGAGGATGCCTACACCGACGGCTCCCCGTCGTGGATCGGGTCCCGGTCAGGAGGCCACGAGCAGGGGCGCGTGCCTGGCAGCCCATCGGCGGCGGCGCTGCACCGGATCCTGGCGTGCGGCGTGAGTCCGGACGATCTGACCGATGTGGTGCGACAGATGCAGCATGACCTCATTTACAACGTCTGCCAGTTGATCGACGATCCGGGGCTACTGGGCATCGGACTGGACGAGGACTGGTCTGAGCAGACGGACGTCCGCTGGGAACTGGTGGCGGTCCGCACCGCACGGCCAGCAGTGCGTACACCGATCGATGGGCTGCACTCCTCACTCGACGAGCTCGACCCCAGCGGCCGCAGCGGCGAGCCACGCGGCCGACCCGTTCCCGCCCGGCTGCCGGGCCAGCCGCTCCACGCGCGGCTGGCCGTTGCCCACGCACGTGCGGGCGACCGTATCCAAGCGATCAGCACTTGGCGAAAGGCGACGGGCGCGTCGGTGATGGAAGCGAAGGCAGCCATCGACCAGCTTCTCGACCAGTTGCGGCAAGATCCGGGGAGCGTGCAGCAATGACTGAGGTTCCCCCGGCCCGCGGGAGATACTGATCAGCTGGTCAGGAGGGGTTGACGGGGTTTCAGGTTGTTTGTTCGGTCGTTGCCTGGTCGGCGTAGTGCCGTCCCACACAGCGCAACCAGGTCGTTCTCGCGGCCTCTTCACGTTCTCCAGCCGTGTCAGGCCGGCTGTCGCAGCCACGAGTCGAGAGCCGCGTAGTCGCTGCCAGTCAGGCCATGGCGGGGGTCGACACGATGGAGCAGGGCTTTCCCCTGATGATGGGCAGCGACCCAGGCCCGATCGGTGTCGGTGACCTCGTCGTCGACCCAGGCGAATGGGCGTCCCGCGCATCCGACAAGGGCGTGGGTCTTCCAGTGCAGTCCGTTCCGTTCGTCCTGGTCGTCGATGTCGGACGGCTCCGGCCAGACCACCGCTGCCGGCTGCGGCCGCTGTGCGGAGCGTCGGTGCCCCCGGTCTTGAGGTGACCGGCGTCGCCACACCTCGCGGCCGGGAGACGCGGCACTGACATCCAGCACCGGGCCGACGATGGCTGGCTGCGGGCTCAGCCCGCAAGCACGCGCCTCCATATCCACGCGTGCGACTGATGCTCTGAATGTGACATATATGGCATGAGTGGAAATATGGGATGCGAGAACTTCTTTGCTGAACCCTCTGCTGGGAGGGCTCAGACAGGCGAGAGGAGTACATCATGATCGCCAAGCTGCTCGGCAAGCTGTCCTTCACCCGCCACTACGGTGCGTACGGGGTACACGACTGGGGTGCGTAAGACGGCGACGACCGGGTCTGACCGCACTGCTGGCGGGAGCCCCCGGGCGCCCGTCGGCTCCTAGCCACGCTGCCGACGATTTCGGCCTGGACAGGATACGAGAGTCAGGGGCGATCCCATGGGCCGAATGAATGAGCCGCCGCGTTTGCCCGAAGGCAGCTTCGCGGCCTGGAGCCGCGACCGGCTGGCACTGGCGCGCCGTGGCGCTGCCGAGTGCGGGGACGTCTGGCAACTGGAGCCGGGTGTCTACGTAGCCGCTACGGCCGGGCCGTGTGAAGCAGTCCTGCACCGCGCGCAGGACTTCCCCAAGCCACCCTCGCCCCTCTTCCCGCCATTGAAGCGGTCGAGCGGAGCACCGACGCCCCAGGAGCGTGCGCACGCTCACGCCGCCCGCATGCGCGGACTACGCCCGCAGGCGGTTGCAGCCCGGATCGGTGAGATAGCGCCCAGGACCGCTCAATTTGCAGAACAGTGGCCCACGGGCCAGGACGTCGAGATTCTGCCCCCGGTCCGGCACGCCCTGGCAGAGATCGGCGTGCGCTACCTCTTCTCCGATGACGCTCCCACCCTGCTGCCCTTTGCCTCACAGCTCTTCCTGGCCCGGGAGGTGCTCGTACACCCCTCGCGCTGGGTATGGCCGCGCTGGGTCCCCACACCGGCACGGCGGTTCCGCACACGGCAGCAAGTCGCCTTCGTCGACGCTTTGCGGCCCATCGTCCGCCGACGCCGTTCATCGGGCCGGCTCGGTGACGACGTGCTGGGACAGATGCTCCGGCCCTCCTCCCGCTATGGCCTACTGCCGGAAGAGGCCATCCTCGACCCTCTCCCCGGAATCACCGTCGCCACCTTCGAGACACCTTCCCGGGCAGCCGGATGGATTCTGCTCCACCTGGCCCGGTACCCCCAGGCAGCGGGCCGCGTCGCGGCCGAAGCCGCCTTGCTGCCCGCGGACCCGGCCGCGACGACCAGCACCCACCTCGACAGCCTGCAATACACCCAGGCACTGGTACGCGAGGTGCTCCGACTGCACCCCCCGAGCTGGCTACTAACCCGGCGCGCCACGCGGCAGACTCAGCTCGCCGACTACACCATCGACGCCGGGTCCACGGTTCTTGTCTGCCCCTACACCGCCCACCGCGACGCACGGGAACACCCCGAGCCGGACCAGTTCCAGCCCGAGCGCTGGCTCGATGATTCGGGCTCGTCGGCGAAACCCGGGGTCTTCCTCTCCTTCGGTACCGGGCCGCATGGCTGCGAGGGAGCCGCTCTGGCCATGGCGATGCTGACGCTCCTGACTGCGCAGACCGCCCGCTGCTACCACTTGAGCGAGCCGCCCGGACCGGAACCCAGCTACCAGCTCGCCACCTTCGAAGGTCTCGCAACTGTCGGCTTGCGCCTGCGTGCCACCTTGCGCAGCTGAGGGCAGTCCCGCTTTCGGTGACAGGCCGCCTCCACGGCGAACTTGCCCGTCTCGACTGACGGTCTGGGCTCCGTGCTGGGCGTTGCGCCCGGTCACGATGACGGACATTCCGGCATCGGCCAGCCGCTTGGCGACCGTCCGGCCGATGCCGAACGTAGCACCGGTGACCGAGGCGGTAGTGGGATGCAGGTCCGGACAGCGACACCAGCACCCAGGGGCCATCCAAGCACCACAGCGGAAACGAATACGTCCATTGCCCTGAAGTCCTGGCCACCGTTTGATCCGCCTCTTCGGCAACAGCCAAGAAACACGTGCCAGACGCCCAACGGCTAACAGCGAGCATCGCCGTACACGAGCAAGGCACCCGTGTCCGGGGGACGCGGGTGACCATCCCCTCGTAGCGTAGAGGCCGTGACTGCAGGGGAAGTTGGGGGTCATGGCAGAGAAGCGACGGAAGTTCGACGCGGAGTTCCGTGAGGGGGCTGTGCGGATCGTCTCCGAGACCGGTCGGCCGATCGCGCAGGTCGCGAAGGACCTGGGGATCAACGAGACCACCCTGAGCACCTGGGTGTCGAGGGCGAAGAAGGCTGGCGGGGACGGGACGCTGAGCGTGCCCGAGCGCGAGGAACTGGCCCGGCTGCGCAGGCAGGACGCGGAGAAGAACAAGCGGATCAGGGAGCTCGAAATGGAGCGTGACGTCCTCAAACGCTGCATGGTCCTTTGGGTGAAGTAGCTGAGGGGGACACGGCGTTGCTCGTTGGGGTGATCAGCGACCAGAGGACCGAGTACGACATCCCGCGCACCGTCGCCTGCCGCGCTCTCGGGGTATCCGAGGCGTGGTTCTACAAGTGGCGCCGCCGACCGTCCGAGCCCACGAAGCGCGAGGCCAGGAGGAGGCAACTGGAGGAGAGGATCACGTATTTCTTCCGCGAGTCGGGCGATACCTACGGCTCCCCGCGGGTCACCCTGGACCTGTGGGCCGAGGGCTGGCAGGTCTCGGTGAACACGGTCGCCGAGATCATGGCCGACCTGGGACTGCAGGGCCGTAAGCCGCCCCGCAGGCGACGCTCGCTGACCCGTCAGGGCAAGCGAAGAGCCGCCCCTGACCTGGTGCATCGCCGATTCGACGCGGTCGCACCCGACGTGCTGTGGGGCGGCGACATGACCGAGATCGAGACCGGTGAGGGCAAGCTCTACCTCGCCACGGTCCTGGATCTGTTCTCACGTCGCCTGCTCGGCTACGCGATGGGATCGCACCACGACGCCGCGCTGGTCGGAGCGTCGCTGCAGATGGCGGCCGCTGTCCGCGGTGGTGATGTGGACGGCGTGAGCTTTCACAGCGATCGCGGAAGCGAGTACACGAGCGAGGCGTACAACAACCTGTGCGACAGGCTAGGCGTGGTGCAGTCCATGGGGCGCGTGGGATCAGCCCTGGACAACGCCGCCGCCGAGTCGTTCAACTCGCTGATCAAGGTCGAGTACATCCACCGCAACCAGTTCGCCACCCGCGCCGAAGCCCGGCTGAAGATCGCCACCTGGATCACGGACTTCTACAACCCGCGCCGCCGCCACAGCGGGGCCTCCGGCCTACCGCCAATCGATTTCGAACGCACCATCAGCGAAGCACGCGCCGAGCACCATCAGAAGGACCAAGCCGCGTAAGGAAGGCCTCTACGTTTCCAGGGGATTGACATGACGGACGTGATGACCCGGCCCGTCGGGCGACTGGAAACTCCGGGAGGTGCCGTGGCAGTTCACATGTTGACATTGCGCTGCCAGCCTGGACAGTTCATACGGGATGTCCCATCACGCTTCGCCGGCGAGGAGCTGTGCGTCATGCACTCGCCGCCCGAGACTCAACGAAGGAAACATCATGACCACACCCTCCAACACCACCGAAGGGCTTTGGCTCCCCGCTGAGCGGGCGCGCCGCGGCGGGTTCTACCTCGGTTTGATCCTCGCGGCGATGCTCTGCCTGGTGCTCTTCGAAGGACTCATTTTCTTTGTGGTCGGCGTGCTGATCATGGGTGAAGACATGGGGTTCATGGGCGAGGCGGGTGTCGCCGGTTATGTGGGACTACCGGTGTTGGGAGGAGTAGTGACCCTGCTGCCGCTGATCGCCCTGGTGTCGCGATATCCGGCCCTGCGCATCGATCCGGCGGGCATCAGCAAGGTGCAGCGTGGGGGCACGGAGACCGTGCGGTGGGCTGATATCAACCAGGTTCGGTTCAACAGCCGGCAGAGCCTGCTGTTGGTGCTGAAGGAAGGGGCTCTCCCGGAGAAGCCGATCGCCGTTGGCGGGCCGAGGGTGGTTGTTCTCTACTCGCTCGGAAACTCCCTCTGGCGCCGGCGGAGGCCGAATCACCCTGCCTTGATCGTTGACGCAGTCGAGCGTTTCGCCCCGGGAAAGTACACCGCCCTGCCCTGGAACGTGGGCGCGGGCGGCACGAAGGGCGCGGGCGCCTCGGCGTAGGGAGGGGCGCCTCGGCGTCGAGAGAGGGGGTCAGCCCGTGACCGGGCCGACCCCCTCCTCCGTTCCGCGGTGACCCGCTCAGCCCACGTCCGTCGGCAGCCAGCCCGTCTGGATCAGGGAAGGCGCGCTGCGGCGGGAGACGAACAGGCCCGCGGCCGGGAGGCAGCGGGCGGGCCTTTACATCGCCGAGGAGTTCGCCCTCACTGGGGTGACCGGACAGGACGACGCCCTGGGCGCCGAGCTCCTTGAAGCGCTGGACGAAGGGCTCGTACGAGGAGCGGCCGGCCCCCGCGCTGCTGCGAGCGATGATGAAGTTCACCCCCGCGTCGCGGGCGTACGGCAGATTGTCGACCAGCTGCGCCATGGGGTTGCCGGAGGACGTCGCGACCAGGTCGTAGTCGTCGACGATGATGAACGCCCGGGGCCCTCGCCACCAGCTGCGCGTGCGCAGTTGCTGCGGGGTCACATCCGTGCCGGGGATGCGGCTGCTGATGAGGGTGTTCATGTCGTTGAGGTACGTGTCGAACGCGTTCTGCGTCGTCGCGTATCCGACCAGGTACGGCTCGGGCACGCACTCCAGCAGGCTGCGCCGGTAGTCACCGACACAGATCAACGCCTCCTGCGGGGTGTACCGCTCGGTGATCTGCTTGATGAGCAGCCGCAACAGGGCGGTCTTCCCGGACTCCGACACACCGAAGACCGCGAACAGCGGATCGGTGTCGAAGTCGACCAGGACCGGGGCGAGGTTCATCTCGTCGATGCCGATCGCGAGACCGCCGCGCGCTTGTTCGGGGCCGCTCGGCAGCTCACGCGCGGACAGCATCCTGGGCAGCATGCGGACCTGCGGGGCGTGCGGTCCGGGCCAGTTGTCGGCCGAGGCCCGGACGAAGGCGGCGGTGGCCTCGGACAGACTGTCGGCACCCGCGGAATCGTCGATGCGCGGCAGCCCGCCCATGAAGTGGAGCTTCTCCGCCGTCAGGCCGCGGCCCGGTGTGCCGACGGGGACGTTCACCGCTACCTTGCGGTCCAGTTCGGAGTTGGTCGGGTCGCCCAGGCGCAGCTCCAGCCGGTTGAGCAACTGGTCCTTGAGCGCCGCCCGCATCTCCATGTACCGGGCGACGGTGGCGATCACGTGCACGCCCAGTCCGAGACCTCGTGCGGCGATGTCCGCGACGACCGGCTCCAGGAACTCGTAGTCCGTCTTGAAGGACTGCCAGCCGTCGATGACCAGGAAGACGTCGCCCCACGGCTCGCCCGGCAGCCGGCCGGCGGCGCGGAGCTGGCGGTACGTGGTGATCGAGTCGATGTTGTTGTCCCGGAAGAACTTCTCGCGCCGATTGAGGATCCCGGAGACCTCGGCGACCGTGCGGCGGATCTTCTCCGGGTCGAGCCGGGAAGCCACCCCGCCGACGTGGGGCAGGCCCTCGACGGCGATCATGCCGCCGCCACCGAAGTCCATTCCGTAGAACTGCACTTCGTGCGGCGTGTGCGTGAGGGCGAAGGAGCCGATGGGGGCACGCAGGAGGGTGGACTTGCCGGAGCGGGGGGCCGCCGACGATCAGCATGTGGCCGGCGGCGCCGGAGAAGTCCCGCACCAGGGAGTCGCGCCGCTGCTCGAAGGGCTTGTCCACCAGACCGAAGGGAACGACCAGAGCACCGTTCTGCGCGTACTGCGGGGAGTGGAGTCCGCGCTCGGGCGTCACCGCCAGCGGGGGCAGCATCTGATCGAGGGAAGGTGCTTCGGTGAGCGGCGGCAGCCACACCTGATGGGCGAGAGGCCCCTGACCCTCCAAGCGGCGTGCGATGACATCGAGAACGGTGTCCGCCAGCGCATCGTCAGTTCTCTGTCCGGGCGCGAAGGAGACGCCCGGATCGGGCTCGGGGTAGTGGACCGCCACCGGAGTCGCGGTGAACAGCCCGGGGCGGCGGTCGATAGGGAGTTCCCCGCCGCCGGTGACCGGGGCGACTCCCGGCCGGTAGGTACCCGACACGTAGGCGGCCTTGAAGCGGGTCATCCCCTCCGTGCCGAACTTCAGGAACCCGGAACCGGGGACCGAGGGCAGGTGGTACGCGTCGGGCACACCCAGGGCAGTACGGGACTCGGCGGCGGAGAACGTACGCAGGCCGATCCGGTAGGACAGGTAGGTGTCCAGGCCGCGCAGGCGGCCCTCCTCCAGGCGCTGCGAGGCCAGCAGCAGGTGCACGCCCAGGGACCGCCCGATGCGGCCGATCTGGATGAACATGTCGATGAAGTCGGGCTTCGCGGTGAGGAGCTCGCTGAACTCGTCGATCACCAGGACCAGGGACGCCAGGGACTCCAGCGGGGCGCCCGCGGCGCGCGCCTTCTCGTAGTCGGTGAGGTTCGCGTAATTGCCCGACGCCCGAAGGAGCTCCTGACGGCGCTGCAGCTCACCCGTGATGGAGTCCCGCATACGGTCGACCAGGGTGAGGTCGTCCGACAGGTTGGTGATGACCGCGGCGACATGCGGAAGCTCCGACATCCCGGCGAACTTCGCGCCACCCTTGAAGTCGGCCAGGACGAAGTTGAGCGTCTCGGAGGAGTGGGTGACCGCCAGGCCCAGCACCAGGGTGCGCAGCAGCTCGGACTTACCGGAACCGGTCGCTCCCACACACAGCCCGTGCGGGCCCATACCCTCCTGCGCGGCCTCCTTGAGGTCGAGCATGACGGGCGAGCCGTCCTCGCCGATGCCGATCGGTACACGCAGCCGGTCGGCCGTCGAACGTGGTCGCCAGACGGTGGCGGTGTCGACCGCGGCCGGATCGCCGATTCCCAGTAGATCCGTGAAATCCAGGTTGGCGAGCAGAGGTTCGTCGTCCTCCGCGCCGCTTCCCATCCGCAACGGGGCGAGCTGACGGCCCAGGGCCTCCGCGGTTTCGACCGGCAGGAAGTCGGGCGTGCCGTGATAGGTGGCCGCGGCCGACTCCAGCCGTAGCCAGCCCGGCCGTACGGCGATGTGCAGTCCGCCGCGGGGTTCGTCCAGCTCTTCCGGGACGATCTCCACGACGGTCACGCCCTGGAGCCCCTCCGGAGAGGCGAGCAGCGACTCCGCCGGCACGAAACTTCCGTCCAGCACGATGACGACGTGCGGCTGGTCGAGGAGCGGGGATCCCTCGCGGTTGAACCTCGACCGGCCCGCCAGGGTGTTTTCGAGAAGTGCCTCGACTTCCATCAGGTTGTCACCGAACAGCCGTTTCGTGCCGGCCCCGTCGGAAGACCCTGGAACCTGGGTGTGCGGAAGCCACTTCGTCCAGTCCCACTGGTCCGTGACATCCCGGGACGCCACGACCGCGACCATGAGGTCGTCGAGTACATCCACCGCAACCAGTTCGCCACCCGCGCCGAAGCCCGGCTGAAGATCGCCACCTGGATCACGGACTTCTACAACCCGCGCCGCCGCCACAGCGGGGCCGCCGGCCTACCGCCAATCGATTTCGAACGCACCATCAGCGAAGCACGCGCCGAGCACCATCAGAAGGACCAAGCCGCGTAAGGAAGGCCTCTACGTTTCCAGGGGATTGACACTCACTGGATCAGCTCGATGTGCGGATGGTCCGGGGAGGCAGGGCAGACGTGGAGCCGGAGGTTGTAGCCGCTGGCGACCACGATCCTGGTGAAGTTCGCCGGAGGCTGGCCAGGAAGCATCGGCGTGGGATTCGCCTGCTCCTCTTCGGGGATCCAGCCCTCGCCGCCGGAGCCCCATTCGGTGGTGGCGATCGTCAGCAGCGGGACCGCCTCGGTGCCGCACTCGGAGCAGATCCGGGGCATGGGATCGGTGAGGCCCCAACGGGTCCAGCCGCCGACCTTCCAGCCGGGAGCGATGGACAGATGGCCCCCATAGAACTCGTCCGGGGCGACCTCGTAGGAGCTGTCCAGCGCTGATCCGGCCGCCTGCCACCTGCTCCAGTCGCCCAGTTGCTCCTGCAGTTCCTTGCTCAGTTCCATGGCGTTGGGGTACTCGGTGACCTGCTCCGGTGTGAGCAGGCACGGCTCCGGCAGATAGCCGGGGAACTGGATCGCAGGTGGCTCGGGAGGCGCGTCGAGGATGTCGGTCACGGTCGCTGCGGAGCGCCAGAAAAGTGCGGTTGCGGGGTTCGCCGGGTGGTCGAAGGGACACCAGAGGACCTGGAGCAGATCGGCTTCGGACCGACCCGGCGGGCGCAGCAGGGGGATGTCGCGTACGTACAGCTGGGCCACGGGCAGCATGGCGATCGGGCCTTCGGGCCACGGGCGGCCGACTTCGATCCGCTCCACGATGGCCCGCTCCTCAGGCGTGTACCGGGACAGTGGGTGATCTTCGTATGGCCGGCTCGCCGCTGCTGCCCGGATGCGCCGCTGCCGGCGCACGTCTCCCGGCGAGAGGATCTCGTTCACCCGGTCCCACTCGTGCGGTCCTTCGCAGTGCGGCCACGGCTCGTCGGCGGGCCAGAGGAGCGGCCCGCCGGCTGTCGTGCGGCGTGGGCGACCCGGGGCGGGGATGCAGCCGGGTCGCCGTGCGCGCCAGCGGGGCCAGTTGAGGGAGGAGCGCGGTGACGTCGAGCGGCCGCGGCGGGGTGGTGGGACTCATGTCGGCTCCCGATGGCACGAACTGGCTGTGATCAGTTACCGAGGTTGAGCAACCTGGTGCTCTTCGGCAGTCAGGCCGAGACCGCCGAGCGGACGCTCGCCGGTGAGGAACCGACGGTCCGGGTGGACCGTACTGCCGGTTCGAGGAGCGAAAGCGTCTGCTGCTGCCGTGCGTCAAGGCGGCGCGGATACCGACCGGCATCGGCAGGTCCGGTCCTGCGCGACCGGTCACTGGACCAGTTCGATGTGGGGATGGTCCGGGGAGTCGGGGCAGACGTGGAGTTGTAGGTTGTAGCCGCCGACGATGTCGATCAAGGTGAAGTTGCCGTCCTTGGCGCCCAGGGGAGGCGGGGCCGGGTTCGTCGGTTCCTCCTCGGCGATCCAGGTCTCGCTGCCGCCGTCCCATTCCCAGGAGGCGATGGTGAGGAGCGGGACCTGCTCGGTGCCGCACTCGGGGCAGGGGCGGGGCTTGGGGTCGGTGAGGCTCCAGCGGGTCCAGCCGCCCGTCTTCCAGCCGGGGGCGGTGGAGAGGTTGTTCAGGTAGAGCTCGCCCGGGTCGTCCGCGTACGTGTTGTACCGCGCGGGGTCGATCGCCTCCCAGCGGCTCATGTCGTCCAGCTGGTCCTGAAGCTCCTTGTCCAGGTCCAAGGGGTTGGGGTACTCGGTGACCTGCTCCGGTGAGAACAGGCATGGCTCCGGGAGGTAGCAGTCCCGCTGGACGATGGGCGGCTCGGGCGGTGCGTCGAGGACGTCGGTGACGGCGGCGGAGGAGCGCCAGAAGAGGGCTGTCCGGGGGTGGGCGGTCTCCTTGTGGTCGAAGGGGCACCAGAGGACCTGGAGGAGGTCCGCGTCGGGCGGGCACGGGAAGGGGACGTCGCGGGCGTAGAGCTGGGCGACGGGGAGGAGGGGGATCGGGCCGTCGAACCACGGGCGGTCCGCGAGCCGCTCCCAGGTCGCCCGTTCCTCGGGAGTCCACTGGGGTGCCTCGGGGTCGAGGCGCCGCCGCTCGGCCGCTACGGCGCGGTCGTGGCGGAGGAGCCGGACGTCGTCCGGTGAGTGGACCACCGGGGCCGCGCGGCTGTCGTGCGGCTCGTCGCAGTACGGCCACGGCTCGTCGGCGGGCCACAGGAGCGGCCCGCCGACGGAGCTGTCGTGCACGGTCGGCGACCCGGGCCGCGGGTGCAGCCGGGTCGTCGTGCGCGCCAGCGGGGCCAGCTGAGGGAAGAGCGCGGTGATGTCGAACGGCCGCGGTGGGGTGGTGAAACTCATGCCGGCTCCCGTTGGCGCGAACTGAGTGGGATCAGTTACCGAGGTTGTACAGCCCAGTGTTTGCATAGGTGTTGGTGACGTAGAGTTGGGGAACAGTTCCTCGGTCGTCCCGTTAGCCCGTTCGATGTTAGCGCTCATCGTGACGCCCACCGGGATGGTGCTGGTCGCGTCCTTGTAGACGGGTTCATGCCGCTGGTGAGGAAGTCGCCGACGGCCGTGGAGCTGGAACTCTCCAGGGCGAGCTGGGCGGCCTCGGCGATCTTCGGTGCGGCGACCGTCGCCACATGAAGGGTGGTCTCGCGGTCGTCCTGGGCTTGGGCGAGGGCCCGGTCGAGGTCGATCCAGGCGAAGATGTCGTCGTCGGAGCCCGCCAGGGCGTGCTGGGCGGCCTGCCGGGTCCAGGCGCCTCGGGCGTCGATCAGGCCGATCGCGGCCTTGCGCCCCAGGGTCGCGGCGAGCGCCAGATCGCCCGAGTACAGGGCCTGTTCGGCCCTGGTGGTGAGGTCCTTGGTCTCCTGGGTGGTGCGGTCCGCCAGGAGCCGCTTGTCGCGGACGTCGGACAGCTCGGTCGCCTCGATGGAGGCGAGCAGCTGCGCCCCCTCGATCGCCTGCTGCTTGTCAGGCTCCAGGGTGTGGGCCTCGGCGGCGCGGGCGTTCTTCTCCACCTCGATGGCGTCGGTGACGGCCTTGGTGGCGACGGTCAACGGCGGCGACCGCCAGGCCAACGCCGCCCTGCACCGCATCGTGTTCACCCGGCTGCGCTTCGATCCCCGCGCCCAGGCGTATTACGAACGCCGCACTCAGGAGGGCAAGACCCGCCGTGAGATCATCCGATGCCTCAAGCGATATGCCGCCCGAGAGGTCTTCAACCTGGTCAGGACGGTATCCATCGACCCCCAATCATAGGGGCGTCCGTGACAGATGAGAGGGTCTGACGGGTGAGCGAGACACCACCGAACACCCTGCAATACCGCTTTGACGGGCCAGAAGACGCCCCGGTCCTGATCCTCGGTCCCTCACTGGGTACCACATGGCATAGGTCGTAACGACCGTCCAAAGGCGTCCAGCCCGTCCATGAGCGGTGCTTAATGTCCAGATCAGGGCGTCTTTGCCCGAGGGGGTGCGCACAGTTGGTGAGAGCTGTGTGAGATATGGGAGCGTGGGCGGGTGAGTGAGACGACGACTGAAACCCTGCAATACCGCTTTGACGGGCCAGAAGACGCACCGGTCCTGGTCCTGGGCCCTTATCTCGGTACTACATGGCACATGTGGGACCGGCAGATACCGGAGCTCACCCAGCACTGGAGGGTCCTCCGCTTCGACCTTCCCGGCCACGGCGGCGCCCCCGCCCACCCGGCCTCCGCTGTCACCGGACTCGCCGACCGGCTGCTGGCCACCCTCGACGGGCTGGGCGTCCAGCGCTTCGGATACGCGGGCTGCTCCCTCGGCGGCGCGATCGGCGCCGACCTCGCGCTGCGCCACCCGCACCGGGTCGCCTCGCTTGCCCTGATCGCCGCCTCGCCCCGGTTCGGCAGCGCCGACGAATTCCGCCAGCGCGGTGTGGTCGTCCGCACCAACGGCCTGGAACCGATGGCCCGCACCGCGCCGGAGCGCTGGTTCACCCCGGGCTTCGCCGCCGCCCAGCCCGCCATCGTCGAGTGGGCCGTCCAGATGGTCCGCACCACCGACCCCGGCTGCTACATCGCCGCCTGCGAAGCCCTCGCCGTCTTCGACATCCGCGGCGACCTCGGCCGCATCACCGTCCCGACCCTCGTCCTGGTCGGCGCCGAGGACCGGGTCACCGGGCCCGGCGACGCCCGCACCCTGGTCGCGGGCATACCGGACGCCCGGCTCGCCCTCGTCCCCGGCGCCTCCCACCTCGCCCCGGTCGAGCAGCCCGCAGCCGTCACCGATCTGCTCCTCACCCACTTCTCCACTGCCTGGCAGGACACCCTCGCCGCCATCCCCGTCCCGCCGTTCACTCCGCAGCTCTCCACCCCCGTACTGCCCGTCGCCGAGATCACCGCCGCCACCGCGCAGCCGGAGACCGGCACCACCGGACGCGCCGACCCGTACGAGCCCGGCATGAAGGTGCGCCGCGAGGTGCTCGGCGACGCCCATGTGGACCGGACCCTGGCCGCCTCCGACGATTTCACCGGCGACTTCCAGGAGCTCGTCACGCGCTACGCCTGGGGCGAGGTCTGGACCCGGGAAGGCCTGGACCGCCGCACCCGCAGCTGTGTCGCGCTCACCGCGCTGGTCACCTCCGGCCATCTGGAGAGCCTGGCCGTCCATGTCAGGGCCGCGCTGCGCAACGGCCTCACCCCGGCCGAGATCAAGGAGGTGCTGATGCAGACCGCCGTGTACTGCGGCGTACCGGCCGCGAGCGCCGCCTTCTCGATCGCCCAGATCGTGATTCAGGAAGAAACGACGCCCCGCCCGTAGCAGGATGGGGCCATGAACACCGTGAACCCCATGCACCTGACACTGACGAAGAAGACGCACTCCTGCATCCGTCTGGAGAAGGACGGGCAGACGCTCGTCATCGACCCGGGCGGCCTCTCGGAGGAGGACGCCGCCGTCGGCGCCGACGCGATACTGGTGACGCACGAGCACTTCGACCACTTCGACGAGGGGCGGCTGCGCGCCGGTATGGAGGCCAATCCGGCCGCCGAGATCTGGACCCTGCGCAGCGTCGCCGACCAGCTCTCGGCGGCCTTCCCCGGCCGGGTCCACACCGTCGGCCACGGCGACACCTTCTCCGCGGCCGGGTTCGACGTACAGGTGCACGGCGAGCTGCACGCGGTGATCCACCCGGACATTCCGCGGATCACCAACATCGGTTTTCTGGTGGACGGCTCGCTCTTCCACCCGGGCGACGCGCTCACCGTCCCCGACCAGCCGGTCGACACCCTGCTGCTCCCGGTGATGGCCCCCTGGAACAAGATCTCCGAGGTCATCGACTACGTACGCGAGGTCAAGCCGCGCCGCGCCATCGACATCCACGACGCGCTGCTCGCCGATCTGGCCCGCCCGGTCTACGACTACCAGATCGGCAGCCTCGGCGGCGCCGACCACGGCCGGCTGACCCCGGGGGACTCGACCGGCCTGTGACCCCGACCGGTCCGGCGGCTGTCAGTGGGAGCCGCTAGGTTTACGTATATGCGCATCGCCACCTGGAACGTCAATTCGATCACCGCCCGGCTCCCGAGGCTGCTGGCCTGGCTGGAGAGCTCCGGCACGGATGTGCTGTGCATCCAGGAGACCAAGTGCGCCGCCGAACAGTTCCCGGCGGACGCGCTCCGCGAACTCGGCTACGAGTCCGCGGTCCACGCCACGGGCCGGTGGAACGGGGTCGCGCTGGTCTCCCGGGCCGGCCTGTCCGACGTCGTCAAGGGCCTGCCCGACGGCCCCGAGTACGAGGGCGCGCAGGAGCCCCGGGCGATCTCCGCGACCTGCGGCCCGGTCCGCGTCTGGTCGGTGTACGTGCCCAACGGCCGCGAGGTCGAGCACGCGCACTACGCGTACAAGCTGCGCTGGTTCGAGGCCCTGCAGAAGGCCGTCGCGGCGGACACCGCGGGCCCGCGGCCGTTCGCGGTCCTGGGCGACTTCAACGTGGCCCCGACCGATGAGGACGTCTGGGATCCGGCGCTCTTCGAAGGCGCCACCCACGTCACCCCCGCCGAGCGCGCCGCCCTCGCCGCACTGCGCCAGGAGGGGCTCTCCGACGTCATGCCGCGCCCTCTCAAGTACGACCGCCCGTACACCTTCTGGGACTACCGGGAGCTGCGCTTCCCGAAGAACAAGGGCATGCGGATCGACCTCGTCTACGGCAACGCGCCCTTCGTCGCGGCGGTCCAGGACAGCTATGTGGACCGCGAGGAACGCAAGGGCAAGGGCGCGTCCGACCATGCCCCGGTGGTCGTGGACCTCGACGTCTGACGTCTCGGACGAGCCGCCGTTGTCAGTGGTCGCCGATACCGTGGTCGATGTCCTTATCCCGCTTGCTGGCTGCTTGCTGTGACCAGGACAGCCCCGCCCGTTCAGCGCCGGGCGGGGCCTCATCCACTCCGCTGTCAGACAGCGGGAATGCGGTCCGGGCTCCGCCGGTCGGCGGCCCGGCGCATGCCCAGCGACGCCCAGGCGGTGCCCAGCGCCAGAGCCATCAGCAGCGCGCTCACCCACAGCGGTGAGCGGAAGCCGAATCCCGCGCCGATCGCGAGCCCGCCGAGCCAGGGGCCGAGCGCGCCGCCCACATTGAACGCGGATGTGGCGAACGAGCCGGACAGGGTCGGCGCGTCGGCCGCCAGCCGGAACACCCACGAGATCAGTGCCGTCCCGGTGCCGAACGCGAGCATCCCCTGGACCGCGACGAGCGCGACCGTCGCGAACGGGTTTCCCGCGCTCAGCGCGAGCCCGGTCCAGCCGACGGTGAGCGCGACCAGACCGGCCGCGGTGAGGGCGAGGGGCCGTGCGTCGACGACCCGGCCGGCGACGGTGACCCCGACGAACGAGCCCAGGCCGAACAGCGCGAGGAGAACGGGCACCCAGTCGGTACCGAGTCCGGTGACCCTGGTGGCGAGCGGTGCGACGTAGGAGAACGCGCAGAACGTCGCGCCCTGCACAAGGGCGCTCGTCAGCAGTGTGAGCAGCAGCCGCGGACGGGCCAGGGCCCGCAGCTCGACGCGGGCCCGCGCCGGGGCGGCTTCCGGCCGTGTCCCCGGAATCGTCCTGGCGATCACGACGACGGCCGGTACGGAGACCAGCGCCACGGCCCAGAACGCCGACCGCCACCCCCACTGCCCGCCCAGCGCCGCACCGGCGGGCACTCCGGCCACGCAGGCAACGGTGACGCCCCCGACGACCACGGACGTGGCGCGTGCCCTGGCCTCGGGCCCGACCATGGAGACCGCGGTCACCAGGGCCACGGCCCAGAAGCCGGCGTTCGCCAGCGCGCCGACGACCCGCGTCGCGAGGAGCACTCCGTAGCCGGGGGTGAGCGCGCCGGCGACATGGACGGCGCTGAAGACACAGAGGAAGAACAACAGGGCGCGGCGGCGTGGCCAGTTCCGGCTGAAGAGCGCCATCAACGGCGCCCCGACGACCATCCCGATCGCGAAGGCCGAGGTCAGCAGCCCGGCGGCCGGAATGGATACGTGGAGGTCGGCGGCGATGTCCGTGACCAGACCGGACAGCATGAACTCGGATGTGCCCTGGGCGAAGACGGCGAGCCCGAGTGCGTACACGGCAAAAGGCATGAAGGAACCCCATGGACGGCTGATGGATGGACCATGCAGGGGGTGTGGGCCGCGCCCGCCCGTCGGGACGGGCGGCAACACGGCGGAACGTCCGGGTGTTCATGGACGGGACTCGGCCACGCGCGGCAGGCGAAGGTGCCGGAGAATCCGTGCACGCGTGCACGTACGAGCGCGCCACGGGCGCGGACGGGGAATGCGCAGCCCACACCGAGGTGGTCCTGCGGCGGCAGTCGGGCGGAAGCGTTCCCACCACCGGTACACGACCTGGCGGGATCTACGCGACAGCGGTTCGGCCACCGGCGGACCGGTGGCTAGTCTCTGTCGGACTCAGGGCTTGACACGATCGTGAAGCTACCAGCCCGGCCCCCCTCGCCTCCACCCCTTTTCCGCCGGAACATCTGGACCAGACCGCGTCCGGTTCAGCACTCGAACGACAGGCCGCGCGCCCTCTGGTGCCTAACACGCCCGGGATGCGACCCTGAGTGGTATGAGTATCCCTTTCCTCTTCCAACTGGAGGGTAGGGATACGGTCTGACATGCAGGAATGTCATCTGCTGCACATCAAGTGGGAGTCAACTGGGAGTTACTGAGGTTGAACTCGCGTTGTCGCCTGTGCTCAGGCGGGGCTGATGGTCAGGCCGGTTTCGCTGAGGCAGCCGTCTATGAGGTGACTGCGGTACTGGATGTGGCGTAGGCCGCGTCGGATGCGCTGGATGAGGTGTTCCGGTGTGGTGAAGGCGACGTTGGAGAGCCAGCCACGTCGTAGCAGGGACACTCCGAGGCGTCCGTGACGTCCATCGCCAAGCTGCTCGGCGTCTCCCGCACCACGCTCTACAAGTACGTCCCCGAGCTCAAGGCCGGAGGGCGGCCCGTCGTAGGTGCCCAGCGCGTTCCCGTGGGACTCGGCTGACGTCCGGCGGACGGGCGCTCGTCACGCCGCTTCGTACCGGTGGGCCCGACCGCCCCGCCATTCGATCCAGTGCGGGTCGTCGAGGATGTCCCAGGCGTCGTCGAGGCCGGCTCGGCGTAGGAATTCGACGAGGTCGCGGTCGTCGTGGGCGAGCCCGGCGATCTGCCCGTTGATGGTGACGCTCCGCCCGCCCGTGGGGGAGAGGCCGTGGATGACTATCGGGACGCTCATGTCTCCAGGGTGCGACGGGCTGCTTCTCGCGGCGCGCCAAGCACGGTGTCCGGCCGGCACACCTCGCAGGCCGTGACTCCGTCGGTGCGGGCGCAGAGGGCCTCCTGCCGACTGATGGGCCGCAGCTTCTTTCCGGCGGCCCAGCAGTCGCCTCTGTGGAGTGCTGCGGTGTGGGTGCCGATGCCGATGTCGACGATGCCCCAGTCCGGGGTGGACTGAGGGCACGGCTTTTCGCTCGACCGCTCCCGGTCCCGCGGTTCTTCGCTCTGCTGCTCGCCCCGCTGCTCGACCGTGGCGATCTGCTGCTGCACCTCGGCCGGCAGCATGCCGAGGTACGTCTCCAGGGTGCGGAGGCGCGGCAGGCCAAGCGGAAGAACGGGCAGCGCCGCTGCTCGCGCCAGGCGTACTGCTCGCAGAGTGGGGCGTCGCCCTTCGGCTTTCCGGGCGGGGCGCTGACCTGGTCGGGGAACTCATTCGCCAGTCCCCGGTAGCCCTCGTCGACCTCTGCCTTGACCTTGGGATAGAGGCGGAACTGCTCGGCGATGCCCTCGGTGCGCACGGCGGTCTGATCGTGCATGCGGCCCGGCCGGGCCACTCCCGAGAAGAGTGTGCGGCCCTGGTGGTCACAGAAGGTGGTGGTCTTGATCGTGTTCTGTTTGCGCTTGCCGGACACGAATGCCTTGCGGCCGGGGCGCCCGGCCTGTGGCCGGCGGACCTGCACGTCGGTGCCGTCGATCCGAAGGTCGACGCCTTCCGCGGTGGCGTAGGCGAACAGGTCTTCCAGGGTACGCAGCCGCAGGCCCGGGCGGTCGGGGATGGCGAATCCGCGTGCCGCAAGGAGTGGACGGATCTCGCGGACCGCACCGGAGACTGTGGAACGGTCAACCCCGTACATTTGGGCCAGCGCGGCGTGGGGCAAGCCGAGGCGTAGTGCGACGAGAGTGACCAGGAGCCGGTCGATGAAGACCAGGCGCCGGTTGGGGTCGGCCCCGGCGGCACGTCGGCGCTCCCCGCCCCGGCGCTCGCGCAGTGCCGATTCGTGGCTGGACTCCCATCTGGGTGCCAGTTCTTCGATCAACTCGCCGAGATGTGCTCGGGAGAGGCCCGTCAGGGCAGGATTGGAACAGACCGCACGGGCCCAGCCAGTCTTCACAACCTGCTGAACCCGTGCGGCCGTTGCCCAGTTACGGTCACCGCGCCTGTTCCTCCCGAGGTTGCCGCCGATCGGTTTCCTCCCATGGGAACGGGGCGAGGTCGGGCTCGACCCAGCCGGTTCTCGCCTGTGAGCCGGCCAGCGTCGCCGGACGGTAGAACCGGGTCAGAAGGCGCTTGTCCAGCAGGACGGGGTGGCGGTCGGCGAACGCGGTGAAGTCGTCGTCGCCGCGTTCGGCCGCGTGGTGGCCCACCAGTTCCACCCACGCCCGACTGACCGTCGCGTGGTACTTCTGGGGTGCGCCCGCGTAACGGGCGGTGCGCTGGATGCCGTCGCTGACCAGACCGACCGCCGCATGCGTGCCGAACCGTCGCACGGCCAGCCACGTCAGGTGCACGTGCTCCCGGTGGCCGAACTTCCCCGAGGTCGCGGTCACTTCGGCCATCAGTGCGTCGAAGCCGGTGGGCTGGGTGGTCACGAGGGCACCTCGGTCAGGGCCTGCAGCGCGGCGCGCAGGCAGGCGATCGCATCGGCCGACAGGCCGTGGAGTGCACGGTGCTCCAGGTCGGTGATGGCCTGGCGGATCGTGGCGGCGGCCACGCGGCCGGAGGCGGTGAGTTCGATGAGCACCGCGCGGCGGTCTCCCGGGCGGGTGCCGCGGGTGATGTGGCCACGGCGTTCCAGGCGGTCCAGCACGCTCGTCAGCGTGGTGGGGCGGGTGCCCACGGCCACGCCGAGCTCGGACACGGTCCGGCCCCGGCCGTCGGCAAGATTGGCCAGCGCGTTGATCTCGGAGGGGGTCAGGTCCAGGTCGACGAGCTCCGCGGCGAGCACTTGCAGGGTGGCATGAGTGGCCCGCTGCAACGCGAGCAAGGCCGACCACTCAGATGGAACGGATTCGGAGTTCATGATTTCGGACTATACGATTTCGTATAACAAGCTGCAAGTCAGACCCCGGCCGCAGCCGACCTCAATCGCTCCCCACGTCGTTACGGAGCTTCAACCACTGGTTCGCTTTCGCTGCACCTTCTGACCTCGCTAGACGGGCCCGCACCGTCCGGTGGTCCCGGCACGTCCCGCCGTTGTCGGGGCCGCTTGCCACCCTCCCCGGCGTTCCCCGGGTCAGGCTGCCCCCAGCTTCACCAGGCCGCTGCGACGACCCGGCGGTGGTGGCCTTTCACCTCCACTCGATTGCATAGCGCCTCGTGGCGCACTCCTTGTGCCACCGAACCTTGGTCTTTGCCATCGGAGGTTGATGATCGTGAGTTCGTGCCATCGAAAGTTGAGCGGCACAGAGTGCTGGGCGTCACAAACGGCGGATCACCGTCCGACTACTGTTGCTCCGCATGATCCATACCGAGACCGAGATCACAGCGGAGTTGGTCCGGGACCTGCTGCGTGACCAGCACCCTGACCTGGCCGATCACCCTTTGAAGCTCGGCGCGCGAGGTTGGGACAACCAGTTGTGGCGGCTCGGCGACGACCTCGCGGTCCGGTTGCCCTGGGCGACGCTGTCTGCGGACGCGCTCCTACGCAAGGAGTATGCCTGGCTGCCGGCTCTCGCTCCGCACCTTCCGCTTCGCGTCCCTGTACCGCAGCGCCTCGGCGAGCCCTCCGAGCGGTTTCCGCGGCCTTGGATCGTCACCACCTGGGTGCCGGGCGAGCCCGCCGACCGCGCCCCCGCCACGCGCGCGGCGGAGGCGGCCGACACCTTGGCCGCCTTCCTGACGGCTCTTCACCGACCCGCTCCCACCGGGGCGCCCGCCGGTCGTGATCGCGGGGGGCCGCTGGCTGACCATGCCGAGGGGTTCGCCAAGCAGCTCGCCTCGGCCACCGAGCTGGGGCTGATCCCCGACCCGGACGCCGTCCGCGCGGTCTGGGAGGACGCCGCCGCCGCGCCCGACTGGGCGGGCCCAGCGCTGTGGCTCCATGGCGACCTGCATCCGGCCAACGTTCTCACCGCGGACGGCACCTTCTGCGGCGTGATCGACTTCGGTGACCTCTTCGCAGGCGATCCAGCCTGCGACCTCGCCGCCCCTTGGGTACTGCTGCCGGACGGCGCCGCCGACCGCTTCTATGGGGCCTACCAGCCGGCCCCGGACGCCGCGACCTTGCGTCGCGCCCGCGGCTGGGCGGTGTTGCGCGCCCTCGCCTGCATCCTCATCGGAGACGCCGGCGTCCACGGCCGCCCCGGCGGCAAGCCCACCTGGGGCCCACCCGCCCACGCCACGCTGCGACGCCTCATCGCAACTGCAAGCCGCTGATCACGCCCTCAGCCTTCGATGACAAACGCTCAAGGTTCGCTCTCACGGGACAGTCCCCTGCCACACTGGCCATGGCCTCGCTGTCACCCCCGTCGGCGGGGCCACCTGCTGTCCGGGCCGGTTGTCGTACGGGCCTCGTAGACTCCACATATCAACCCCCGGGCTGCGGCCCACGACAAGGGGATTGCTTCCCGCCTCGCCCCAAGGACAGCGCCAAGGGGCGAGGCGGAGCTGCGTCAGCCGTCCTCAGGCTTCGGGTGCAGGACTGCTTTCTTCACGGCCATCTCCAGCTCGAACCGGGACACCCCGGCCGCCTCGGCGTGCGCGGTCACGGCGGCCTGGAACTTCGCCGCTGCCTCACGCCACGGCGCCCACCCCTCCTCCGTGTACGGCTCGGCGAGGGCCTTGCGCTGCTCTTCAGCGGCGGAACGTTCCAGCATGATCAGGTCTTCAGGGATATCGATTGCCACGGCCGGATCGTAAACGGCACCGCTGACAATCGAACGGAGCCGCGCAGGTCGGGCCGCTGCGACGACATCCGCCCGGACCGCGGCCGCCCACTCCACCAGCAGCTCCCGATACCGCGCCTCACCCTCCGGCGACAGCGGGCCGGCCGCCCACAGCGCGCGGATGTCCGCATTCACCGCGGCGGGGGAGCGCACAGGCGTCGCAGGCGAAGGCGTGATCGGCATGGGAACGGGCTACGGGGCAGGACTGACAGCGCCATAGGATCAGTCCATGATCCGTGCGGTAGCCCTCGACATCGGTGAAACCCTCGTCCGCGACGACCGCTACTGGGCCTCCTGGGCCGACTGGCTCGGCACCCCGCGGCACACCGTCTCGGCGCTCGTCGGCGCCGTCGTCGCCGCCGGCTACGACAACGCCGAAGCCCTGCGGCTCATCCGCCCTGGGATCAATGTCGCCGCCGAATATGCGGCACGGGAAGCAGCGGGCCGCGGAGAGCGGCTCGACGAGACGGACCTGTACCCAGACGTCCGGCCTGCCCTGGCCGCTCTACGTAAGCAGGGCGTCCGTGTCGTCATCGCCGGAAACCAGACCGTTAAAGCTGGGAAGCTGCTGCGGGAACTCGACCTGCCGTGCGACGCACTCGCCACGTCAGGAGCGTGGGGCGTGGCCAAGCCGTCCGCCGAGTTCTTCGCACGAGTCCTTGAGGCCGCCCAGGCCGACGCTACGGAGACTCTGTATGTCGGCGACCACCCTGCCAACGACGTGGCTCCCGCTGCTGCAGCCGGATTGCGGACCGCGCATCTTCGCCGGGGCCCGTGGGGTTATCTGTGGGCGGAGCGGCCCGAGGCGGCAGCAGCAGACTGGCGCATCTCCAGCCTCCACGACCTGCTCGACATCACCCGCGGCTGACGGCTAACCGCATCGGCCTCACTCGTAGTTGTGGGGGTGAGACCGTTTTCGCGCCCGGAGCTACGAGCGCTGGGTACGGTTCCAGGTATCGCCCTGGACGGAGCCGCCTGCTCGCCGAAAGCACTGGTGAGGCAGGTCGGCGGATTGCCGCCACTCGCCAATCGCGCCGCCTCACTCAAACCGCACTCGCGGCTGCCGCCTACGTGTCAGTCGCTGCCGTCCGGGCCATCGAGCGCGGGCCCCGCCACCCTAGCGACAGCACTCTGGAGGCACTGGCCGCCGCCCTTGGCGTGGATCACGCACGCCCGGCCACGGGATACACAGGCACCGAGCGGCGCGTTCACGCCGCCCTGCCCGCCATCTCCGCGGCCATCGGCGGCTACGACATTTCCCTCGGCCTCCCTGCGCGCGCCGTGCCCGATCCAAGGAAGGCAGTGGGCGAGGCCGCCGCCTGGAGGCTCGCAGCCCAGTACGGCAAGGTCGCACAGCATGCACCGCAGCTCCTCGTGGACCCGCTGGCCACCTTCCATACCGCCAGCGGCCGTGACAGGCCGGAAGCAGCGCGACTTCTCGCGTCCGCTGCGCGCACCGCCGACGCCGCAGCCTACAAATACGGGGCCCGCGACCGGTCCGCCCGCCTCATCGACAAACGCTGTGACCTGCATGATCACAAGTCAGCAGCTTCTTTCCGGCATTTTTTGATCATGAATGATCGCCACACTTGCTGGAGCGGGTGCTGAAATCGCCCTGCGGCCCCCTGACATATGCCGCACAGCGAGCGCTACTGTCGCAGATTCGAACGTTTGTTCACTCTGATGGGTGATCAACGAGAATCGATCTCTGTCGTTGGTCCTGATTGCCGGTCTCGGGTCGCCGTCCACACCCCCCAAGGTGCAGCGACCCGGGGCCGGTTTTGTGTCATGGTGGGCTGATGTTCGCACTTCGCCAAGTTGACGCGATGGGGGCCCGGTGGGAGTCGAGTGGGAGATGATCACGGTGAACGTGAGTGAACTGACGCTGACCGGGGCCAGCTGCTCGACGCCGGGTGTGTGTGGTGCCGCCCAGGCCGGGCCCGTATTCAGTAGCAACGCACCAAAGGGGAATCGATCATGAACATCCCTTTCTTGGACAACTGGCGTAAGCGTCACGACAGTACGCGAGGGGCGGGGCTCGCCGCCGCCGTCGCGGCCGATCCCGAGGGCGTGGCCGAGCTGCTTGCCGAGTGCGAGCTGCTGCGTGTCCGGGCAGGGCAACGGGGGCTCGAACTCGACGACAGCCCGGACTCGTTGGCGGCTCTCGACCAGTTGCCGCCGCGCTGGCGCGACGATCCCGAGGAGCTGCCCTGGCTGGGCAATGACGCGGGGCTCTACCTCGGCACGGTTCTGGTGCGCAATGTCCCGGGTGCGGTCTGGAACATCTGGCCGAGCGGGCAGCCCGTGGTGCGGCTCGCCTCGGGGCGGGAGATCGATGTGGTCGAGGCCGGGCTGGACTGGGCGATGGCGGGCAGCCCCGAGCTCTCGCAGGTGTACTCGGAATCGGCCGAGGGGTAGGGCTCTCACCGCAACCGGATAAGACGCCTTATGCCCCATTTGTGCGTGTCGTAGGTGAAGTCCCTTTTCGCGCTGGATAGTTTGCGCTGACCTCGACATAGCGACAAGTGGGTGGGGCAGGGTATGGCCGTCGATCCGTTGATCGAGCTGCGGGACGTCAACAAGTTCTACGGACAGTTGCACGTACTGCGGGACATCAATCTCACCGTCGCCCGCGGGGAGGTGGTGGTGGTCATCGGCCCCTCGGGCTCCGGCAAGTCGACGCTCTGCCGGACCATCAACCGGCTCGAGACGATCGAGTCCGGGTACATCGCGATCGACGGCAGGCCCCTTCCCGAGGAGGGAAAGGGGCTGGCCCAGCTCCGGGCCGAAGTGGGCATGGTCTTCCAGTCGTTCAACCTGTTCGCGCACAAGACCGTGCTGGACAATGTCTCGCTCGCCCAGCTCAAGGTCCGCAAGCGGAAGAAGGACGAAGCCGACCAGCGCTCCCGGGAACTGCTGGAGCGGGTCGGACTCGCCTCGCAGGCCGACAAGTTCCCCGCCCAGCTCTCCGGCGGCCAGCAGCAGCGGGTGGCCATCGCCCGCGCCCTCGCCATGGACCCCAAGGCGCTCCTCTTCGACGAGCCGACCTCGGCACTCGACCCGGAGATGATCAACGAGGTGCTGGAGGTCATGCAGCAGCTCGCCCGGGACGGCATGACGATGGTCGTCGTCACGCACGAGATGGGCTTCGCCCGCTCCGCCGCCAACCGTGTGATCTTCATGGCCGACGGACGCGTCATCGAGGACCGCACTCCCGAGGCGTTCTTCACCGCCCCGGAGAGTGACCGCGCCAAGGACTTCCTGTCCAAGATCCTGAAGCACTGACGGGGGGCTCCGTGTTGCGTACGAGAAAAGTTCTGGCCGCCTGCGCCGCTCTCCTGCTCGCCGTGCTCGCCGCCGGATGCGGCAAGGGGGGCAGCCCGCCGGTGAAGGGGCCCAAGCCCGAACAACTGCCCGTGTACAAGGTCGACACCGCCTTCCGGCTGCCCGGATCACCGACCTGGAAAAAGGCCCAGAAGCGCGGATACCTCCGGGTCGGGGCCAAGGAGGACCAGCCCTACCTCGGCGAGAAGGACCCGGCCACCGGCGTCTACTCCGGCTTCGACATCGAGATCGCCAAGATGATGGCGGCCTCGCTCGGCTTCGACCCGAAGACGATCCGCTTCCGGACCATCGCCTCCGCCAACCGCGAGACGGCACTGCAGAACGGCCAGATCGACTACTACGTCGGCACCTACACCATCAACGCCCTGCGCAAGAGGCTCGTCGGCTTCGCCGGGCCCTACTTCATGGCCGGGCAGTCGCTGCTCGTGCGCACCGACGAGCACGACATCAACGGCCCGCAGGACCTGGCCGGCCGGACGGTCTGCTCGGCGGCGGGATCGACCCCGTACCAGCGCATCGCCGCCGACTACCCGAAGGCGATCCTGGTCGCCTACGACACGTACTCGATCTGCGTCGACAACCTGCTCACCTACCAGGTCGACGCCGTCACCACCGACGACGCGATCCTGCTGGGCTTCGCCGCCAAGGCGCCCAAGGAGCTGAAGGTGGTGGGCAAGCCGTTCTCCGAGGAGCCGTACGGCATCGGCGTTCCGCGCAGCGACAACGCGCTGCGGTTCGCCCTCAACGACGCCCTGGAGGCCAACGAGAAGAACGGCAACTGGAAGAAGGCGTTCGAGGCCACGCTCGGCCTGTCCGGGGTGCCCGCGCCGACTCCGCCGCCCATCGACCGTTACCCGGCGACCTGAGAGGGCGGGCATCGACCAATGGACGTACTCACAGAGAACTTCTCGCTCTACGGCAAGGGCTTCCTCGGCACGGTCGAGCTGACCTTCTACTCCTCGATCCTGGCCCTGCTCCTCGGCTTCTTCATGGCCTCCTGCCGGGTGGCACCCGTCGGCTCGCTCCGCGTGCTCGGCACGGTCTGGGTGACGGTGCTGCGCAACACCCCGCTGACGCTGCTCTTCTTCGCCGTCCTGCTCGGACTGCCACGTTTCGGGCTGGTGCTTCCCTTCAAGGTCTTCGCGGTTCTCGCGCTCGGCTGCTACACCTCCGCGTTCATCTGCGAGGTACTGCGCTCCGGCATCAACACGGTGCCGAGGGGGCAGGGCGAGGCGGCCCGCAGCCTCGGCATGACGTTCGGCCAGACGCTCAACAACATCGTGCTGCCGCAGGCGTTCCGCTCGGTGATCCCGCCGATCGGCTCGACGCTGATCGCCCTCGCCAAGAACTCGGCGATCGCCGGGGCCTTCAGCGTGACCGAGCTGCTCGGCACCTACAAGACCCTCAACGAGCTGGGGTACAGCATCATCTGGACCTTCGTCTGGATCGCCGTCGGCTACCTGATCATCACCCTGTCCATCAGTGCGCTCTTCAACGTGATGGAGAAGCGCTGGGGAGTCGCCCGATGACCACCCGCACCGCGCCCTCCGCCACCGCGCTCTACGACATCCCGGGCCCGGTCACCCGCAGGCGCCACCGCCTGTACGGGTTCGTGTCGACGGCCCTGATCCTCGCCCTGTTCGGCTGGATCGTCTATCTGCTCATCGACACCGGACAGTTCGCCGGCGCCAAATGGACACCCTTCGAATACAAGGGCATTCAGGAGCTGCTGCTGCGCGGACTGGGCAACACCCTCAAGGCGTTCGCGCTGGCCGCGGTGCTCTCCCTCGTGCTCGGGGCGGTGCTCGCCGTCGGCCGGCTCTCCGAGCACCGGGCCGTGCGTCGGCTCTCCACGCTTCTGGTCGAGTTCTTCCGGGCCATGCCCGTACTGGTGATGATCTTCTTCATCTTCGTGGCCCTCAAGGTGCAGCCCCTGCCCGCGCTGGTCACCGGCCTGACGCTCTACAACGGCTCGGTGCTCGCCGAGGTGTTCCGTACCGGGATCAACTCGGTGGAGCGCGGCCAGCGCGAGGCCGCGTACGCCCTCGGGATGCGCAAGACGCAGGTCACCACGTTCGTACTGGCCCCGCAAGCGGTGCGCGCCATGCTGCCCACGATCATCAGCCAGCTGGTGGTCGCGTTGAAGGACACCTCGCTCGGCTATCTGATCACCTACGAGGAATTCCTCCACGCGGGCAAGCTGATCGCGTCCAACCTCGACTACGATCTTCCCTTCATCCCGGTGGTGATGGTGATCTCGCCGATCTACATCGGGATGTGCATGCTGCTCTCCTGGTTCGCGACCTGGGTGGCCAAGCAGGAGCGGCGCAATCCGAAGACGAAGGCCGTGGAGGTCGCACCGGCCGAACCAGGAACGCTGCTGCCGGGAGTGCAGTAGCCGGGACCCGCTGCGAAGCGGTCTCCGAGGAGCAGTGCCCGTCCGGCAGCAGCCGGTGATCACTTCTCGCGCGAGTCGGCGGTCCTGTACGACGGGCCCGCCGGGGGCGGGGAGAAGGTCAGCTGCGAGCCGGCCGGGCTGTGCTCGATGTACAGCGGGTCGAGCGTGTCGATCACCAGGGCGAGCCGGCGACCGGCCGGGACACCATGGGCGGCGGAGAACAGCTCCGGGTCCGCGGAGGAACGGCCGGGCAAGGCGTCCGTCCGCGGAAGCTATAGGGGGCGTTACTGACCAGCGTGCCGGGGCCGGGCGGCACCTTCGTCGTAGAGATTCGCGACGAAGGTGCCGCTTGCCTCGTTGCTGGTCAGTGCGCTGTGGAGCCTGTCCGCGCACCGGATGTGCTGCTTCGATGCGTACTTCTCGGACTGCCGGACGCCTGCCGAGGTACGCGGCAGCAGCGGGATCGAGGCGAGCGGCCCGTGTACAGCAACGGGGCCTCCTACCTGCCTCCTGTCAGCATCGGCAGCAGCAGCGCGGCGGACCAGCTGAAGTTGGGCGAGTTGAGCGGCGCCCCGGTCGTCGGGTCGTAGTTCTCCATGATCGGTCCGTTGCCCGCGAGGCCCGACGCGTGGGTGAGGAGCTGGTCCGTCAGAGCGTCCGCATCCTTGGCGTAGCCGTAGCGGCGCAGGCCGCCGAGGGCGAAGTATGCCTGGTCGAGCCAGACGGGGCCGCGCCAGTACGTGGTCGGCGAGAAGTAGGGGGAGCTCTTCGCCACGGTCGGGAACGGGACGGTGGTGGCGAACTCGCCCGGGTCCGTCAGCTTGTCGCGCACGGCACGGGCCTGTGCCTCGGACGCTGTGCCGGTCCACAGCGGGACGGCGCCCTCGATGCCGCGTCCGCGGGCCGTGAGCGGTGCGCCGGTGTCGAGCGCGATGTCGTGGAACCAGCCGTCCGCGGGGCTGTACATCGTCGTGCGGACGGCGGCGGACGTGGCGGCGGACCGCTGCTTCCACCGCTTGGCGTCGGCGCCGCGGTCCAGCGTGCCCGCGATGCGCGCCAAGTAGCCCTGGTCGGCGGCGAGATAGGAGTTCAGGTCGACGGACTCCTGGCTGAGGGAGTAGCCGAGGAGTGTTCCGTCGGCCGCATGGTTGGCGATGATGTCGGTGCCGAGGGCGGCGTCGAAGCGGGGCGCGTTGTCCATGCCGCTCTCCCAGGCCGCGGCGAGGCGCCGCTCCTCGGGCGAGTTGTTGGCGGGGTCCACGGTGGCGCCGTACTCGGCGAGGCCGTTGTGGTCGTGGTCGCGATTGCGGTACCACCAGGCCTGGTAGGCGGTGAGTTTCGGGTACATCTCGCGCAGGAAGGCCCTGTCCCCGGTCTTCGCGTACACCTCCCAGACTGCCCAGGCGGCCAGTGGGGGCTTGGAGTTGCGCTCGTTCCAGTTGCCGCCGCCGCGCGAGGGGTCGTTGTAGAAGATGACGTCGGGGATCATCCCGGCGTCCTGCGGGCGGGTCGTGGAGTGCGGGCTTATCTGCCAGTCGAACATGGCGCGGATCTGCGACTCGGCCAGGTCGGGCGCGAAGCGTGCCGTGCCCACAGCCTGCTTCCAGGTGTCCCAGGCCCAGATGCCGCCGGTGAACCACTTGTAGGAGATCGACGGCGTGATGCCGTCATGTTTGATCTGCCCTGCCGCGCCTCGCCAGTTGGTGACGAGGGTCTCCAGCGACTTCACGGCCGTGCGCCGGCGATCCGCCGGCACGCCCTGGGTCACCCCGGCGACATAGCCCCGCCAGCGCGCGTCGGAGGCGGAGACGACGGCATCGGGGTGTGCGAGTACGTCACGGATCTTCACCTTCTCCTTCGCGCGCTCGGCGGCGGTGAAGGTGTAGGACTCGGTCCACTCGAAGCTGTGCGAGCGGCCCGGCGCGAGGGTCACCGGTTCCGCGGCCTCGGTGCGGTACGTGTCGCCGTCCACCGTCGTGCGGACGGCGTCCTTGTGCGTGACCTCGAAGCGTTCCGTGCCGTCGGTGAGGTAGTCCCAGGTCTCGCGGACCTTCGCGAAGCCGACGCCGACACCGGAGCCGGTGGCGGTCAGCGAGGGCGCGTCGCGCATCGGCCGGTCGGCGGGCCGCAGCAGGCTGCCCGTCCAGTCGGCGCCCAGCGCGCGGGGCGCCGGGCCGGTGTTGCGGACCTCGGCCCGCACCAGGGCGCTGCGGTCGGTGGCGAAGCGGAGTTCGAGGGTGAGGCGCAGGCCGCGGCCGAGGTCGTACGACTGGAGGAGCCGGCCCGGGAGCGAGGTGAAGCGTGGCGTGCCTCCGCCGGCCAGGTCCAAGGTGCGGCCGTGTTCGGTGAGGCGGATGCGACTGAAGGACCTACTGAGCCACCAGGGGTATTCCTGGGCGATGTAGAGGGGCCCGGAGAAGCCTCCGTAGGCCTCGTTGTCGCCGGTCTTCGGCAGGGCGTATGCGTGCCAGGCGCCCTGGTCGGCGAAGACGGTGACGGGGTTGTTGTCCTCGTCGTCGCCGGGCAGGGCGGCGGCGGGGGTGCCGTGCAGGTCGAGGACGTCGGCGTACGAGGGCGGTGGTGTCGGGCGCCCGTGGGCGGAGGCCGCCTGCGGCACGGCGAGGGCGCCGCCGACGAGGAGGAGCGCGGTGAGGGCGCTCAGGGGGCGGTGTCTGATCACTGGTCGGTCTCTCCAAGGGAGTCGGTGGCGATGCGCAGGACTGCGGCGCCGAGCGGGCCGAGGCGGATGTAGTCGCGGACGGCGGCTCCGGTGAGCAGATCGGTGCCGCCGGCCGCGTAGGGGCCGGTCAGTTGCGTCCGAGTGTCGTGGTCACTGTGATTGAGGACGAAGAGGTATGTGCCCTGCGTGCCGGAGCGCACGGTCGCCTCGACCCCCTCGGGGACGTCGAGCACGGGGCGTACGCCCGCGGCGCGCAGCGCGTCGTCGAGCAGGGCTGCGATGCCGTTGCCGAGGTGGGCGCTCACGTACCACGCGGTTCCGGTGCCGTAGGGGTGGCGGGTGACGGCGGGGCGGCCGGTCAGTTCTCCGGTCGCGTACGAGTCGACGACCTCGGTGTCGGGGGCGTCGGGTTCGATCCACTCGCTCCACAAGGTGGCCTCGGCTCCGGAGGCGAGTTGTACCGCCCCGACGTCGGGAATCGGCCAGAACTCGTCGACGGACACGCCGAGTACGTCCCTCAGCGGTCCCGGAGCGCCCCCGTCGTGGATGTGGTCGTGGCCGTCGACGATGCCGCTGAAGGGGCCGCACACGAGGTGGCCGCCGCCGCGGACGTAGGCGGCGATGCGGTCGGCGTTCTCGGGCCTCAGGAGGTGGAGGTTGGGCGCGAGGACCGCCCGGTATCCGTCGAGGTCGGCGTCCGGGGGCACGAAGTCGGCCGGGACGGCTCGGGCGTGGAGCGCGGCGTACCAGGGACGGAGCAGGTCGGGCCAGCGCATACGGGCCGAGGGGTGGTCGTCGGCCTCCAGCGCCCACCAGGAGTCCCAGTCGAGGACGATCGCCACGTCCGCCGGGGTGGTGGCACCGGTGACCTCGCCCAGCCGGGCGAGTTCGACGCCGAAGCGCACGGTCTCACGCCAGCCACGGGAGGCGGTGCCGCGGTGCGGGAGCAGCGCGCTGTGGTACTTCTCGGCGCCGGCGCGAGAGGCGCGCCATTGGAAGTACATGATGCCGTCGGCGCCGCGGGCCAGGGCCTGGAGGGACCAGAGGCGTTGCAGGCCGGGCTTCTTGGGGACGTTGACCGGCCGCCAACTGACCGCGGACGGCGCCTGTTCGAGAAGCAGCCAGGGTCTGCCGCCCTTGAGGGAGCGCATCAGGTCGTAGTTGAGGGCCGCGTTGACGTGGGCGCGGGGGTCGGCGGGGTCCGGGTAGGCGTCGTCGGAGACGAGGTCCTCGTGCGCTGCCCACTTCCAGTAGTCGAGGGCCTTGAACATCGACATGAAGTTGGTGGTGGCCGGGGTGTCCGGGCTCAGCTCCCTGAGTGCCTCGCGCTCGGCGCGGTGGCAGTCGAGGAGGGCGTCGGAGCAGAAGCGCCGCCAGTCGAGGAGCTGCGTCGGATTGACGGGTCCCGGCGCGGTGCGCGGAGGTTCGATCTCGTCGTACGTGCCGTAGCGCTGGGACCAGAAGGCGGTGCCCCAGGCGTGGTTGAGGCCGTCGATCGTGCCGTAGCGGTCGGTGAGCCAGGCCCGGAAGTGGTCGGCGGAGCGGGCGCAGAAGCACTCGGTGACATGGTCGCCGTACTCGTTGTGGATGTGCCACAGGGCGAGGGCCGGGTGGTGTGCGTAGCGTTCGGCGAGGGTGCGGGTCAGGCACAGGGCGGCGGCGCGGTACTCGGGCGAGGACGGACAATAGTGTTGCCGCGAGCCGAATTCGAGACGTACGCCGTCCGCCGTCACCGGCAGGATCTCGGGGTGGGCGCGGACCAGCCACGCGGGCGGTGACGCGGTCGCGGTGGCCAGGTCGACGGCGATGCCATGAGCGTGCAGCAGGTCGAGGAGCCGGTCGAACCAGGCGAAGTCCCATGCGTCCGGGCCTGGTTGGAGCCGTGCCCAGGAGAAAACGCCGACGGTCACCATCGTGACGCCGGCCTCGCGCATCAGCTCGGCGTCCTCGGCCCAGACGTCCTCGGGCCACTGCTCGGGGTTGTAGTCACCGCCGTAGAGGACACCCGGGACGCGGGTCAGGCGGCTCATCCCTTCACCGCCCCACCGAGAAGTCCGGCCACGAACTGCCGTTGGAAGAGAAGGAACAGGGCCATCAGCGGAAGCGTGGCGAGCAGTGAGCCGAGCATCAGTCCCGAGTAGTCGACATGGGAGAGACCGGTGAGGGTGTTGAGCGCGACGGGCACGGTGTATTTGTCCTCGGAGTTGAGCATGAGCAGCGGCCAGATGAAGCTGTTCCACTGCGCCATGAACGTGAAGATGACCAGGGCTCCGAGCTGCGGGCGCACACACGGCAGCACGACCTGGTAGAAGGTGCGCAGCTCGCCGGCGCCGTCGATACGGGCCGATTCGAGGAGCTCGTCGGGGAAGTCGACGAAGCCCTGCCGCATCAGCAGGATGCCGAAGGAGTTCGCCAGGAACGGCAGGACGACCGCCTGGTAGGAGTCGATCCAGCCGACGCTCGCCATCATCTGGAACAGCGGCACGAGCAGCACCTGGAACGGGATCATCATCGTGGCGAGCACGGCACCGAGCAGCAGACCCCGGCCGCGGAAGCGGTACTTGGCGAGTCCGTAGCCGCACATGGCGGAGATCAGCGAGCTGAGCACCGTGTGTACGACGGCGATGCCGACGCTGTTGAGGAGGACTCTCCCGAAGCCGATGGTGTCCTGGAGCCGCACGAGGTTGTCGAGGAGGCGGCCGCCGGGCAGGAACGGCGGCGGCGAGCGGAACAGGTCCGATGTGGAGTGCGTCGCGGCGATCGCCATCCACAGGAACGGCACCAGGCTGACGACGGCGCCGGCCACGAGGAACAGGCGTACGGCGTAGCGGCCGGCGCGCCGGGCCGGGTGGACCCGTACGGGGACCTGCTGGAGGGTGGTCACCGGCGGCGCTCCCTTCCGAAGGCGACGTACTGGAGGGCGGAGATCGCGGCGATGAGGGCCACGACGACCCAGGCGATGGCGGCGGCGTAGCCGAAGTCGAGCTGCTGGAAGCCGACTTTGTAGAGGTAGACGACCGGGGTGAGGGTCGCGTCGTCCGGGCCGCCGCGAGTGAGGACGTAGTTCTCGTCGAAGAGCTGGAGTGTCCCGATGGTGGAGGTGATCACGCAGAACAGGACGACCGGGCGCAGCTGCGGCAGGATCACGCGGGTGTACGTGGAGACGGTGGTGGCGCCGTCGATGGCGGCGGCCTCGTACTGCTCCTTGCCGATGGCCTGGAGTCCGGCGAGCAGGATGACGGCGTTGTAGCCGGTCCAGCGCCAGGTCAGGGACGCGATCAGCGAGACGCGGGCCCAGGTGGGGCTGTTGAGCCAGTCGACCTGGCCGATGCCTACGGCGCCGAGTATCTGGTTGACGAGGCCGCCGTCGGTCTTGAGGAGGACCTGGAAGACGACGGCGTACGCGACGAGTGTGGTGACGGCGGGCAGGAAGTGGACCGCTCGCCAGGTGCCGCGCAAGCGCAGCCAGGACTGGTTGAGCAGGACGGCGAGGACGAGTGCCAGGCCGATCATCACGGGGACCTGCACGACGAGGATGATCCCGGTGTTGAACAGGGACTCCAGGAACGCGGGGTCGTGGATCATGCGCCGGTACTGGTCGAGTCCGACCCAGTGGGTGGCGCCGGCGTCCTCGGTGGTGAAGCTCTGCAGGAGACTCGCGCCCAGCGGATAGGCGAAGAAGAGTGCGAAGAGGGCGGCCGCGGGTCCGGCGAAGATCCAGGCGGTGGGGCGTCGGCGCCTGCGGCGTGCCCCGGCCGGGGCACGGGCGGGGGCGACCGGCCGGTCGTAGGTGGTGTGGACGGCCATCGGGCTACTTCACCCTCTCGCGTCCGGTGGCCGCGGCGAGCTGCCGCGCGCCCGAGTCCAGGGCGGCACGCGGGTCCTTGCCCCGCAGCATCACGCCGGTGACGGCGGAGACCATGATGTCGGAGGCCTTCGCGTCGTCCTTGTTGTTCTCGACCGGCGGGATGTTGCGCGCCAGCCGGGCGAACACGTCGAGGGCCGCCTGGCCGCCGAAGTACTCCTGTTTCGTGCTCAGATACGGGTCGTCGAGTGCGGGCAGATAGGCGGGGAACAGGCCCTCCTGCTTGAGCATGGAGACCTGGTTCGCCTTGCCGGTCAGCAGGAACTGGATGAAGGCCCAGGCCAGTTGGGGGTTCTTGCTCTGCGCGGGGACACACAGCGTGGAGCCGCCGATGTTCGAGGTGCGGATCCCGTCGGCGGTGAATCCGGGCAGCGGCACCACCTCGAACTTCCCTTTCAGCTCGGGCATCTCGTCGGTGAGTGTGCCCGTCCACCAGGCGGCGGTGGGCGTGGTGGTGGCCTTGCCCTCCTTGGTGCCGGTGACGAGCCCGTCCCAGCCCTTCTCGTAGTCGACGAGACCTTTGTCGTGCAAGGTCTTCATCAGTGTCAGGGCCTTGACGGCCTCAGGGGTGTCGACCGCGACCCGGCCGCCCTTGAAGTAGGACTGGCCCTGCTGCTGGAGCAGCATCGGCAGGATCCCGGGGTCCGTGGAGTCCATGATGAGCAGCTTGCGGCCGGTGGCCTTCTTGATGCGGATGCCCGCCTCCACGTAGTCGTCCCAGGTCAGCAGAGACTTGGGGTCGACTCCGGCGGCGCGGAAATGGTCCGTGCGGTAGTAGAGCGCGCAGGGGCCGATGTCCCAGGGCAGGGCGAAGACCGCGCCGTCCTCGCCGGTGACGGTGCGCCACGCGGCGCGGTCGAAGTCGCCTCCGTAGCGGCCGCCGAGGCTCGTCAGGTCGTAGAAGCCGCTCGGGAAGTTGCCTGTGTAGCGCGGCATGTGGCTGCCCTCGACCGTGAGGACGTCGGCGAGGCCGGAGCCGCCGCGCAGGCCCACGGTGATCTTGTCGTAGGCGTTGTCGTAGCCGATGTCGACGACGTCGACGGTGGTGCCGGGGTGGCGTTTCTCGAAGGTGCGGGCGAAGCGCTTCATGGCCTTGGCGGCCACGTCCCACGACCAGACGGTGATCTTTCCGCCGACCTTGCCCCCTTCGTCATCGTTTCCGCCACCGATGTCACGGGCGCCCTTGCCGCCCGCGCCGCCCATGGCACATCCGCTGACCAGTGACGATGCCGCGGTCGCGAGACCTGTGGCCAGAACAACCCGTCGGGTGGGCCTTGTTGACACTCTTGCCTCCTGGAGCCTGAATGCCTAATGCTGTATTCAGAACACTGAATGACGGAGCCCGCCGTCAAGAGGTGTACACCCAAAGACTTTTGTTGCTGTGGTTCATGACTGACCTGACCGAGTCGGCTCACGCGAAAGGCGCGGCATGACGTCACCCCAGGACTCCGTCCACCCCTGTGCCCACCCCTACATCCCGAACGCGGTACCGGCCGTACGGAAGGCAATGCTGGAGGAGATCGGCGCGGCGAGCGTCGAGGACTTCTACGCCGACATCCCGGACGGCATCCGGCTGCACCGCCCCCTCGACCTGCCGGCCCCGCTGCGTTCGGAGGCCGAACTCGCCCGCCACATGGAGGAGTTGCTCGGCCGCAACACCTCGACCCGGCAGGCGCTCAGCTTTCTCGGCTCCGGCTGCTACCAGCACCACGTACCGGCGGTGGTGGACGAGGTGGTCAACCGCAGCGAATTCCTCACGGCGTACGCGGGCGAGCCCTACGAGGACCACGGCCGTTTCCAGGCGCTGTGGGAGTACCAGTCGATGATGGCCGAGCTGCTCGACGTCGAGATCGTCAACGTCCCCGTGTACGACGGCTTCCAGGCATCGGGAACCGCCCTGCGCATGGCAGGCCGGATCACGGGCCGCCGCCGCGTCCTCGTCGCCACCGCGGTCGACGCCGACAAGCTGTCCCGCATACGTGACTACGTACGCCCCGACCACGACGTGACGGTGGTCCCGGTCGACCCGGACACCGGCTGCGCCGATCTCGACGCGGTGCGTGAAGCGCTCGCCGCCAGCGACACGGCGGCGGTGTACGCGGACACGCCCTCCGCGCTCGGCATCGTCGACGAGGCGCTGCCCCGCCTCGCCGAACTCGCCCACGAAGCAGGGGCGTTGTTCGTCGTGGGCTGCAATCTGCTCACGCTCGGCGTGCTCGCACCGCCCTCCGCGTACGGCGCCGACATCGCGTGCGGCGACATCCAGCCGCTCGGCCTCCACCAGAGCTTCGGCGGCGGCAACGCGGGCTTCATCGCCACGCGCGACGAGGAGAAGCTGGTCGCCGAGTACCCGTCACGCCTGTTCGGCCTCGTGCCGACGACCGTCGAGGGCGAGTACGGCTTCGGCGACGTCGCCTACGAGCGGACCTCGTTCGCGCTGCGCGAGGAAGGCAAGGAGTGGGTCGGCACGGCCGCCGCGCTGCACGGCATCGGTGCCGGGGTCTATCTCGCGCTGATGGGACCGCAGGGCATGTGGGAGATCGGCGACACGATCCTCGCGCTCACCGCGTACGCCCGCAGGCGCCTCGCCGAGGTGCCCGGTATCGAGGTCCCGTACGGCAACGCCCTGCACTTCGCCGACTTCACCGTCCGCTACACGGGCGGTAGGACCGGTGCCGAGATCCGTGCCGACCTGAAGGAGCGGGGCATCTTCGGCGGCGTACCGACCGGCGAGCGCGAGGCCACGTACTGCGTCACCGAAGTCCACACCAAGGCCGACATCGACCGGCTCGTCGCGACCCTGAAGGAGATCGTCAAGTGACCGCCCCACACGTGCCCGTGTCCGTCTCCCCCGAGGAGGCACGCATCGCCGACAAGCCGCGCCTCCGCCGTTTCCAGCAGGCATCCTGGGACGAGAAGCTGATCTTCGAGCTCGGTTCGCCGGGCGAGCGAGGCGTCCTCGTACCGACCGCGGACCCGTCCATCGGGAAGGCCGAGATACCCGCCGCCCTGCGTCGCGCCGAACCGCCCGCGCTGCCGGAGATGTCCCAACAACAGGTCCTGCGCCACTACTTGCGCCTGTCGCAGGAGAATCTGGGCGCCGATCTCAACATCGACGTGGGCCAGGGCACCTGCACCATGAAGTACAGCCCCAAGGTCAACGACCAGTTCGTCCGCGATCCGCGGATCGCGGCGCTGCATCCTCTCCAGGACGAGGACACGGTCCAGGGCGTCCTCGGGATCATCCACAGTCTGGAGCAGCTCCTGAAGGAGATCTCCGGCATGGACCGGGTCTCGCTCCAGCCCGGCGCGGGCTCCGCCGCGATCTACACGAACGTCGCCATGATCCGCGCCTACTTCGCCGCGCGCGGCGAGCTGGAGCAGCGCGACGAGGTCATCACGACGATCTTCTCCCACCCGTCGAACGCGGCTTGCGCGAAGACGGCGGGCTTCAAGGTCATCACGCTCCACCCGGACGCGGACGGCTACCCGGACATCGAGGCCCTCAAGGCGGCGGCCGGACCGCGCACGGCGGCGCTCCTCATCACGAACCCCGAGGACACGGGCATCTACAACCCGCGCATCGAGGAGTTCGTACGGATCGTGCACGAGGCGGGCGGCCTGTGCTCGTACGACCAGGCCAACGCGAACGGCATTCTCGGCATCACGCGCGCCCGGGACGCGGGCTTCGACCTGTGCCACTTCAATCTGCACAAGACGTTCTCGACGCCGCACGCGTGCGGCGGCCCGGCGGCGGGTGCGTGCGCGGTGACATCGGACCTCGCTCCGTATCTCCCGCGCCCCACGGTCGAGTTCGACGCGGAGGCGGGCACGTACCGTCTGGACGACGACCGGCCCGAGTCGGTCGGCAAGATGCGGCCGTTCTACGGCGTCGTGCCGAACCTGGTCCGTGCCTACGCCTGGATCATGTCGCTCGGCGCGCAGGGCCTGCGGGCCGCCGCCGAGACGGCCGTCCTCAACAACAACTACCTGCTCCACAAGGTCCGGCAGATCCCCGGCGTCTCCATCCCCTACGCGGCGGGGCGCCCGCGCATCGAGCAGGTCCGCTACAGCTGGGAGAAGCTCCACGAGGACACCGGCCTGCACTCCGAGGACATCGGCCTGCGTGCCGCGGACTTCGGTACGCACTACTGGACCAGCCACCACCCGTACGTCGTGCCGGAACCCATGACGCTGGAGCCGACCGAGTCCTACACGCGCGCCGACCTCGACGAGTACGCGGCGATCCTCGCGGAGATCGCCCGTGAGGCCTACGAGGACCCGGAGACCGTACGCACGGCGCCGCACCGCTCGACCATCCACCGAGTCCGCCCGGAAGCCCTCGACTCCCCGGCGACCTGGGCGGTCTCCTGGCGCGCCTACCGCCGCAAGGTCCTCGGCGAGGCCGGCCGGTGACGAGGATCGGCCTGGTGGTCAACCCGGTCGCCGGCCTCGGCGGCCGGGTGGGCCTGGGCGGCACCGACGGCCCGGACCGGCCCCGCCTGGCACTCTCGCTGGGCGCACGCCCTCTGGCAGGGGCGCGTGCCGCCGCGGCTCTGGCTGAACTGGCCGTGCGTTCGGGGGAGTTGAAAGGGGGCAGGGATCCTGCGCGGGCCGGGCGAGGCAGCGAGCCGACAGCGGCGGCGCACCCCGCGCCCGGCCGGCGCACACAGGCGAGCGCCGCTCCGACGGCCTCCGCGCCGGGCAGGCGTCCAGATGCGTCGGACGGCACGGCACATGCCCTCGCGACCATGCGGGAGGGCACGCCACCCCCTGTGCCCGGCCGCCGGGCCGACGCCACCGAGGATCCCGCGCCGAACGAGCTCAGCGGCACGCAGGCCGGGGCGGGGCTCATCGCTCCGGCCGGTCATCCGCCGGGCTCCGGACTCCTCATCGTCACCGCCGCCGGTCCGCTGGGCGCTGACTCCGTCGCCGTCGCAGGGCTTGCGGGGCGGGTCGTGTACACCGCCGGCGCCGGGCGGGACACCTCGGCCGAGGACACGGCCGCCGCGGTGCGGGCCGTCGTCGCCGAGGGCGTCGAGCTCCTGCTCTTCGCCGGCGGCGACGGCACCGCGCGGGACGTGCTCGGCGCCCTCCATGACGTGCCCTGCCCGGTCCTCGGCGTACCGACCGGCGTGAAGATGCACTCGGCCGTCTTCGCCATCAGCCCGCGCGCCGCGGGTGAGGTCGCGGCAGCGTGGCTCGCCCGCAGGAGCACCGTGCGGCTGCGGGACGCCGAGGTGATGGACCGGGACGAGGACGCACTGAGCGAGGGCCGCGTCACCTCACGGCTCTTCGGGTGGCTGCCCGTCCCCGATGTGCCGGTCCGCGTACAGCAGCGCAAGACCGGCAGTACCGCCACCACGCATGAAGCGGTCGGCGGCATCGCGACCGACGTCGCCGAGCGCGTCGGGGACGGGCTGCTCGTGCTCGGCCCCGGCAGCACCACCCGGGCGGTCGCGGCGACGCTCGGCGCGGACGTCTCCCTCGCGGGGGTCGACGTGCTCCGTCTGCGGCCAGGCCACCGAACGCGAATCGTGGCGCGCGACGCGGGCGAGGACACCCTCCTCGCCATCGGCCCGGCCTGGATCGCCCTTTCCCCCATCGGCGGCCAGGGCTTCCTCCTCGGCCGCGGCAACCAGCAGATCTCGCCGCGCGTCCTGCGCGCGGCGGGCGGGCGCGAGCGCCTGCTCGTGCTGTGCACGGAACAGAAACTGGCCGCGCTCGGCGGCCGCCCGCTTCTCCTCGACACCGGCGACGACGCGCTCGACGCGGAGTTGTCCGGCCACCTCCCCGTCATCACCGGCAGGCGGCGCACGTCGCTGTACCGCCTGGCCGGATGACCCCTTATGACTCCCATTACTGCCAGAAGGAGCCCAAGATGATCTCCCTTGACGGCAAGCGTGCCATCGTGACCGGCGGCGGAGCCGGAATCGGCCGCGCCACCGCCCAGGTCCTTGCGGAGCTCGGCGCCCGCGTGGTGATCGCCGACATCGACACGGACGGCGGCGAACGCACCGCGAAGGACACGGGAGGGACCTTCGTCCGCTGCGACGTGTCACGACGGGAGGACTGCGAGGCCGTCGTGCACACGGCGCAGGAGCAGTTCGGCGGCGTGGACGTCCTCTTCAACAACGCCGGCATCATCCGCCGCTCCACGGTCTGCGAGATCACCGAGGACGACTGGGACCTGGTGATGGCCGTGAACATCCGCTCGGTGATGCTGATGAGCCGCCTCGTGATCCCGGGGATGGCGGCGCGCGGCGGCGGTTCCATCGTCAACACCGGCTCCGGATGGGGCATCCGCGGCGGCGGCCGGGCCGTCTCGTACTGCGCGTCGAAGGGCGCCGTCGTCAACATGACCCGCGCCATGGCCATCGACCACGGCCCCGACAACATCCGCGTCAACTGTGTCTGCCCCGGTGACACGGCGACCGGGATGCTCGCCGAGGAGGCCCGCCAGCTGGGCGAGAGCTCCGACGCGTTCTACGCCGACGCCGCCGACCGGCCGCTGGGCCGGATCGGGCAGCCCCGCGACATCGCCCAGACCGTGGCGTTCCTCGCCTCCGACGCCTCGGCGTTCCTGAGCGGGGCGATCATCCCGGTCGACGGCGCCGGTACCGCGTGACCCGCCGGTAGCGGATAATCGACCGGACCGAAAGGGAGGGCAGCCTCACATGCCAATCGAAAATCGCCCGCTGCGCGAACAGGTCAAGGAGGAACTGATCAAACGCCTCGGGCGCGGCACGATCGCAACCAGCGAGCCGATCAACGAGGGACAGCTGGCCACCGAACTCGGCGTCAGCCGTACTCCGTTGCGCGAGGCACTGATCACGCTGGAGCGCGAGGGCGTCATCACCAGCGAGCGCGGCAAGGGCTTCCGCTTCACGCCGCTCAGCCCGCAGGAGTTCCGTGACCTGTCCGCGATCGTCGCGACGCTGGAGGCGCTCGCCCTGGAGTCCAGCGATCCCGAGCACCTGGCGGCGACAGCCCCCCGCCTCCTTGAGGAGGCGCGCGCGTTCTCGGCCCCGCAGGCGCCGCACGACGTCATAGAGCGTTACGACGACGCGTGGCACGATCTGCTCCTGTCCGGCTGCACGAACAACCGCCTGATGAACCTGATCACCTCTCTGAAGGTGACGATGCACCGCTACGAGCGGGTGGCTCTGGGCGACCAGGACATCCTGGAGCGTTCGGCGGTGGAGCACGAGCGGATCGCCGAGTGCCTGCAGCGCGGCAACCTCGACGCGGCCGTCGCGGCGCTCAAGGAGAACTGGAACAGCGGGATGCACCGGATCCTGGAGCATCTGACGGACTGACCGCGGGCGGCGGGGCCGTGGTGCGGGCGGTGTGCGGGTCGAGCCGGACGAGGCTTGACCCGCACGTTTCCTTCGGGGTCCGATCACCGTGGAAGCGAGCGACCGGGCGGTTGAACTGTGCAGCGGGCTCGACGAACCGGGCGGTTGAACTGTGCAGCGGGCTCGACGAGGAGCGCCGAGGGCCTCGCTGATCAGCCGGCGTCCTGCGTCGAAACCGCCAAGCCTTCAGGCAGCCCGCATGGCTCACCCCAGCCAATGGTGGGGTGCAGACCAGGTGAACAGCCAATGGCGACATCCTGACACCGGGGTAGGGTTCGGCTGAGGAGATTCCGCTCGGTCCACGCGAGCTGCGCCGGGGCCGGACACGGTGGCCGCCCGAGGAGGAGCCGGATGCTGCAGGCGCTGGGATTGGGTCCGGCCGAAGAGGCCATCTACACAGCACTGCTGGCCCGCCCGACAGCCTCCGCGCAGGACCTCGCCCGGCAGACCGGAATCGAGAAGGCCGAGACCGCCCGCATCCTGCTCGATCTGGCGACACGTGGCCTGGTGGCGGTCACCACCGAGGCGGAGAGCGGGGCACCTGACCCGGCCGCCTGCGGAGTTGGCCTCCAGCCCGCCCGCTACCGGCTCACACCACCCTCGGTGGCCCTGGCCCCGTTCCTCGTCGAGCAGCGTAACGCGCTGCACCGGGCCGAGACCGCGTTCTCGATGCTGACCGAGCAGTACCGCAGCACCGCCGCACACCCTGCGGGCAGCGTCGTGGAGGTGGTCGTCGGTGTGGAGCAGGTCGCACACCGGTTCCACCAACTGCAGCGCGGCGCCCAGCGGGAGTTGCTCGTCTTCCTCGTCGGCGCGCCCATCGCGGTGCGGCGCGAGGATGCCGACCTGTCGGAGAGTTCCGCGCTGGACCGCGGAGTCGACTTCCGGGTCGTGGCTGCCAAGAGCTATCTCGACGGTCACGACGTGGCGCGGGACGTGCGGGCGGCCATCACGGCGGGCCTCGAGCTTCGCCTGGTCGACTCGCTGCCGCTGAAGATGGTCGTGTCGGACCGGGAGCGCGCCATGGTGCCACTGGACATGGCGGACTCCGGCGGTGAGCCGAGCGCGATCGTGGTGCACCGCAGCGGCCTGCTGACGGCCCTGGTCCATCTCTTCGAGAAGGAATGGGCCCAGGCCCGGCCGCTGTACACCACCACCACGGGCGTGCGCGCGGAGCCGACAGCCGACCAGCAGCCGACCGAGGGGGAACTGGAGGTCCTCGCCCTGCTGCTGGCAGGGATCTCCGACCGGCGGGCGGCCTCCCAACTCGGCCTCTCCATACGCACCGTGGAGCGGCGGACACGTCGTCTGATGGATCTGGCCGGAGCGGATTCGCGCCTGCAACTCGGATGGCACGCCGCACGTGCGGGCTGGCTCTGACCTCCTCCTCGGCCTGAGGGCCGGGGAGCTCGGTCTCTTGATGGTCGCCGAGCGAGGGCGGCCGCCAACTCTTGGCGGGTTACTGCTTCACCGCCGGTGGGACGTGATTCTGGCTGAAGGAATGCACCGGTGCGGCGGCGCGGGTACGACGACGGCGAGCCCGCTGACGACGCCGGCGACCGGTTGGTGGTGACCTCGACGGGGTGCAGGGCGCGGGCGGGCCGACGTCCCCGAGCGGGATCGCCGTTCCGGCCGGGCGTACCCCACCGGTCAGGTCCGAAGTCCCACCGAGCCGATGGAAGTGACCGCGTGACGGAAATCCGCCATGCGGGAAACCCGTCACACGCGGCATCCCTAATCAATCCACACGTCTGACAGGCTGCAGCCGCAGTTTGGCACATGTTCATGGCTCACATAGGGAGATTCATGCGTTCCATAACGCGTATGGCCTTGGGCACGGCGACCGCCGCCGTCCTGGCCGTCACGGCGGTCACGCCTTCCGGGGCGGCGGATACACCGCCTGATGGTGCCTCGGGGAAGCCCATCGTCGGCGGTGGGACCGCAACAACGGGTGGCAAGCAGGTGACGGTCACGCTCGTCACCGGCGACAAGGTGCTGGTGACCACGGACAGGTCGGGTCACAGCTCGGCGGCGGTGCTGCCCCGCGAGGACGGCACGCAGCCGATAGTCCAGACCTATCAGAGGAGCAAGGACCTCTACGTCTACCCCGAGGGCGCCTCCCGGGCGATCGCCGAGGGCAAGGTCGACGAGCAGCTGTTCAATGTCACTGGGCTCATCCGCCAGGGATACGACGACACACACACCGACACGCTGCCGCTCATCGCCACCTACCGGAACAGTGTGAACGTCGCCGACAGCGCGCCGGCGGCCCCTCGCGGGTCCGAGCGGGGCCTGAGCCTCCCCGCTGTGGACGGCGTCGCGCTCAAGGCAGGCAAGGACACCGCCGCCGCCTTCTGGCAGGACATCACCAACACCCGCTCACGTTCTGGCTCCACGCTGAAGAAGCTGTGGCTGGACGGCAAGGTCGAGGCCACGCTGGACCAGTCCACCAAGCAGGTGCACGCGCCGGAGGCCTGGGCGGCCGGCTACGACGGCAAGGGCACCAAGGTCGCCGTGCTGGACACGGGCGCGGATGCCGAGCACCCGGACCTGGTGAACCGGGTGGACGCGTCCAAGAACTTCACGGATTCCAAGACCACCAACGACTATGTGGGCCACGGCACGCACACCGCCTCCACGGTCGGCGGGTCCGGAGCGGCCAGTGACGGCCGCAAGAAGGGCGTCGCCCCCGGTTCCTCCCTGCTCGTCGGCAAGGTCCTCAACGACGCAGGCTATGGCCTGGACTCCTGGATCATCGCGGGTATGCAGTGGGCCGTCGACCAGAAGGCCGACGTCGTCTCCATGAGCCTGGGCAACCCCAGGATCGGTGACTGCGCCGACCCGATGGCCCAGGCCACGCAGGAGCTGTCGAAGAGCAAGCACACCTTGTTCGTCGTCGCCGCCGGCAACTCCGGCCCGGGCGCCGAGACCGTTTCCTCGCCCGGCTGTGTGCCCGGCGTGCTGACCGTGGGCGCCGTCGACCGCGACGACACCACCGCGCAGTTCTCCAGCCGCGGTCCGGTGGCCGTCACCCACACCCTCAAGCCCGAGATCGCCGCCCCCGGCGTCGATATCTCGGCGGCGGCCGCGGGCGGCCGCGGCGTCTATGCCTACCGGACGATGTCGGGTACCTCCATGGCCACCCCGCATGTCGCGGGCGCTGCAGCTGTCATCCGCCAGGCGCACCCGGACTGGACCGCGCAGCAGATCAAGGCTGCCCTGGTCTCCTCCGCCCGCACCGGCGGCAAGGTCGCCGGCGCCGACCAGACCGGCGGTGGGGTGCTTGACGTGTTCGGCGCGGTGAACCAGAAGGCGCTCTCCGCGCCGGCTGTCCAAGCCGGCAGCTACAACTGGCCGCAGGACGCGTCGGACCGCACCACCGTGCAGGTGCCCTTCACCAACACCAGCGACAGCGACCTGACGCTCCATCTGAAGCTCAGCGGTGTGCACGGCAACGACGGCAGCGACGTCACCTCCGGAATCATCAAGCCGGAGCAGAACAAGGTGACGGTCCCGGCGGGGGCCACCGCTCAGGTGCCGCTGCAGATCGACCCCACCGCCCGTCTGAAGCCCGCCCAGTACGGTGCGGTCACCGGCCGGATCCTGGCCACCGGCGGCGATGTGCACGTCTCCGTGCCCGTCACCCTCTACGTCCAGCCCGAGACGGTCACCCTCCGGGTCAAGGTCGTCGACCGCAACGGCAAGCCCGCGACCGGCGCCTCCTCCCTGGACGTCGCCAGCATCGACTCCGACGAGGGCGAGCGCCGCACCAACGCGGGTGCGCCCGAGCAGACCTACCGTGTGCGCCCGGGCGACTACGCCCTCAGCAGCTTCGTGGCGACGCCCGACGCGAGCAACACGCCCGAATCGGTCAGCTACCTCGCCCACCCGCAGATGCGGATCACCAAGGACACCACCGTCGTCCTCGACGCCCGCAAGGCCCACCAGCTGAGCCTGCACACCAACCGCCCCTCGACGCTGCAGGGCACCACGTTGAACTACGCCCGCACGTGGGACGACACCTGGCAGCTCAGCGGAACACTCACGGCCGGCGGCGCCGTGCAGAAGTTCTACGCGGACATCGACGGGCGCGCTCAGAAGGGCACCTTCGAGTTCCGGCCCACCTGGCGCGCGACCGGCTCCGAGGACGGCTCGCCCTACGTCTACAACCTGTCGTTCCCGACCGAAGGCCCGCTGCACTCCGACCAGGCCTACCAGCCGAATGACTCCCGGCTGGCCCAGGTCACCGAGACGTGGCATGCCATGGGCAAGGAGGCCGACTACATCGACGCGCTGTTCCTCCGTCCCTCCGGGAGCAGCGGCACCCAGATCCCCGTGAGCCTGTTCCAGACGGTCCACGTGCCTGGTACCCGCACCGCCTACTACACGACCGGCGACGACGCCTGGTACCACGGCGCGATGACCAGCTTTCCGTTTGCCGCGTTCATGTCGGACCACGATCGCATCTATCAGGCCGGACAGCGGAGCGCCGAGGAGTGGTACGGCGGCCCCCTGCGGCCGGGCGCGGCGCGCGACGCCGACGGCAACCTGATGCTGGCCGCCGAGCGGCAGGGCAACCTGTTCGGCATCCAGAACGCCCTCTGGGTCGACGGCTCCGGCGACCACTGGACCTACGGCGGGTCCTTCGGCGACCTCGGCAAGATGTCGCTGAAGCGCAACGGTGAGCAGATCGGCAGACTCGCCTATCCCTACGGCGTGTTCGAGGTGCCGGACGAGGACTCCGCGTACGAGCTCACCCAGCACCTGGAGAAGATCTACACCGGGGACCGCAACTGGCTGCGTTCCACCGCTGCCGACACCACCTGGAGCTTCCGCTCCCACCGGGAGCCGGACGTCTACTCCCGCGGCCTGCCGATCCTCCACCCGGCGTACGACCTGCCGGTGGACGGCATGAACACCCTGCCCGCGCAGAGCGGCATCAAGGTCGGCCTGTCGGTCGAGGGCCACGCCGGGTACACCCCGGGCGCGATCACGGCGGCCTCGCTGTCCTACTCCTACGACGGCGGCACCACCTGGACCCAGGCGCCGACCGAGCAGCAGGACGGCAAGTGGACGGCCGTCCTCGACCACACCGGCGCCGCCGGCAAGCAGGTCACGACGAAGGCCACCTTCACCGACGCCAACGGCAACGCGGTCACCCAGACCATCACCCGCGCCTACGACGTCCGGTAACCACCCGGTCCGGCCGGGCGTTCTCCCGCAACAAGGGGGCCCGCCCGGCCACCCACCTGCTGCCCGCACACGTGATCAGCCGAGTGCGGGCAGCAGGTGCAGACCGCCACGGCCGCGGGAGGCCGACGGCTTGCCGGCGCGGCCCCGCGGCTCACTTCAGTGCGCTCTTCGCCTGCCAGTCGGACCAGGTCACATTCCATGCCCCGTACCCGTTGCCCTCCGCGACCGTGCCCTTGGCGTCGGCGCCGGTGATCTCGAACGGGTCACCGACCCGCACCTGCTGGTACAGCGCGCCGGCGTTGGCATCGCTCATCCCGACACAGCCCGAACTGTGGTTGGCCACCCCGAAGTAGGCGGCGTTCCACGGTGCCGCATGGGCGTACATCCCCGACCAGGTCAGCCGCATCGACGAGTCGACCATCTTGTCGTAGGCATCGCCCAGGCCGACCGTCTCGGAGCGCATGTTGATCGTGCCCTCCTTGGCCATCAGCACGGCCGTGCCGCGCCAGGACGCCTTCTCGCCGCCCGGGGTGCCGGCCGACATGGGCACGTCCATGACGGTCTTCCCGTCCCGCTTCAGCGCCAGCCGGTGACGGTCGAGATCGACCTTGACCACCTGGTCGGCGCCGATGGTGAACGTGGTCCGGTAGTCGCGGACGAACCAGCCGCCGGACGGGCCGGAGTCGATGCCGTTGAGATCGGCGTCGAGCGTGACCTTCGTACCGGACTTCCAGTACTCCTTGGGCCGCCAGTCGACACGGTCCTTGCCGGAGTAGTCCTGCAGCCAGCCCCAGGAGCCCTCGGTGTTGTTCGAGGTGGAGACCTTCAGGGCCTTCTCGACCGCCGCCCGGTCCTTCACCGGGTTGTCGAAGACGATCGACAGGGGCTGGGCGATGCCGACCGTGGTGTTCTTGCCGGGGGCCAGCGTCAGCTTGTTGACCTTGTCGGCCCCGGCGGTGGTGAACCCGGCCTTGTCGCTGCCGCCCTCGGCGTCCTTCGCCTCGACGCTGTACGTGGTGCCGGGCGCGGCCACCCGGTCCGACGTCCAGGTCCTGCCGTCGGCGGATATCCGGCCGGTGAGCGCGTCTCCCGCGGCTGCGCTCACCGTGACCGCCTTCAGCTTTCCGGCACCGAGGGTCACCTTCACCGGCTGCCCCGGAGTGGCCTTGGCGCCCTGGAGGTTCACCGAGATTTTGGTGTCGTGCGCCGGTGCGACCCCGGCCGCCCCCTTGTCCGAGTCCGACGCCGAGGCACCGGAGCAGGCGGTGAGCGTGGCGCCGAGCACCGCGGTACCGGCGATCAGGGTGAGCCTGGCCGGGCGGACGAGCGGGGTGGTACGGCGTATGCGCCGGCGTGCGGAGAACAACGGAAAAACCTCCAAGGCCTTGCTTCTCACCGGTGGAGAGGCATGCACCCGACGATAGGTTCCGCAAATCGACTGAAAACCGGGAAATCCCCTGTGTGACATGCACCGCAGCGCAACGGTCATCATCCGGTCACATTCGCCGCTCGGCTCCGTCATGGACCGCTGTGAGCATCCTGTGCAGCCCCGCGGGACCGACGGCGGGGCCGACCAGGGAGGGCCACGAACATGTCAGCGCTGCTCGCCACCCGAGACCGCGGCCATGACCACGAGCTGCGGATACGCGGCCTGACCGCCGCCGAGCACCGGGCCTTCGTCTCCACCCGTACCGACGCGAGCTTTCTGCAATATCCGTCCTGGGCCCCGGTGAAGGACCAATGGGCCTCCGAAATGCTCGGCTGGCACGGCGACTCCGGCGAACTGGCCGGAGCCGCGCTGGTGCTCTACCGGCAATTCCCCGGTACCCGCAAGTACTTCGCGTATCTGCCGGAGGGTCCGGTCGCCGACTGGGCCGATCCCGATGTCGACCGGTGGCTGCGGCCGCTCATGGCGCACCTGCGGAAGTCCGGTGCCTTCGCTGTACGGATCGGCCCCTCGCCGGCGTACCGCCGCTGGGACACCGCCCGCCTCAAAGCCGCCACCGGCCCCGGCCGCAAGGTCAGCGACGTACTCGCGACCGAGGTGTACCCGCTCGGTACGGCCGTCGCCGAACGGCTCCGGGCCCGCGGCTGGCGCCGCTGCGGCGGCGACGGGGGAGAGGACGCCGACGCGCAGCCGCGCTACGTCTTCCGGGTGCCGCTCGCCGGACGGACCCCCGACGAGCTGTGGTCGGGGCTCAACCAGGAGTGGCGCCGCAATGTGCGCAGAGCGCAGAAGGCCGGGGTGCGGATCGTCATCGGCGGCGCGGCCGAACTCCCGGAATTCCACCGCCTGCTGCGGATCACCGAGGAGCGCGACGGCTTCCGGCTCGGCCGCTCCCTCGCCTATTACCAGCAGCAGTACGCCGTACTCAACGCCGAACACCCCGGCCGGATGAGGCTCTACCTCGCCGTCCACCAGGGCGAGATCCTGGCCGCCCACACGATGATCAGCACCGGTCGGCGGGTCTGGTACCAGACCGGCGCCTCCGCCGACCACCGCCGCGAGGTCCGGCCCAGCAACGCGCTGCAGTGGAAGATGATGCTCGACGCCCATGGGCTCGGTGCCGATGTGCACGACATGCGCGGGGTACCCTCCACCCTTGACCCCGACGACCGCCCCTTCGGGCTGCTGCGTTGGAAGCTCGGCACCGGTGGTCAGGTCGTCGAGACCCTCGGAGAGTGGGAGACATCGGTGGGCGGAGCCGCCAACAACACCTTGTACCGGGCGTTCCAGGCGTACCTGGCGCGCCGATGACGGCCACCGAGGCGGCCTCCGCGAAGGCCGCAGGGCGCACGTCCGGCTCGGTGCTGCGCAGCGGCGCCGTCATGGCGTCCGGCTCCATCGTCTCCCGGGCGACCGGCTTCGTACGCTCGGCGGTCGTCGTCGCCGCGCTCGGCACCGGACTCCAGGCGGACGGATACACCGTCGCCAACACCGTGCCCAATATCCTCTACACGCTGCTCATCGGCGGCGCGCTCAACGCCGTCTTCGTCCCGGAGCTCGTGCGGGCCGCCAGGAACCACGCCGACGGTGGAGCCGCCTACACCGACCGGCTGCTCACCCTCTGCACGATCGGGCTCCTCGCCCTCACCGCGATCACGGTCGTCGGCGCACCGTGGATCGTCTCGGTCTACGCCCCCGACTACCACGGCGAGCAGGCCGAACTCACCGTCGCCCTGGCCCGCTACTGCCTGCCGCAGATCCTCTTCTACGGACTGTTCACGCTGCTCGGCCAAGTGCTCAACGCCCGCGACCGGTTCGGCGCGATGATGTGGACCCCCGTCCTCAACAACGTGGTGATCATCGCGGTGTTCGGGATCTACCTGACCGTCGCGGCAGGCTCCGACGGGACGTTGACCCCGGCGCAGGCCCAGTGGCTCGGCTGGGGGACCACCGCCGGGATCGCCGTGCAGACCCTTGCCCTGGTGCCCGCTCTGCGCGCCGCGAAGTTCCGCTGGCGGCCGCGGTTCGACTGGCGGGGCAGCGGCCTCACCCGGCCACTGCGCGCGGCCGGCTGGCTTGTCATGCTCGTGCTGACCAACCAGATCGCCTACTGGGTGGTCACCCGGCTCTCCACCGCCACCGGTCAGCACGCCGCCGAACAGCATGTGGCGGGCGGCGTGGGCTACACCGCGTACAGCTACGCCTATCAGCTGTGGGTGGTGCCGCACGGCATCGTGACCGTCTCGCTCGTCACCGCGCTGATGCCCCGGATGAGCCGGGCGGCCGCCGACAACGACCTGGCGGGGGTGCGACGCGATGTCTCGTACGCCCTGCGCACCTCGGCCGCCGTCGTGGTGCCCGCGGTGGCCGCGCTGTTCGCGCTGGCACCGTGGGTGATCGGGGCCGTGTACGGCTACGGGCGCACGGGCGGCGCGGACATCACGGTGATGGCGGGGATGATGATGGCGTTCGCGCCGGGGCTGATCGCCTACTCCGGGCAGTACGTGCTCTCCCGCGCGTTCTACGCGATGAGCGACACCCGCACCCCGTTCCTCCTCAATCTGGTGATCGCGGCGCTCAACGCCGGGCTCTGCGTCGTGGCGTACCTGCTGCTGCCGGTCCGCTGGGCCGTGACGGGGATGGCCGGGGCGTACTCCGTGGCGCTGTTCGTGGGCTTCGGCGTCACCGCGTACGTGCTGCACCGCAGGGTCTCCGGCAGCGGCGCCGCCCGGCCCGCACTGCTGCGGTCGCCCGGCCTGTGGGCGCAGGTCCGGCTGGTGGCGGCGAGTGTGCCCGCCGGGCTGCTGGGGTTCCTGGCCGCCCGCGCCTGCGCCGGGTACGGGGACTTCGCGGCGGTGGGGGCGGGGGCCGTCGTACTCCTGCTCACGGTGGCGCTGCTGGCCCGGCCGCTCCGGCTGCGGGAGATCAGCGCCGTGATCGCGGCGGGCCGGGGGCGGTTGCGGCGGGTGTGAGCCCGCCGGCCCCAGGGCTCGCTCACCGGTTCGAATCCACACCTTGATCGCTGGGATACTGCTGCCATGCCTCGCGTGCTGCTGATCGAAGACGACCCCTCCGTACGTGAAGGGGTCGAGCTGGGCCTGCGACGGCGCGGCCATGAGCTGAGGGCCGTCGAAACAGGTGAGGAGGGGCTCGCCGCGCTGGGCGAGTTCCGGCCCGATCTGGTACTCCTCGACCTCATGCTCCCCGGAGTGAACGGGGTGCAGGTCTGCCGCCGAATACGGGAGACCAGCCAGCTGCCGATCATCATGCTCACGGCGCGCGGTGACGACTTCGACGTGGTCGTCGGGCTGGAGGCCGGCGCCGACGACTACATCGTCAAACCCGCCCGTACCGAAGTGATAGAGGCCAGGATCCGCGCCGTACTGCGCAGGCTCGCCGAACCCGCGGGGCGCGGCGGCATCGAATTCCACGGCGAACTGGCCGTCGACCGCGCCGGGCTCACCGTCGCCAAGGCGGGGCAGCGCATCCTGCTCGCGCCCTCCGAACTGAAGCTGCTGCTCCACCTCTCGGCCTCGCCCGAGCAGGTCTTCAGCAGGCAGCAGCTCCTCGAATACGTCTGGGAGCACAGTTACCACGGAGACGCGCGCCTGGTCGACGCCTGTGTGCGGCGGCTGAGGCAGAAGATCGAGGACGTGGCGGGCAGCCCGCGCTACATCCAGACCGTCCGCGGCTTCGGCTACCGCTTCGGACCGCTCGCATGAAGCTGTTCGCTGCCCGGTTCGGACTGCGGACCCGTCTCATAGGCGCCTTCCTGCTGGTCGCCGCGATCAGCGCCGTCACCACCGCGACCCTGACCTACCGCGAGGCCCGCTCAGCCATTCTCCAGCAGGCCCAGGACACGGCCATCGACCAGTTCCGCGACCGGATCGCCGCACAGGCGGTGACCCTTCCGGTGGATGCGGAGCAGCTGCGGCGGACCTGCCAGACCCTCGCCAGGGACGGCAAGCCGCACCCCTGGATCGTCTTCGCCGAGTACGGCAGGATCCGGGTCTCGTCCTCGGACCGGCCCACCTCCGGCGTGATCACGCCTGCCTTGCGCAACGCCGCCCGTGGAGATGCGCACGGCTCCTTCCAGCGGGTCGTCAAGGACGGCGATCCCTGGCTGACGATCGGGATGCCCGCAGTCTTCGACCGGGGCGACGGACGCCGGCCCACCGGGCTCGTCCTCTACGCCGTGATGCGGCTCTCCACCGAGGAGGCCAATGTCAACGCCATGGTCACCGCGGCCCGCGACGGCGCCCTGCCCGCCCTCCTGATCGCGCTGGTACCCGCCCTGCTCGCCGCCCGCAGCGTGCTGCGCCCGGTACGCGATCTGCGCAGGGCCGCCGCCGGCATCGGCCGGGGCGAGCTCGATACCCGTATCGAGGTCAGGGGTTCAGACGAACTCGCCGAACTCGCCTGGACGTTCAACGAGTCGTCGACCAAGCTCCAGGAGTCGGTGGAAGAGCTCCAGCGGGCTGAGGCGCGGGCCAGACGCTTCGCCTCGGACGTCTCGCACGAGCTGCGCACCCCGCTCGCCGGGATGCTCGCCGTCACCGAGGTGCTCGACGAGGACGCCGCCCAGCTGAACGCAGACACCGCGGCGGCCGTCCGGCTGATCAGCGCCGAGACCGGGAAGCTCGCCACCCTCGTCGAGGATCTGATGGAGATCTCCCGCTTCGACGCGAAGGCCGCGGATCTTCACCTCGACGAGGTCGACGTCGCCGAGACGATCCGCAAGACCCTGCAGGGCAGGCACTGGGAGGACCGGGTGCGCACCGAACTGCCGGACGGGATACGGGCGATGCTCGATCCGCGCCGCTTCGACATCGTCGTCGCCAACCTGGTCGGCAACGCCCTGCGGCACGGTGCGCAGCCCGTCACCGTACGGCTGCGGACCGAGCGGCGGGGCGCGGACCGCCGGCTGGTGACCGAAGTCGCGGACAGCGGGCCGGGGATCGACCCTGCCGTGCTGCCGCACATCTTCGACCGGTTCTACAAGGCCGACGCGGCCCGCACCCGGTCGGCGGGCAGCGGTCTCGGCCTGGCGATCACCCAGGAGAACGTACGGCTGCACGGCGGCACCGTGCGCGCCGCCAACGGGCCGACGGGCGGCGCGGTCCTGACCGTGGAACTACCGCAGGAGGGGCAGTGAGACGCGTACGCGCGTTCGGCGCCCTGCTGCCTCTCGTGCTGCTGGCGAACGGGTGCGGGATACAGGCGACGGATGTCGTCGAGGTCGGCGATCCGGCGACCGTGGATGTGGCGCCGGGGAGCCAGGGCACCCTGCTCTACTTCGTGTCCTCGTCGTCCGCGAACCGGCTGATGCCCGTGGTACGGCAGATCGACCTGACGGCGCAAGGTGAAGTCGACGCCGGGGGAGCGGTGCCTGTGTGGCGTGGTTCCGACAAGGCCGTCGCCATGCTCTTCGCCGGGCCCACCGAGGCCGAGGCCGAGGCGGGCCTGCGCACCGAACTGCCGGACATCAGCGCGGTGTCGAGTGTGACTCTGGAGCCGGACGGGGTGCGTGTCCGGGTGAACACCGACGTCACGGAACTCTCCGAGGTCGCCCGGCAGCAGCTGATCTGCACGGCAGCCCAGGCCCGTACCGCGGACCGGTACGCGGCGGTGACGGTGACCGGGACCGGCGGGGTCATCGGGCCGGCCCGATGCTCCGTCTGACCGCCGCCCGGTGGGACGCTTCTGCGGCGGCCGAGCTCAGCCCGTCGCCCGGTGAGAGTTGCGCGGTGCCGGTACGGGGGTCTGCGCGGCGCGCGTCACATCGGCGACGAGCTCCACCACATCGGGGCCGTACGCCTGGGAGTTGACCACCTTCAGCAGCAGGCAGAAGGTGGTGTTGCCGTGCGTGCGGGACAGCTTCTCGTAGTTGCGGGCCAGATAACAGGAGGCCGCCTGGTTGGTGATCGCCCGCTGACCACAGCACAGGAAGACCGGACGGGCCCCCTGGCTGACCGTCAATCTTGCCAGCAGCACGTATTCGGCGAGGCCCTTCTCCGCCCTGTAGCGTTCCGAACCGATCTGGAAGGCGCCCCGGTCCGGACCGGGTGTTGTAGCGGTGCAGCCGGCGGAAGGGATCGAGGCGCGCTTCGCGCTTCGGTAGGTATCTTTACAGAGTCTGCGCCGGGTCTGTTGCGGGGCGTGACAGGTACAGCGTGGTGTGAAAGTAACCGTCGCTTTCCTTGCCGTGCGGATCTTCACCGGCCGCAATGACCGCGGTGACCGCGTACTGCTGTTCCTGCGCGCTGGTGAAGCGGCGCTGCGGGAAGGTGTGCTCGGCGGCTATCTCGGTGGTGAGGCCGTACGTTGCCAGGCAGTCGGCAATGGGCTGGTAGGAGCCGGTGCGCAGCACGAACGCAGCGACCCATACCGGGCCGTGAACGCTGTCCAGGAGGGGCTGGAAGGTGCGTGGTGACAGAAAGCTGGCTCCGCCGGTGACGGTGATCAGGCGGGTGTGGTGTGCGGCCTGGCGCAGGGCCGGGCTGGCCGGTGCGGTCTCCAGGTTTTCGGCGAACGCCTCGTCCAGCAGGCCCACGGCGCGAGCGTAGGAGACGGCGTGGGGGGCGGCATCGAGCCCGATGACGCGGACCGCATCAGGGCGTCGATGAGCCGCGTAGAACGCCCTGTCCCACTCGATCAGCTCGGTGTTGCTCAGAGCGGTGGCGTGCGGGGATGTGTAGTGGGCGTACAGGTCGTTCCACGTGAGGTGGTGGTTGAGCAGCGCGGCGTTGAAGCCGTACGAGCAGCAGATGTCCAGCACCGTCGCCGGGCCCGACGCGTCCTTCGAGGAACTGCACATGCTGAGCATGCGCCGGAAGATGCCCTGCCCATGGTGGGGGGTCTGGTACTCCCAGGGGCCCAACGCACGGAAGTATGCGCGTGGGTCCGGCTGGTTGTACGTGTCGTGGAACGGGGTCATGCCTCCGGCAGCTGACGCGGCCCCACCTGGGGAGTTGCCGACCGCGGGAAGTCCTGAGCCGTTCGACTGTGCAGGGGTCATCTGATTCCTCCGTGGATACTCCGCCCTTCGGGGCGGAGAGGAAGCGGACTCCTGCGGAGCAGGGCAAGGGCTGCGATTCGCCGCCAGGGCGGATCACGGTGCTCTGACCCGCAGATTTGGCGCCAGCCAGCCGGCTCGCACGCCGCGACGATCGCCCGTTCGGCCAGCGCCGCTGCCCCGCCCGGCTCGTCGAAGGCGGTATCGCTGCCTACACGGATTCTCCTTGCCGTGACGGAGCGTCATGGCAAGGTCATGCCCGAAGCAGCAGCGATGCGCCGACGTGCGCCACCACACATCAGTCCCTCCCTCATCTGCCGCTAACGGGGTGTGGTGGCATTGAGCCAGTCGTCGACGGTGACGACGTCCGCCCACTGCGGGAACAGCTTCTCGGTGAGGAACCGGTGAACCTCGGTGTCGGTGTCCAGGCAGGCGTCGGCGAGGACGCTGAGGTCGAAGTCCAGGTCGTTGGCCTGGCACAGGGTGTGCAGCACCACGGCGCTGGTGGCGATGCCGGTGAGGACGAGGCTGTCGATGCCGCGCGCCCTGAGCACCACGTCGAGGTCGCTGCCCGAGAACGCGCTCGCCCGTCTCTTGGTGACCACCACCTCGCCCGGCCGGGGCGCGACCTCGGGGTGGATTTCGGTGCCGGGGTCGCCCTCGATATGGAGCCCGGCTCGCGCGACGGCGGTGAGTGCCTTGTTGTGCGGGCCGACTTCCGGAAAGCCCGGGCGTAATGCGATGACCACGTAGATGACAGGAATGTCTGCCGCCCGGGCACCATCGATCGCCCTGCGCAGGCGCGGTAGGTATCCGGAGCCGTCGTCGGCAATGTCCACGACGGCTCGCTGGACGTCCATCACGAGAAGGGCGCTGCTCATACGGTCTCCAGGAACGACGTCAGTTCGGCGCTGAAGCGGGCCGGGTTCTCCATGTTCGGGTAGTGCGCGGCCGCCGGTACCGTGGCAGTGTGCCCGCAGGGGACGAGTTTCGCCAGGCGGCCTGCCATGGAGCGGTGGTCCGGTGCGTCCAGGGCGCCGTTGATCGCGCACACGGGGACGGCGATCCCCGGCGCGCGCTCCCAGGTGGCCGTCACCGGTATCCGATGGTCCGCTTCGCTGGGTGCGTGCTTGCCGAGCGCGGATCTGTTCGTGGGCGGATTGGACGTGGGTGTCCTGCGGTGTCCCCCGTCACCGGACAGCAGCCGGCATGGGCTCCTCCCTGGGTGCCCTCGCCGTTTCGCGTCTCAGAGCTGCGGGACCGGCAGCAGGACGAGCGGAAGCGCTCCGGCTTCCACCGCGGCACGGTCGATCGCGAGGCCGCAGTAGTCGCCTACGCCGGCGAACACGCAGGCCGGGATGTCGCGGTGGTGCTCCTCGAAGTACCGCGACGCCTCCTCCTGGGTGTGCACGCCGTCGTAGGCGGTGGGGAAGACGGCCCCGGCAGCATGCAGGGCGGTGTCGAGCTTCGAGTTCCGGCTGGTGCTCTCGGCGAACTCGGCCTGCCAGGTGCGGCCGTCGTCGCCCGGGGCATGCAGGATCCGGGAGGGGCCCGGTCCGAGATTCAGGGTGAGACAGATGATCTCCTCGCCGACGAGGGGATCCATCTCCGGTACCTCGCGGTAGCCGAGGGACCAGGTGGCGGCCCATGCGTCCTCCAGGACGTACAGCCAGCCGCCGCATGTGCCGTACATGGCGCGGCTGAAGTACCCCATGTCTGGGGGTATGGCGAGCTCGTGGCGCTCCTTGTACAGGTCCCCGCATTCGAGCTGCTCACGATCTGCGCCGAGCCGGACGAGGAACTCTTCCGTGTCCACGCCGCTGGCAGCCGTCAGGGAAATGCCGCGGAGCATCCCCGGCATACGGCCTTTCGCGTCCTTGTAGGCGTGCTCGCCGATCCACCGTAGACCTGAACCGTGTTGATCGCTCATTCGATCAATCTATAAGCAGTCGCCCACGTCAGGTCTTGCGGTGCCGTCCCCGGCCCGGAGCCATCGGCGACCGGCCGGGAACAGGCGCGGAGGCCCTGGAGTCTTGCCGCTGCCTCATCCCGTCTCGCGAATTGCGTTGGCCAGGCCGACGCAGTGCGGGTGTGCAGAACTCAGCACCTTCGGATGCATTCCGAGAGCCCCACCTTGAGTCCTCGATGGTCTTGGTTCGGGCGGTCAGGGCCTGGACGCGCGAGGGCCCCGGCAACGGGCTGATGGTCTCGGTCGATGCCCACACCGACTTCCACCGGTTCAACCGGGCCGGCTGGAACCATCCGCTGCCGGCCGGACTCATCGACGTCGGCGGCTGCCCGGTGCTCGGCCTCGGCTGGGACCCAGGCGACCACTCCGTGCGCCACAACGGCGAGCGGGGCACCGGCCAGGTCTATCCCGGCACGCTCGAATCCCGGGCAGGCGAGACCGTACTGCGCTGGACCATCCCGCCGTACACCCCGGACGAGGACGACTGACGTGAACCGACGGCGGCGATATTCAGCGGCAGTTCAGCCACTCCACTGATCCGACCACTGGAACTCAAGCCCCATCCGGGGCCCAATCAGCCGCTACGCGCGCACCGTTCCGGCCGCGGTTCCCCAAAGGGCCAACCCAGCTCCCCTTGTCGTAGAGACGACATGTCGCAATCACGGCACCCGCAACAGGTGACACACGGGCCTCGGAAGCCGGAGTCTTGATCCGAACCACGCGCTCCACGCCCGCACCTTCTCGAAGAGGCCCCCGATGCACTTACGGCTCCGCCCCGCCGCGCTCATAGCCGCAGGTGCCCTCATCGCCGGCCTGGCCCCTGTCCTGGCCCCCTCCTCCCACGCGGCCGCCGCCACCGCCCGCCCGGCGGCCTCCGCCTCCCGGACCTCCACCGTCACCCTCGTGACCGGAGACCGGGTGCACCTGGAGCGCTTCCCCGACGGCCGCCAGGCCGTCTCCGTCGAGCCGGGCGGGGAAGGCGCGGGGGGCAGCTACGAGCAGGTGGAGATCGACGGCGACCTCTACGTACTCCCCGGCCGGGCACTGCCGTATCTGGCCACCGGCGCACTCGACCGCCAGCTGTTCAACATCACCGGCCTGGTGGAGCAGGGCTACGACGACGCCCGCACCAAGAGCATCCCGCTGATCGCCCGCTACCGCTCCGGCGTCCGGCTCGACTCCGCCGAGGAGCCTGTCGGTTCCGAGGCGGTACGCACGCTCGGCAGCCTGCGGGGCCGCGCGCTGAAGGCCGAGAAGCGACAGGCCCACCGCTTCTGGGAAGCCGTCGGCACCGAAGCCCCTAAGACTTCGCAGACCTCGAAGACTCCGAAGACCCCGCAGCTCGGCGCCGGTATCGACCGCCTCTGGCTCGATGCGAGGGTCCGCACCTCCCTGGACAAGAGCGTCCCGCAGATCGGCGCCCCCGAGGCCTGGAGCGCGGGATACGACGGGACGGGCGTCACCGTCGCCGTCCTGGACACCGGCGTCGACGACGCCCACCCCGACCTCGCCGGCCGGATCGCCGGGACCCGCAACTTCACCGACAGCCCCACCACCCAGGACGCCTTCGGCCACGGCACCCACGTCGCCTCCACCGTCGCCGGCACCGGCGCCGCCTCCCAGGGCTCCCGCAAGGGCGTCGCGCCCGGCGCGAAGCTGCTGATCGGCAAGGTCCTCGGCGACAACGGCATCGGTTCCCTCTCCTCCGTCCTCGACGGCATGGAATGGGCCGCCTCCTCGGGCGCCGACGTCGTCAACATGAGCCTGGGCAGCGACACGGCCGGCGACGGTACGGACCCGCTCAGCCTCGGCCTCGACGAGCTGACCGAGACCACCGGCACGCTCTTCGTCGCCTCGGCCGGCAACAGCGGCCCCGGCGAGTACACCGTGGGCACCCCCGGCGCCGCGGACGAGGCACTGACCGTGGGAGCGGTGGACGGCGAGGAGCACCTCGCCGAGTTCTCCAGCCGCGGCCCGCGCACCGACGAGGCGCAGAAGCCCGACATCACCGCCCCCGGCGTCGGTATCGTCGCCGCCCGCGCGGCGGGCACCTCGATGGGCGAGCCGGTCGACGACGCGTACACCGCCTCCTCCGGAACGTCGATGGCGGCCCCCCACGTCGCTGGCGCCGCGGCGATCCTGGCCGCGCAGCATCCCGACTGGCAGGCACGGCAGTTGAAGGACGCCCTGATCAGCACTTCCCGCCTCTCCCCGGACTACACCGTCTATGAGCAGGGCGGCGGCCGGGTGGACCTGGCACGGGCGGTGAAGCAGCCCGTACACGCCACCGGCACCGTCGGCTTCGGCGAACTCACCCCCGACTCCGGCCCGCAGAGCGCGCGGCTCACCTACACCAACACCGGCCCCACCCCGCTCACCCTGAACCTCACCGCCGAGCTGCGTGACGCCGCCGGCCACCCGGCACCCGCCGGCGCGGTGCGCCTGCCCGACGGCGCGACGGTCACCGTCCCCGCCGGCGGCCAGGCCCACATCGACGTCACCCTCGACGCGAAGTCCCTGCCCGCCGGCCGCTACGGCGGCAGCCTCACCGCGACGAGCGGCGACGGGAAGGCCGTCGCGCATACCGTGCTGGCGGCGGCGAAGGGAGCCCCCAGGCACAAGCTCACCCTGACCGCCGTCGACCGCGCCGGCCGCCCCGCCTGGGTCACCCCGCTGGTGCTCGTCGGCCCCCACTCCCGCGACGACGTCGTCACCGCCCTGCGGCCGGGGGAGACCCTCACCGTGACGGTGCCCGAGGGGTCCTACTTCCTGCACGGCGTGATCTCCGACCGCGTCGAGAACGGCAGCGTGGAAAGTGTCGTCGTCGACCCCGAGCTGACGGTCGACCGCGACAGGCACGTGGTCCTCGACGCCCGCAAGGCCGTCCAGGTCCGGATCGAGACACCCAGACCGGCCGTCCAGGAAGCCGTCGTCAGCTTCTACACCCACCGCGCCGTCGGCGGGCGCAGCATCTCCAACGGCCACATGGACTTCAGCGCCGACGCCCGCCGCCTCTACGTCACCCCGACGAAGGAAGTCACCGACGGCGTCTTCGAGTTCAACTCCCGCTGGCAGTTGACCGCCCCGCAGCTGACCGCCCGCGCGCTGCGGGCAGGCCGCGCGATCGACCTCGAAGGCGGCCTGCTGGACAACTCGCCCACGGTGGACGGCCGCCGCAGCATGCGCCTGCTCGACGCGGGCACCGGCCGCCCCGAGGACTACGCGGCACTGCGCGCACGCGGCGTGGACCCGGCCGGCGCCGCGGTACTCGTGGACGCCACGGAGGCCCGCTACGAGGAGCAGGCCGCCGCGGCCTCGGCCGCCGGAGCGTCCACCGTCGTTCTGACCGAAGGGGAGGGCGGCGTCGCCTGGACGCACTGGAACCCCCGGGGCGAACGCCTGCCCCTCCCCGCCGTCCTGACCCGCTACGACATCGGGGAGCGGCTGCGCGAGCGACTGCGCTCCGGGACCACCGCACTGGAGCTGCACGGCATCCCCGACAGCCCCTACCTGTACGACGTGATGCAGGTTTCCCGCCGGCGGGTGCCCGAGCGGGTGGTGCACCGGGTGACGGCCGCCAACACCGCTACGATCACTTCGCGTTACCACCACACGGGCGGCGTCCCGTATGCCACGGAGCAGCGCTTCGGCTGGCGCCCCTGGATGAACTCCGCGATCAATCAGTACCGGCGCCACGTGGCCACCCCGCTGACCCGCACCGAGTACGTGAGCTCCGGCGACACCCTCTGGCTCCACCGCGTGCACCACCGCCTCACCTGGGACGACAGCAGCCCCCTGACCGCCGGCATGCTCCAGCCGACGCGGACCTACCGGCCCGGCGAGCGGCTGACGGAGAGCTGGTTCGCCCCCGTTGTACGCCCCGCCATCCCGCGCGGCGTCAAGGGCACGGCCTCCTACCGCAAGGAGGACGAACTGATCGTGCGCATACCGGAGTTCGCCGACGCCACCGCAGGCCACTACAGCAGGCCCGACGGCGGCGACTGGGACGACACCCCCGCCGACGAGGTGCGAGCCGCCCTCTACCGCGACGGGAAGCTCCTCGCCGAAGCACCCACCGCCTGGGAGGACTTCCCGGCAGCCGGCACGGACGGCCGCTACCGCCTGGACCTGGACGTCAAGCGCACCACCCCCGAGTGGTCGCTGTCGACCGCCACCCGCACCAGCTGGTCGTTCACAGCCCCGCGCCCACCCGCGGGCGAGACCCCGCTGCTGCCCCTGCTGCAACTCGACTACGACATCCCCACCGACCTCACCGGCACCGCACCGCGACGCGCCCGCACCCTCGACTTCGGGGTGAAGGCACGCCACCAGGACGGCCTCACCGGCCCGAAGGCGGCGGGCATGGAGGTCTCCGTCTCCTACGACGACGGCGTCCACTGGAGCCCGGCGACGACCACCCCCGAGGGCAACGGGAGTTACGACGTACGGGCCCGCCGCCCGGCCGACTCCCGGACCGACGGCTACGTGTCCCTGCGCGTACGCGCCTGGGACGACCGGGGCAACGAGGTGACACAGGAAGTACGCCGTGCGTTCGCCACGAACTGAGCGGCACACCAATCGTGTTCATGTTCGCCAAAACGATGTGTCTGCCCAGCAGTTGGGAACCCTTCTCACGACAGCCACCCCCGCCGCGCCGCCTGCCACACCAACTGCGTCCGCGTCGCGGCGCCGGCGCGCTGCATCAGCACCTGGATCCGGCGCTGCACCGTGCGCTGGCTGACCCGTAGCTGCGAGGCGATCGCCTTGTCCGCGACCCCGGCGACGACCAGGGACAGCAGATACCGCTCGTCGTCGGCGACGTTCGCACCGGGCCGCGGACTGCCGCCGAAGTCGGCCAGCTCACCGGAGTCCGTGACGTGCAGCGGCGACGCCGCCGCCCACTGGCTCTCGAACAGCGCGATCAGCGCGTCGAGCAGGCTGCTGCCGTGTACCACGGCGGCCGTCGGCTCACCCAGCGAACCACCCGAACCGCCGTGCATCAGCGGGCAGATGGCGATCGAACCGTCCGCGATCACCATCCGCACCGGCAGCGTCCCGGTAGCCCGCGCCTGCTCACCCGCGCGGATGCTCCGGGCAACGTTGTCGACCATGCCGGGCTCCTCCAGCAGCGCGCGCTCGTAGACAGCCTCGTACCGCACCCCACGGGCGAGCAGCTCCCACTCCTCGTCGTTCTCCGCCGCAGGCATGGCCACATGGCCGGCCTTGCAGAGCCACCGCATCTCACTGGCCCCGTACGCCATATGACGCAGCCGCTGCCGGATCACACTCGCCCCCGTGATCACCTCGACAAGCTGCCCCGCGTCATGCCGCCGCCCCCCGGCCCGGTACTCCTCGGTGAGCTGCTCCACCCCCCGCCGCGCCAACTCCAGCGCCTCATGCCCACGCAGCAGCAGCGGACGCAGCGCCGCATCGGGCGCCACCGGCACATAGCGCACCGCTCCCCCCGCCGGCGAAACGGCCACCCGCCCCACCAGCCCCTTGTCGTGGAGCGAAGCCAACAGCCTGTGTGCCTGCACCACTTCGAGCCCCAGCTGCTCCGCGATCACCGCGGCATCAGCCTCACGCACCCCGACGAGGAAGCGGTACACCCGCTCCTCCCCCGCCCCGATCCCCGCAGCCTCCAGCATGTGTCCGCCTCTCACGACGCCCCCACCCACCCCAACCGATGTACCACCCACCGGACACAGCGTGATCTAACCACACCCGCACTCAGGGACGATGTCCGCACTATCACGCACGACGACCATCCGACTTCGATACGCGCAAAGTGGCGGCGAGCGGACATGTCACTTCTTCGTCAGGCGCGGCCGTAGCGTCGGTGCCCCCTCCTGCCGAGGCTTGACCCGCCGGTCGCGGAATCCTCCCTGCCGGCGGAAGGAGAGCGTTCAGCATGCGTTTCAGGCGAAGAGCCGCACTGCTCAGCTTCACCTTGGCGACCACCATGGCCACCACCGTGGCCGGCGGCGGCCTGGTGTACGGTGCCACCCCCGCACCGAAGACCGGAGTGGACGCGGTAACCACCCCGTCCCAAGCAGAAGTCCGCACCGCGAAGGTCACCCTCGTCACCGGAGACCAGGTGACGGTGGCCACGAGGGCGGGCAAGACCCTCGCCGTCAACATCACCCCGTACCACCGCAGTGCGGCCGAGCTGCGGACGTACACCGTCGGTACCGATGTGTACGTGATCCCGCGCGACGCCGAAGCACTGGTGCACAACGGCCAGGTGGACGGCCGGCTGTTCAACGTCACCCAGCTCATCGCCCAGGGGTACGACGATGCCCACCACGCGTCGACCCCGATGATCGTGCGCTACGCGTCCGGCGCCACGGACACCGCACCCGGCGGAGCCCGCCTCACACGGAAACTCCCCGGCGTACGCGGAGCCGCCGTCAGCGCCGACAAGCGCAAGGGCGCCACGTTCTGGGAGGCCGTCGACGACGACAGCGCCCGCGCAGGAACCCGCAAGGCCCGCCTGTCGGGCGGCGTCCAGCGCCTCTGGCTGGACGGGAAGGTCAAGGCGCTCCTCGACAGGAGCGTCCCGCAGATCGGCGCCCCGGAGGCGTGGAAGGACGGTTTCGACGGCACCGGCGTGAAGGTCGCGGTGCTGGACACCGGTGTCGACGCCACCCACCCCGACCTCGCCGACCGCATCGTGGAAAGCCGCAGCTTCGTCCCTGGCGAGACGGCGCGCGACGGCCACGGCCACGGCACCCACGTCGCCTCCACCATCGTGGGAAGCGGAGCCGCCTCCGGCGGGAAGTACCGGGGCGTGGCACCGGGCGCCGGGCTGATCGTGGGCAAGGTGCTCGACGACGGCGGCAGCGGCTCGGAATCCTCGATCATCGACGGGATGGACTGGGCCGCGCACTCGGGGGCGAAGGTCATCTCCATGAGTCTGGGCGGCGGGGAAGGCGCCGACGGCACCGACCCCATGGCGATGGCGGTCAACGAACTGACGGCGCAGACCGGCGTGCTGTTCACCATCGCGGCGGGCAACAGTGGCCCCGCGGCGACGTCCGTCGGCTCACCCGGAGCCGCCGACGCGGCCCTGACGGTCGGCGCCGTGGACTCCACCGACGCGGTCACCGACTTCTCCAGCCGGGGCCCACGAGGCGGTAACGGCGGGCTCAAGCCGGAGATCACCGCGCCGGGCTCGCGGATCGCCGCCGCCCGCGCCGCCGGCACGACGATGGGCACACCGGTGGACGGCTCGTACACCACCGCGAGTGGCACCTCCATGGCCACGCCGCACGTGGCCGGCGCCGCCGCGATCCTCGCGCAGCGCCACCCCGACTGGACGGCGGCCCGTTTGAAGAGCCAGCTGATCAGTACGGCCAAGACCACCGCAGCCACCTCCGTCTACGCCCAGGGCGCCGGCCGCGTGGACGTGGCACGCGCACTCCGGCAGCCCGTATCGGCCAGCGGCACGGCCGACTTCGGACTGCGGGACTGGGACGCCACCGCCCCGGTCGGGAAGAAGATCGAGTACGTCAACGACGGCGACCAGCCGGTCACCCTCGCCCTGAAGGTCGAGAACGCGGGCGAGGAACTGCCGGCCGGAGTGCTCAGCCTGGGAGCCGACTCGGTGACCGTGCCGGCGCACGGCACCGCCGAGGTCGACCTCACCCTCGACACCGTCGGCGTGACGACCGGATCCCACGGCGCGCACGTCACCGCGGTCTCCGCCGACGGGCGGACGGCGGCGGTGACGGCGGTCGGCTTCGGCCGGGACGTACAGCGCTTCGACGTCACGCTGAAGGTGCTCGACCGCGACGGCAAGCCGACGAGCGGCATCGCCGCGGTCACCGCCTGGCAGTTGGGCCGCTACGGACTGCCCGAGACGTACCCGGTCGCAGCGGACGGGACCGTCGTGGTGCGGGTACCGCGCGGCGAGCACGCCTTCATCTCGGAGATCTTCCACTACACCTCCGACTGGAGCCGGCTGGAGGAGTACACCTACGCCGCCCAGCCGGGCACGATGATCGACTCCGATCGGACCTTCACCCTGGACGGCGCCAAGGCCGGCCCGGTCACCATGACCACCTCCCGGCCGACGGAGACCAACCGCGCCCGCATCGGTCTGAACTTCCAGGCCGTGGACGGCGACCTCATCCACGACCGCGAGATGTGGCTGGACGGCGAGACGGCCGTGTACTCCATCCCGTCGCAGACCGCGAACGAGCGCTTCGAATCGCGCACCGGCTGGTCGCTCGGCGCACCCGCACTCGACGCCCGCCTCGTCGGGCACGGCAACCGGACCCTGGACGCGGCCTACCTCGAGGGCTGGACGGGCTCCGCACGTATCGACGGCACCCGCGTCCTGCGCGTGGCGAAGGCCGGCGAGGACGTCCGGGGCAAGCTCGCCCTGGTGAAGCGGAGCGCCGAGCGCACGGTGGGAGAGCAGGTCGACGACGCCGCGAGCGCCGGTGCGCTCGCCATCCTCATCTACAACGACATCCCCGAGAACTGGCTCGCAGGCAACTGGGGCCGTACGGCCACCAAGATCCCGACGATGACCCTCTCCGGTACCCAGGGCGAAGAGCTGGCGGCCCTGGACAACGCCATGATCAGGATCTCCGGTACGGCGGTGAGCCCGTACTCCTACGAGCTGCTGAAGTACCGCAAGGGCGGCATCCCCGCCGACCAGCGCTACCGGGTACGCGACGAGGAACTGGCCACCGTGGACTCCTCGTTCCACGCCTCGACGCCGGCCACCGAAGGCGGATACGCCCGGCTGACGCGCTCGCCGATGCAGCCGACGGCGTACTTCGGCTTCGACCGGGTGGTCCTGCCGCGCTCCCGGACCGAGTACGTCTCCGCGGACGTGCCCACCTGGGAAGCGGTGGAGGCAGGTCCCGTGTGGACGTCGGACAGCTCCTGGAAGATGACGAACACCTCGACGCTCAAGGCCGGACAGCGCGTGCACCGCGACTGGAACAAGGCCGTGGTCCGCACCGCGCTGCCGGACGGACAGTCCAACTCGGCCGTCCGGCTGGGCGATGTCGGTGTGGTGATGTCGGGCGGTCTGCTCGACACCGCGTCGGACCTGTCCTTCTCCGCCGAAGCCGGCAGCGACAAGGCGCTGTCCACCGTCTACCGGGACGGCGAGCTCCTCGGCAGCATCCGTTCGGCGCCCGTCGCCTTCCCGATGACGGCACAGCGCGCCGAATACCGCGTGGTCACCGACGTGCAGCGGGACGCCCCCGGCTGGACGACCTCCACCAAGGTGCGCACCGACTGGCGCTTCCACTCCGAGCGGAAGGAAGGAATGACCCTGCTCCCCGTCCTGTCGGTCGACTACCGACTCGACGTCGACCAGGCCAACAGCGCCCGGCCGCACTCCAGCACCCGCATCGGACTGGGCGTGCGCCATCCCAAGGGCCTGAACGGTCTGAAGCTCGCCGGGGCGAAGCTGTGGGCCTCGTACGACGACGGCACCAACTGGCGGCAGGTCCGCCTCGACGGCGGCCTCGACGGCACGATCGACAACCCCGCGAACGCGGGCTTCGTGTCGCTGCGCGTGCAGGCCACCGATGCCGATGGCAACACCATCGAGCAGACGGTGACCCGCGCCTACCAGATCCGCCGCTGACCGATGCCGGGGCGCCTGCACCGCAGGCGCCCCGGCGTGCGCGTCCACCCAGCGACGGTGACATGGGCGGGCCACACGTGGTATCCGGCCACTGCTGGGCGACCCGATGCGTCGAACCCACGCGGCGCGCCCAGCAGGGGGATCAGCATCATTCAGGTGCCGACCGAGGGCCCCGGCCTCCGATCCGCCCGTATCGGCTCCGGGCGTGCCCCTCAACGGGACATGACCACCCAGGACGTGTGCCCCGGTGCGGAGCCGGAGCCCTGCATACGCCCCACTCACCACCCCGGTCGTCGACATCGGCCGTCAGCAGCCGGAGCGCCCTGCTACGCCGTTGCGCGCAGAGCTCGGCGGCGCCGGGGCCTGCGTGGTCCGGGTGCTGGTCCCGGACGAGCAGGCGCAGGGCGTCGTCGCGATGACGGAGGTGCGGGTGATCCAGCCCGGCGCGGCGCTGATGCCGGCGGCTATCACGCCCAGCACGATGTTGCGTACGTCGTCGGTCATGGGCGGGCATGTCAGCGGGCGATCGGCGCCGGGTTCACGGTTGGTCCTGACGGGGCGGGGGGTGCGGCGTTACCCTGCGGCGGACAATCCTTCACTGGAGGTGCGCATGCGACGTCCCGTCGCGCGGTATGTGTCGTTGCCGGTCGTTCTCGCCGCTGTCGTCACGATGGGGGCAGCGGCCCCGTCCTCGTCCGCACCACCGTCCCAGCCACCGCCCAAGTCGCCTGTGGCGGCGGGGTACGGAGGGGCGGTCGCCAGCGTCGACGCGGATGCGTCGGCCGCCGGCATCGAGGTCCTCCGCAAGGGCGGCAACGCGGTGGACGCGGCGGTGGCGACCGCGGCGGCGCTCGGGGTGACCGAGCCCTACTCGTCAGGTCTCGGGGGTGGCGGCTATTTCGTCCACTACGACGCCAGGACGCACACCGTGGAGACGCTCGACGGCCGCGAGACCGCGCCGCGCAGTGCGGACTCCTCGCTGTTCCTGGAGAACGGCAAGCCGCTCGCCTTCGAGGACGCCGTCACCAGCGGACTGGGTGTGGGCACCCCGGGTACCCCGGCCACCTGGGCCACCGCGCTCGACACCTGGGGCAGCAAATCGCTGCGGCAGGTGCTGAAACCGGCCGAGCGGCTCGCCAGGGACGGCTTCGTCGTCGACAGCACGTTCCGCTCGCAGACCGAGGGGAACCAGGCCAGGTTCGCCGACTTCCCGGCGAGCCGGAAACTCTTCCTGCCGGGTGGCCAACTGCCAGTGGTCGGCTCGGTGTTCAAGAACCCCGATCTGGCGCGTACGTACGAACAGGTGGGCCGCGAGGGCATCGACGGGCTGTACAAGGGCGAGCTGGCCGACGATGTCGTACGGACCGTACGCAACCCGCCCGTGGACCCGAAGGCCGGCCGGGTCGTACATCCCGGCGACCTCACGGCCAAGGACCTGCGGTCCTACCGGGTGCTGCGGCAGGCACCGACGAAGGTCGGCTACCGCGGCCTCGACGTGTACGGCATGGCACCCTCCTCGTCCGGCGGCACGAGCGTCGGTGAGGCGCTCAACATCCTTGAGTCCACGGACCTTTCGAAGCTGAGCGAGGCGCAGTACCTGCACCGCTACATCGAGGCGAGCCGGATCGCGTTCGCGGACCGCGGGCGGTGGGTCGGCGACCCGGCGTTCGAGGACGTACCGACGCAGGGGCTGCTCAGCCAGCGGTTCGCCGACTCGCGGGAGTGCCTGATCAAGGACGACGCGGTGCTGACGAGCCCGCTGGCGCCGGGGGACCCCAGCCACCCGGCCGACTGCGCGGCCGGTGGCACGGCCGCCCCGACGACGTACGAGGGGGAGAACACCACCCATCTGACGACCGCCGACAAGTGGGGCAACGTCGTCGCGTACACCCTCACGATCGAGCAGACGGGCGGCAGCGGCATCACCGTGCCGGGGCGCGGCTATCTGCTCAACAACGAGCTGACGGACTTCTCGTTCGCGCCCGCCAGCCCGGCGGTCCACGACCCGAACCTGCCCGGTCCGGGCAAGCGCCCGCGCTCGTCCATCTCGCCGACGATCGTGCTGAAGCACGGTGAGCCGGTGCTGGCCCTCGGGTCGCCGGGTGGTGCCACGATCATCACGACCGTGCTGCAGTCGCTCATCGGCACGGTCGACCGCGGGCTGCCCCTGGTCGACGCCATCGCGGCGCCGCGCGCCAGCCAGCGCAACTCGGCGACCACGGAACTCGAACCGGGGCTGTGGAACAGCCCGGTGCGGGCGCAACTGGAGTCGCTGGGGCATGCCTTCAAGCTGAACCCGGAGATCGGCGCGGCGACAGGTGTGCAGCGGCTGCCGGACGGACGGTGGCTGGCGGCCGCCGAGAAGGTGCGCCGGGGCGGGGGCTCCGCGATGGTCGTGAAGCCGAGCGGCCGTCCCTGAAGTTCGGTCAATAATCGTCTGTACGGGGATGGTTCCTCGCGATGTTTAGCGAGGAACCATCCCCGCGGTCCGGCAACGAGAACACCGGCCCGTGGTTCCAGGACGACACGGCGTTCCACACCGCCGGCGACAAGCCGCTGAACGCCGGGAAGCTGCCGTACGTCGTCGTGCCGAGCAGCAGCATCCGGAACTACAGCAACGCGGGGATCAAGGGCAGTGGCGTCGTCGCCGTCATCTACAACAACAAGGTCGGGTACGCCGTCGTCGGCGACACCGGCCCGAACAAGATCATCGGTGAGGTCTCGTACGCCACCGCCGAGGCGCGCGGCATCGATCCCGACCCGGAGACCGGCGGCGCCGAATCCGGCGTCACCTACATCCTGTTCAAGAACTCCAAGGCGTCTGCATCCTGTTTCAAGAACTCCAAGGCGTCGCCGATCGAGAGCCGCAGCGCCGCCGTCACCGCCGGTGAAGCGCTCGCCAAGCAGTTCATACAGAACAACTAGGCATGGCTGAACGGGGGTTGATCACAACGCGGTCAGGATCCGCGGACCGTCGTCGGTGATCGCCACCGTGTGCTCGGCGTGCGCGGCCCGGCTGCCGTCGGACGTACGCAGCGTCCAGCCGTCCCGGTCCGGATGGAACGCGTCCTTGCCGCTGCCGATCAGCATCGGCTCGATCGCCAGCACCATCCCGTGCCGCAACGGCATGCCGCGACCCGGTCGTCCCTCGTTGGGGACGGCCGGGTCCTCGTGCATCGACCGGCCCACGCCGTGGCCGCCGAACCCCTCCGGAATGCCGTAACCGGCCCTGCGGCACACCGTGCCGATCGCATGCGCGATGTCGCCGATCCGATTCCCGACGACCGCCGCCGCGATTCCCGCCTCCAGTGCCGCGAACGCCGTGTCGATCAGCCGGGTGTCCGCCGGCCGGGCGCGCCCGACGGTGAAACTGATCGCCGAATCGCCCGCCCAGCCGCCGAGCGTCGCGCCCGCGTCGATGCTCACCAGATCGCCGTCGCGCAGCCGCTGATCGGTCGGGATGCCGTGCACGATCGCGTCGTTGACCGACGCGCAGATCACGGCGGGGAACGGAGTGGGAGCGAAATGCGGCCGGTAGTTCAGGAACGGCGATCCGGCGCCCGCCTCGCGGAGAACCCCACGGGCCACCTCGTCGAGTTCGCGCAACGAGACGCCGACCGCCGCCGCTTCCTGTACGGCCGTCAGCAGCTGCGCCACGATCCGGCCGGTCTCGCGCATCGCTTCGATGGATGTGTCTGTCTTGAGTTGCACCATGCCAATTACTATACCGGTCGAGGCGGTATTAGAATGACGGCATGGTACGAACGCCCCTGACCCCGGAAGAGCGCCGCCGCGGCGAACGCCTCGGAGCGCTGCTCCGCGAGGCGCGCGGCGGGCGCAGCATGGTCGAGATCGCGGCGAGCGCCGGAATCTCCGCCGAGACGCTCCGCAAGATCGAGACGGGCCGCGCCCCGACCCCCGCGTTCTTCACCGTCGCGGCGCTGGCCGGGGCGCTCGGACTCTCGATGGACGAACTGCTCACGCGTTGCGCCCCGGAGCCGGATGCGGTGCCGCTGGCCGGGTAGGGGCGCGGGGTTCCACGCAAATCCGTTCGCGTCGGCCCTCGCCGCCCAGCCCGAGGTGCTGATCGTGCGGTACTGGGGCGACGGGCTGCGGTTCGTGGTGCCGGTGCGGAACATCAGCTCGGCTCCTTCGCCGAAGTGCTTCGGGTTCAAGCGCGGCATCATCCGGCTCAATGCCGTCAACGACCGGGTCGCAGGGATCGGACAGATGGCGGTGCCCGGCACCCCGCGCGACTCTCTGCACATCCTGGATGCGCTGAACATCCTGGATGCGCTGATGAATGGTGGCGGGGTGAAGCCGGAGATGCCGGCTACCGGCAACGCCTCGTACTCGACATCGTGTTCGGCGTCTTCAAGATCCTGGGCTACACGTTCAGCCCCCGGTTCAAAGATCTGGACGCGCCGGAGGTTCTGGCGGGCGACGATGCCCGACATCTCCCCTGGCCCGTCGGCTTATGGCGTTGTCGTCGCCGGGCCGGCTCGGCGGTCGGAGTGCTGAGCCCACTTCGGTGTCCAGGTCTTGCCGTCGGGGCGGCCGGGGTATGTGGAGGTGAGGTGGGTGCGGAGTGCGGTGAGGGCGGGGTGCGGGTTGTCGGTGTGCCAGAGCAGTGAGTGCGGGTAGACCGGGGTCGGGTCGTGCAGGGGGATGCGCCGCAGGTCGTGGGCAGCGGGCCAGACGAGAGGGGTCTGCTCGCTGACGAAGGTGGCAAGCGTTGAGGAGTTCGCAATCGTGTCGAGGAGGGGCTCGATACCGAAGTCGGGGCCGATCGAGTCGATGGTGAGCCCGAACGCGGCGGCGAGTTCGTCGTAGTAGGCGGCCCACTCGGTTCCGGACGCGTTGCCGGGCATCCAGATCCGGCGCCCGGCGAGCCGGGCGGGTGTGACCTCGCGGGCGGCAGCGAACTCGTGGGCCGGTCCGGTGAACAGATGAAGGGGCTCGTCGAAGACTGGAGTGGCCTCGATGTCATCGGGGAGCTGCCGCCCGGGCATGGTGACGGCGCGGAAGGTCGCGTCGATCGTTCCGGACCGGATGGCGGCGATGGCCGCGTCGGAGTCGAAGAGGGTCACGACATCGAGATCGACATCAGGATGCGCGCGGTGGAAGTCACGCAGCAGACCTGCCAGCGAGAGCTGTCGGCCGATCACGTCGACGCGCAGCGGGCGGCTGCCTGGCCGTACGGAAGCGGCTGCCCGCTCCTCGGCTTGAAGGAGAGCGCGGGCGTGGGGGAGGAGCGCCTGCCCGTCGATGGTGAGCCGGGCTCCGCGCGCAGTGCGGCTGAAAAGCTGCACACCGAGGTCCTTCTCCAACGCGGCGATGCGCTTGGAGACGGCCTGTGGGGTGATCGACAAGTTGGTGGCGGCTTCTTGGAACTGTCCCGCGTCCACGGCGGTGACGAAGGTGTGTACGGCGGTGAGATCCACGGCGGCCATCATAGGCACTCAACCAATCGTTGAGTCTTAGAGGTAAATGGTTGTTTGATTCCAGTACGCGATGCTCGCTTTGATGTCTCTGGTCAACGTGTGGTTTAGCAGGCGGTGTGGCAGGAGGAGTGCTGCCCGGAGGCCAGGTGGTCGCAGGGCCGGCACATCAGGGGTTCGATCCGATCGCTTGCACAGGCCTGTGCGACCCGGTGGTCGCTCCGGCCGGCGTGACTGCACCGCGACGGACCGAGTCGTCCACCCATCTGTCGAAGCCGGTGTGGTCGGTCGGTAACAAGGTCGCCATCGCGTCTCTGGCCGGGGTGGGGCTTCCTACTCGCCTCGGAGGTGACTCACCCGTGCCGGATTCCTTCGTTCACCTGCATAATCACACCGAATATTCGATGCTGGACGGTGCGCAAAGACTGCAGCCGATGTTCGGCGAGGTGGCCCGGCAGGAGATGCCGGCGATCGCCATGAGCGACCACGGCAACATGTTCGGTGCCTATGAGTTCGCACAGGTCGCGAAGGGCTTCGAGGGCGTCACGCCGATCATCGGTATTGAGGCGTATGTGGCGCCGTCCTCTCGTTTTGCACGGAAGCAGGAGTTTTGGGGACCAGGGGGCCGCCGTGCCATGAACGATGACGGTGAGGGATCGAAGGACGTCTCCGGTGGCGGCCGCTTCACCCACATGACCATGTGGGCGCGGAACGTGCAGGGCCTGCGGAACCTGTTCTGGCTCAGCACGCAGGCCAGCTACGAGGGCCAGTTCCCGGCCGGGAAGCCGCGTATGGACCGCGAGCTGATCGCTGAGCGGCCGGAGGGCATCATCGCCACCACCGGCTGTCCCTCCGGTGAGATCCAGACCCGCCTGCGGCTGAATCAGTACGACGAGGCGAGGGCGGCCGCCGCGGCCTACCAGGAGATCTTCGGCCGCGAGAACTACTTCCTGGAGCTGATGGACCACGGCCTGGATATCGAGCGCAATGTCCGCGGGGGTCTGTTGCGCCTGGCCAAGGAACTGAGCATCCCGCTCCTGGCCACCAACGACGCGCACTACGTCACCGAGGACCAGGCCGACGCCCACGACAGCCTGCTGTGCATCGGCGTCGGCAAGAACAAGGGCGACCCGGGCCGCTTCCGCTTCAACGGCTCCGGCTACTACCTCAAGACCGCTGCCGAGATGCGCAGCCTTTTCTCGGAGCTTCCGGAAGCCTGCGACAACACGCTGCTGATCGCCGAGTGCATTGAGTCCTACGACGAGGTCTTCGACCACGTCGACGAGATGCCGCAGTTCCCGGACGTGCCCGAGGGCGAGACCCAGGAGTCCTGGCTGCGCAAAGAAGTCCTCACGGGCCTGGCGATGCGCTACGGGAACCCGATCCCCCAGCACGTCGTGGACCGCTTCGAGACCGAGATGACAGTCATCGGCCCCATGGGCTTCAGCTCCTACTTCCTCGTTGTGGCGGACATCTGCCGCCACGCCCGGGACAACAAGATCCCCCTTGGCCCCGGCCGTGGCTCGGCCACGGGCTCCATCGTGGCCTACGCCACCCGCATCACCGAACTGTGCCCCCTGGAACACGGTCTGCTGTTCGAACGGTTCCTCAATCCCGAGCGCATCAACCCGCCGGATGTGGACCTCGACTTCGACGACCGCCAGCGCGACCGGATGGTCCGCTACGTCACCGAGAAGTACGGCGACGAGTACACCGCCATGGTGAACACGTTCGGCAAGATCAAGGCCAAGAACGCGATCAAGGACTCCTCGCGCATCCTGGGATACCCCTATTCCCACGGCGAGCGGATCACCAAGGCGCTCCCGCCGGACCAGAACGGCAAGTCCGCCCCGCTGGCAGCCGTCTTCGACCCCTCTCACGATCGGTACGCCGAGGCCGGCGAGATCCGGCAGATGTACGACAGCGAACCGGACGTGAAGCGGGTCATGGACACTGCTCGCGGGGTGGAGGGCCTGACCCGCGGTACCGGTGTGCACGCCGCTGCGGTGATCCTGTCCAAGACGAAGCTGACCGACCGGATCCCGCTGCACATGCGTGCCGCGGACGGCGTGAAAATCACCGGGTTCGACTACCCGTCGTGCGAGGCCATGGGCTTGATCAAGATGGATTTCCTGGGGCTGCGGAACCTGGGCGTCATCGATCAGGCCATCGAGAACATCCGCGAGAACCGGGGCATCCACCTGACCACCGTGGACCCCCTGGACAGCGGCCCCTCCACCGTCGTGATCCCGCTGGACGACGCCAGGACGTACCGGCTGCTCGCCGAGGGCAATACGTTCGGTGTCTTCCAGCTCGACGGCGGCGGCATGCGGGTCCTGCTGAGGCAGATGGAACCCACCCGGTTCGAAGACATCGCGGCCGTCAACGCCCTCTACCGGCCCGGCCCCATGGCGGCAAACGCGCACACCAACTACGCGCACCGTAAGACCGGCCGCCAGGAAATCACACCGATCCACCCCGAGCTGCACGACGCATTGGAGCCGATCCTCGGAAACACTTTCCACCTGCTCGTCTACCAGGAGCAGATCATGGCCATCGCCCGCGAACTGGCCGGGTACACCCTCGGCGGCGCAGACCTGCTGCGCCGCGCGATGGGCAAGAAGAAGCCGGACGTGCTGGCTGCGGAATGGGACAAGTTCCACCACGGCATGCAGGGAAACGGCTACAGCCAGGAAGCCATCAAGGCCCTGTGGGATGTCATGCTCCCGTTCTCCGGCTACGCGTTCAACAAGTCCCACACGGCCGGCTACGGCCTTGTCTCCTACTGGACCGCCTACCTCAAGGCGAACTACCCCGCCGAGTACATGGCAGCCCTGCTCACCTCGGTCGGCGACGACAAGGACAAGGCCGCGATCTACCTTGCCGACGCACGCAAGAACGGCGTCCGAGTCCTCCAGCCCGACGTGAACGAGTCCGTCGCGGAGTTCACCGCCGTCGGCGACGACGTGCGGTTCGGGCTGCGGTCCGTACGTAATGTCGGCGACAACGTCATCGAGGCCGTCGTCAGCGCCCGTCACGGTAAGGGGAAATTCGCTTCATTCTCTGATTTTCTGGACAAGGTCGACCTGCCCGCACTGAACAAAAGAGCCGTCGAGTCCCTCATCAAGGCCGGCACCTTTGATTCCCTGGGACATTCGCGCAAGGGACTGGCCGCCATCCACGAGGACGCCATCGACGCGATCATTCCCGTGAAGAAAGCGGCCGGCTTCGGGCAGGACGACCTCTTCGCCGATCTCGACGGAGAAGGAAGCGACGGACGGGCTTTCGGCCTGGACATTCCCATCGACAACGCGGAGTGGCCTCGCCGCCAGCTCCTGGCGACCGAACGCGAGATGCTGGGCCTGTACGTCTCCGCCCACCCACTGGACGGCGCCGAGTACATCCTCTCCGGCGCGCGGGACTGCTCCATGGCCGAACTGCTCACCTCCGGCCGCACCACCGGGGACGTCCAGCTCTCCGGGCTGATCACCGGCATCCAGCTCAAGATGACCAAGCAGGGCAACGCGTGGGCCATCGTGAACCTCGCGGACCGGGACGCCGGCATCGAGGTTCTGTTCTTCCCCGCCTCCTACCAGCTCGTGCAGCACGTGCTGGCCGAGGACAACGTCATCTTCGTCAAGGGCAAGATCGAAGACCGGGACGGAACCCTGACCGTCTTCGGCAGGGAAGTCGGGGTGCTGGACGTGTCCTCTGCCGAGCGCGGCGGGAGACCTCCCGTGCGACTTGCCCTTCCCGCCCACCGGATCACCGAGCAGTCCGTGGGCGTGCTGAAAAGAATCCTCACCGACCACCCTGGCGACAGCCCCGTTCACGTCAGTGTCCGCGGCGTGCGGAAAACCACCGTATACGCCCTGCACGTCACGGTGAATGCCACCACCATCGCCTCCGATGTGAAGGCCACGTTCGGGGCCGAAGCGTGGGTGGGCATCACATGATGCCGAGGGCCCGCCGGATCGAGGCCATCGAACTGCGGCTGTCCGAGACCCCTCCCTGCCCGCGCTGCGAGGCTCCGGTGCTGCTGGTGGCGCGGTACCCACACGCCTGGTGCAACCGGGTCGGAGAACGGATCGATGGTCTCAAGGAGGCAGTGCTCTGCCGGTCTTGCGACACCCGTGACCTTGAGGCGGGAGGGCTACTGGCCCTGTTTGCCGGAGGGGGGCAACTGGATGCAGCAAATCTTGAGGCGTTCGGCAGGCTCGTTCATGACTGGCTGAACGTCGTGCGCGACCGCGTACCGAACCGCGCGGATCTGGAAGCGGAGGAGACTCGGTGGAGAGCCGGCGAACTGTAGGGATGACCGGAACGAGAACCGGCGTCACACTCCGCCAGGTCGACCTGCCGCGATCGTGTCGCTGCGACCAGAGATGCCGCGGACTGGGCGACGCTGCTGTGGGAGGTCTCCTCACTGCCGCCCGCCGAACTCGCCGCGGTCGCCGGCGCGCTGGCCGCCGCAGGACGCTCGGACGACTGCGATCAGGTGCTGCGTCAGGGGGTGGCCCGGCGGCCGGCTGCCGAGATCGCCGACGCGGTGGCGGCGTTGGACCGGGCGGGCCGGGGGCCGCAGGCGCAGGCGTTGCCCGGTGCCTTCATCCGCGTACGGACCCCGCAGGACGTGGCCCGGGTCGCGGAGGGCGATCCCCACCGCCTCGTACCGCAACTACGGGCCGCGGCCCGTGCGGTGTCACCGGCGCGGGAGTGGGACGTCTTCCATGCGCTACGAGTGGCGGGCATGGTGGATGAGGGGTAGGCATGCCCTTGCGATCAGCGGGTGAGCGGTGACCACGAGGGGGCGCGAGGCCGGCCCGGTCGGAGCGGTGCGTCTCGGAGTGAGTCCGTAGCGCTGAAGCGAATCCGTATCGCTCACGGCACTTCAGCTCCATCGCGGCGCTCGCCCCGTTCGCCCCGCCCGTCTCGTTCGCCGAGGTCGCCGAGGTCGAGCGGCGTCCCCATGCCTTCCTCCGGCGACGGGTAGAACCGCCGGGCCCAGCGCCGGAACGGGCCGATCGGACCGTCGCCGGGCGCGAGCCGGGGCGGCTGCTGGTACTGCTTGTGATTCCAGATCGGAAAATCAGCGGCGGTGAATTCGCAACTCGAGCGGAAGATGGCGCGGTCCAGCACCCGGGCCGCGGTCCGGCTCACCATCCGCGCGAGCGGCGCCGGCAGCCGGGCCGGTTCCGTGAACGCGACGCGGTTCCGCTGCCGGAACTGCATCCGGTTGGGGGCGATCGCCGTCGGCAGTACCATCGTGCACATCCGCAGGCCGAGCCGGGGCGTGTGCACATCGGCGTGCAGGCAGCCCAGCCCGTAGCCGTCCACCTCCACCTCGACGACGAAGTTTCCCAGGAGCGGCGCCGACTCATGGGCCCGCATGGACACGTGGAAGGTGGCTTCGTCGTAGACGACGGGCCCGCCGATCTCGGCCTTGGCCCAGCCGTGCAGGGTGGCGAAGTGCCCGAGGTCCACCGAGTTCTCGATGACTTCCTGGACATTGCCGGCCAGCTCCCAGGCGGCGTGACGGGCGGGCCGGTGACCGATCTCGTGCCAGTCGGGAATGAACCAGTCCGGTGCCCGGCCGTCGTGGTGCCGCCAGACGAAGACGGCACCGTTGACCTCGTGCACCGGCAGCTGAGCCAACGGCGACCTCGGCGGCCTGGTGTCGTACCCCGTCCGCACACACGTGCCGTCGGGGCCGAACGCGAAGAAGTGGAAGGGGCATACGAGATCGTCTCCGTCGACCTTCGCCAGACCGAGATGGGCGCCGAGGTGCGGACAGTACGGACGGATGGCGCGGACCGCCCCCGTACCGAGCCGGTACAGCACCACGTCCTGGCCCGCCAGAGGCCGGGTGAGGACAGTCCCGGGCCGGAGCTCGTCGGAGAAGGCCAGCGCGGACCAGCCGCTCGGACAGGGCAGGGCAGGCGTCCCCGCGGCATCGGCAGGCGTCGGTCCCTCGCTGATGGCGCGCTCGTACTCGCGTGACAGCCCCACGGCATCCCCTCTCGGAATCGGTCGCCTGGAGACTGCCCAGACCGTTCCGAGATCCTCCCGGCACGCCGTACATCACCCGAACGGGAAGAAACCCGGCGGACCTTGACGACGCACGCGAAAGCGGACGGCACTGCGGCCGAAGACCGCCGGCGCGCGGCCGCCGAAGGAGCGGGGAGCTGTCTGCCGACCACGGCCGTGATCTCGTTGTCCCCGCGGCCGACGGCACCGTCGTCCTCCCGTCCCGCGTACGGTGGACGTCACGACCGTGGAGATCACCGGGTTCGCACCGACCGCATCAACCGACCGAGGGCCCCGCATGACCTGGACCGAGCGCACCGTCGTGCGCGACGGTGTCCGTGTCTCCTGCCGCGACCGGGGCGGTTCGGGACCGCCCGTGCTCCTGTTGCACGGGCTGGCCGGCCATGCCGGCGAATGGGACACTGTCGCGCGGGAACTGAGCACCCGGTACCGGGTCGTCGCCGTCGACCAGCGCGGCCACGGCGCGAGCGAGCACCGGCCGCGCGACCTCTCCCGTGCCGCTCACGTCGCCGATGTCGTGGCCGTGATCGAGCGGCTCCAACTCCGGCGGCCCGTCCTGATCGGCCAGTCGCTGGGTGGCCACACGGCCATGCTCACCGCTGCCGCGCACCCCGGCCTGCTCGGCGCGCTGGTCCTCGTCGAGGCGGGCCCCGGCGGGCCGAACCCGAAGGTGACGGCAGAGATCGGTGGGTGGCTCGACGCCTGGCCCAGGCCGTTTCCCTCGCGCCGTGCCGCCGTCGAGTTCTTCGGCGGCGGGCCGGTCGGTGAGGGCTGGACGGCCGGGCTGGAGGAGCGCGACGGCGGAGGGTGGCCGCGCTTCGACCGGGACGTGATGGTCGGCTCGCCGGAGGAGAACGCCCGGTGCTCCTTCTGGGACGACTGGTCGACGTCACCTCCCCGACCCTGGTCGTCCTGGCCCGGTCGGGCATCATCCCGCCGCGCGACGTGGACGACATGCTCCGGCGGCGACCGGAGGCGGTCGCCGTGAGCATGCCCGGGACGGGGGCACGATCTGCATCTGGAGGAGCCCGCGGTACTCCGGCGACTGATCCAGGACTTCCTCGGCGGAATTCCCGCAGGTGCGGCGCGGTGACCACCCGTACGCGGGGGTGCGCGAGCGCCTGAACCGGGGGACCGGCCCACCGGCTACGGCGGAAACGATGTGGACCGCACGGGTGTGAAACATGATCGACTCCGTCGGTTCACGGCGATGGTCTTGCCCCGCTGTGTGACGGGGCTTACGTTCTCCTCTACGCACGTGTCTACGGGCGTAGAAACGCGTAGAGGCTCTCTGACGCCGCGTCGAAGGAGCAGCTCATGTCCCAAGTCGTACGCGCCGCACTCGTCCAGGCGACCTGGACCGGCGACACGGAATCCATGATCGCCAAGCATGAGGAGCATGCGCGGGAGGCCGCCCGCCGGGGCGCGAAGATCATCGGCTTCCAGGAGGTGTTCAACGCCCCCTACTTCTGCCAGGTACAGGAACCCGAGCACTACCGCTGGGCCGAGGCCGTCCCGGAGGGGCCCACTGTCCGGCGGATGCAGGAACTCGCCCGTGAGACCGGCATGGTGATCGTCGTGCCGGTCTTCGAGATCGAGCAGTCCGGCTTCTACTACAACACCGCCGCCGTCATCGATGCCGACGGCTCTTATCTCGGCAAGTACCGCAAGCACCACATTCCCCAGGTCAAGGGATTCTGGGAGAAGTACTACTTCAAGCCCGGAAACGTCGGCTGGCCGGTCTTCGACACCGCCGTCGGCAAGGTCGGCGTCTACATCTGCTATGACCGGCACTTCCCGGAGGGATGGCGTCAACTCGGGCTCAACGGAGCACAGTTGGTGTACAACCCGTCCGCCACCTCGCGCGGCCTCTCCAGCTATCTCTGGCAGCTGGAACAGCCCGCGTCCGCCGTCGCCAACGAATACTTCGTCGCCGCGATCAACCGCGTCGGCCAGGAGGAGTACGGCGACAACGACTTCTACGGAACCAGCTACTTCGTCGACCCGCGCGGCCAGTTCGTCGGCGAGGTCGCCAGCGACAAGGAAGAGGAACTCGTCGTCCGCGACCTCGACTTCGGCCTCATCGACGAGGTCCGTCAGCAGTGGGCGTTCTACCGGGACCGCCGACCCGACGCATACGAAGGACTGGTGGAGCCGTGAGCAGCCTGCACGAACGCCATCTGGCCGTCAGCCCCGACTGGCTGGCGCTCTACTACAAACACCCGCTGGAGATCACCCACGGCGAGGGCCGCCACGTCTGGGACGCCGACGGCAGGCGCTACCTCGACTTCTTCGGCGGCATCCTCACCACCATGACCGCGCACGCACTGCCCGAGGTGACCAAGGCGGTCAGCGAGCAGGCCGGGCGGATCATCCACTCCTCCACGCTCTACCTCAACCGGCCGATGGTCGAGCTGGCCGAACGCATCGCCACGCTCTCCGGCATCCCGGACGCCCGGGTCTTCTTCACCACCTCCGGCACCGAGGCCAACGACACGGCCCTGCTTCTCGCCACCGCGTACCGCAGGTCCAACCAGATCCTCGCGATGCGCAACAGCTACCACGGCAGGTCCTTCTCCGCGGTCTCCATCACCGGCAACAACGCGTGGTCGCCCACGAGTCTGTCGCCGCTGCAGACGCTGTACGTGCACGGTGGCGTCCGCACCCGGGGACCGTACGCGCACCTCGGCGACGCCGACTTCATCGAGGCCTGCGTCGCCGACCTGGAGGACCTGCTCGGCCACATCCGCGAGCCCGCCGCACTGATCGCCGAACCCATCCAGGGCGTCGGCGGGTTCACCTCACCGCCCGACGGTCTGTACGCGGCCTTCCGCCGGGTCCTCGACCGCCACGGCGTCCTGTGGATCTCCGACGAGGTGCAGACCGGCTGGGGCCGCTCCGGGGAACACTTCTGGGGCTGGCAGGCACACGGCGAGAACGGGCCGCCGGACATCCTCACCTTCGCCAAGGGCATCGGCAACGGCATGTCGATCGGCGGTGTCGTGGCCCGCGCCGACGTCATGAACTGCCTCGACGCCAACTCCATTTCGACCTTCGGCGGCTCCCCGGTCACCATGGCGGCCGGCCTCGCCAACCTCTCGTACCTCCTCGAACACGATCTGCAGGGCAACGCCCGGCGCGTCGGCGGGCTGCTGATCGAGCGGCTGCGTGCGGTCGGGGCGGCTTTTGCGTGTGTGCGGGAGGTGCGCGGCCGGGGCCTGATGATCGGCATCGAGCTGGTGAAGCCCGGCACCGACGAGGCGCACCCGCAGGCGGCCGCCACAGTGCTCGAAGCGGCCCGGGAGGGTGGCCTGCTCATCGGGAAGGGCGGCGGTCACAACACCAGTGTGCTGCGGATCGCACCGCCGCTCTCGCTGACCATCCCGGAGGCGGAGGAGGGCGCGGCGATCCTGGCCGAGGCCCTGCGGTCGGTGGAATGAGAAGCGGCGGCTGAGCGACGGGGGTGTGGGCGGCGGCCGGTGCGCGTGACTGTGCTGACCGGCCGCCGTCACGTCCCCGTGCGGCTGTCACTTGATGCGGCGTCCCACTCGTCGGAGTCGGCGACGGCGAACACCTTGCGGGCGCGGACGTTCGTCTCACGGCCCTGGCCGCGTTCGGCGTTGGTCCAGAACTCGTCGGTGGCGAAGGACCAGCCGCACCATTCGGTGACGCCACCGGCCGGCCTCTTCGAGTTGTCGATGGACCAGCCCTCGGGCGCGGTGTTCGTCCACCCCTTGGTACCGGCCGGAAGCCCGGTCTCGTCGACGGACATACGGAGCGAGCCGCGCAGCGCGTCGAAGGCATCCGGCCTCGGCTCGGCGAGCGCGGTGCCGTCGAGGTGGACGAAGGCGGAGTCGGGGTCGCCGTGCGCGAGGTAGTCCGCAGCCTTGGCGGTGGTGCCCTCGTCGTTGCCGCCCGCTATCCGCAGATCGGTCTTCGCGCCGAAGATGATCTGCGGGACCGGGCTCCAGGTACCGACGACCAGGGTGGACGTCGCCGGGGCGGCGGTCTCCAGCCGGGTCGCGTAGTCCGGGTACTGGCCGTAGTTCGGAGCCGTGAAGTTGTTGTCACGGTGTGTTCGACGGTTCGCCGTGGAGCGTCGCGGTGTTCTACGCGGTGCTGATCGCCCTGACGATCTGGGGCGTGGTGGGTCTGAACCGCCGGCTGAGCGCGGTACAGCAGCAGTCCGCCGCCCCGGTTCCGGAGGCGACCCTCACCAAGTGACCCGGACGCGGCCCGGTACCCGCGGACGGTACGTATACGCCGCGTCGCGTCGCGCTGTGGGCCGGTGGAGTGCCGGACGGGGGAAACAGAAACGTCTTCAGCGGTTAGCCGCAGCGGTATTGCCACAGTGGGTAACCCACTTCTACGTTCTTCACACGCACTGTGTCTACGTGCGTAGACCCGTTCCGCCACAGTGAGGAGGGGTACATGAACCGCACCGTCATCCGCGGTGGTCTCGTCATCACCGCGTCCGACGAAATGCATGCCGACGTACTCATCGAGGGTGGCCGCATCGCCGCCCTCGCAGCACCTGACACCGACGCGGCCCAGAGTTGGAGCGCCGACCGGAGGATCGACGCCACCGGCAAATACGTCATCCCGGGCGGTGTCGACGCGCATACGCACATGGAGATGCCGTTCGGCGGCACGTTCGCTTCCGACACCTTCGAGACCGGCACCCGGGCCGCGGCCTGGGGCGGCACAACGACCATCATCGATTTCGCCATTCAGCCCAAGGGCGGTTCGCTCGGTGAAGGGCTCGATGCGTGGCATGAGAAAGCGGATGGCAAGTGCGCGATCGACTACGGGTTCCACATGATCATGTCCGACGTGAACGAATCCTCGCTCAAGGAAATGGACGGGCTCGTCTCGGCCGGCGTTACTTCGTTCAAGCTCTTCACTGCATACCCGGGGGTCTTTCTTTCCGACGACGGTCAGATTCTCCGGGCTATGCAGCGCGCTGGCTCGAACGGCGGGCTGGTGATGACGCACGCGGAAAATGGTCTCGCCATCGATGTGCTGGTGGAGCAGGCTCTGGCACGTGGGGAGAGGGATCCGCGCTATCACGGTGAGGTCCGGAGGGCCCTCCTTGAGGCGGAGGCGACGCATCGGGTGATCAAGCTGAGCCAGGTGGCGGGTGCTCCTCTCTACGTGGTGCACGTGTCGGCGCAAGAGGCCGTCGCTGAATTGGCGCGGGCTCGGGACGAGGGCCTTCCGGTATTTGGCGAGACCTGCCCGCAGTACCTCTTCTTGTCGACCGACAACCTGGCCGAGCCTGAATTCGAAGGCGCGAAGTATGTCTGTTCCACCCCGCTGCGTCCGAAGGAGCATCAGACGGCGCTGTGGCGTGGGCTGCGGACGAATGATCTGCAGGTGGTTTCCACGGACCATTGCCCGTTCTGCTTCAAGGGGCAGAAGGAGATGGGCCGTGGGGATTTCTCGAAGATTCCGAATGGCATGCCGGGTGTCGAGAATCGCATGGACCTGCTGCACCAGGCTGTGGTGGACGGGCATATCAGCCGGCGTCGTTGGATCGAGATCGCCTGCGCGGCGCCGGCCCGGATGTTCGGCGTCTATCCGAAGAAGGGCACGATCGCTCCGGGGGCCGACGCCGACATCGTCGTCTACGATCCGCATGCCGAGCAGATCATGTCCGCCGAGACGCATCACATGAACGTCGACTACTCGGCCTACGAGGGCAAGCACGTGACGGGACGGGTAGAGACGGTGCTGTCACGTGGTGTTCCGGTGATCGACAAACGCGCCTATGTGGGCCACGCGGGGCACGGGGGGTATCTGCCGCGAGGAACCTGTCAGCTTGCGAACTGAGCTGTCTCGCGGCGAAAGCCCGCGTTCTCCCGTCCGGGTGGCATCTCGGCAGAGAGTCCCTCAGGGCTGATAGGCGTCATCGGCCCTGGAGGACTCGCAACCAGCGCTACCAGCGCCGCACACCCCGCCTGGCGTCCCGGATCGGCGCGGTGGTACGGGAGTTAGGGGCGCAAACACCACCTCAGTCGGACCCGTCGATCGCATGACGCAGGCGGGCGCGACCGAGCGCCGTACGCCCGGATCCAGCCAGCCCGCAGCCGCCGGAGTGAAGTTCTCCAGGGCACGCGGGAAACGTGACGAAGCCCTTCCCCGGTGGGGGAAGGGCTTCGTGAGTGAGCGCTGGGCAGGCCTTGCACCTGCATTTCCCCGCAGGAAGCGGGGCGTCTTTCCTTGGACCATCAACGCAGTGTCAGTCGCCGTGAGTTGCGGCGAACTTTCAAGATCAACTATAGTGCATGCGGCCGTCGGTCGGCCCCGGCCATCACGGAGGCGGCTGAGTGGCAGACCCGTGCGATGCGCGCTTGGTGCCAAGGCGTTCCCCGATGCGGAGACGGTGCTCGACAATGCGTTGTCCCCGATCGCGGCGATCCGCGCCCAGCACCGTGCACGAGCCGATGAGCTGTTCCGAGTTTCGTAGCATCCAGCCTCGCTCGACTCCCGGTATTTCTGGCAGTGCTTCAACCGCCCCGCGACGTCTGGGGTGGCCGTAGCACAATGTTCGGGCCAGCTGTACCCGATAGGCAGGGTACAGCTGGCTCTTGGCCACAGCCATGCGGTGCGTTGACGCTGCACGGGTGCGGGCAGTCAGATGTGTTGCGCCACGAAATCGGCGACCTGCGTGCCGAGTTGCCGGCCTGCCCGGTTGTCGATGGAGGTGTGCTGGCCGGACCATATCCGGCTGAGCCACGCTTCAGTGGCGGCGCTTTGGAAGCTGGCGAAGGTTCGGGTGACGCCCTTCGACGTCACCACGAGGTGGTGCTGCGCACCGTAGAACCTGGTGAGCGTCGTTGCCGCCGCCTGGCTGAGAGCGCCGTGGGCGGCGGGGTAGGACGGATCCGGGGCGGTCGGCAGCAGGGGGGTCCAGTTGGGATCGCCAACGATGCGCGGGTTGTAGTGCGTACCACCGAGCCGGAGGGCGGTCACGGGCCGCCATACGCGGTAGGTGTACTTGGCGTCGTACATCGCGATCGCGGTGTCGGCGAGGGACAGGTTGAGCTGGGCGAAGACCTTCACCGCCTTCTCCAGGCTTGCGTGCTGGGAGGTGACGAGGCCCTGCGCGATCTGATTCCAGACGTTCCAGACGGGCGCTGCCGCCCAGAACTTCCCGGCTGCGGTCTGATCGGGGGTGCGGGTGGTACTGGTCTTTCTCCCCAGGCTCTTGACCTCATTCAAGGCTGTGGCGTATTCGGCAGTGCTGACGGCCGGCGGCGGCGCCGGGCGGAACTGGCTTCCTTTGGCCAGCACGAACGGCTTGACCGAGCCCCAGTTGGTGAACACCGGTGTGGGGAAGTCGGGCGGTGTGGGCCGGTAGCCGCCGGCCACGTTGCGGGGACTGAACGGCGGCGGCTTGGTCGAGGACCCATCATGGGATCGCAGGCTGATCAGCCGGCGGGCGACCTCGGCTCCCACGCGAATGCCCGCCTGCTTTCCGGGGCCGTTGGGAATCGCGGACAACTGGCTGCTCAGCCGTCGGTCCACGCTGGCGCGCTTGGCCGGGTACAGGGCCACCAGCACATCGTGGGCTGCTTGGTCCGCTGCGGCGTCTGCACGGGCGCCTCGCGGCGCCGACACCGAGAACAAGTAGGCAGGGCCGGCCCGGGTGACCGATACCACCGCGTCGTACTCGGCGGCCTGAAGGAGCGCGAAGCTGCGCGTGGGGTGGATGGTGGGCGGTTGGGCCTTCGGATCGCTCAGGACGGTGATGAGCTCACGGTTCCACTCCACGACCGACATCCCAGAGGGCCCGGCGGCGGCGCGCAGGGTTGGGGAGTGAGCAGGTGTGGTGGCGGTGGGCCCGAGGGCCAGGCCAGTGAGTCCGGCTGTCAGCGCAGTGCCGGTCAGTGCGGCGAGTATCTTGTGCTTTCCGTCCATATGCTGTGGCTCCCTGTGGTGGGTGGTGGGGTGGGGCAACCGGTCTCCATACACTTCGACCACGTGGGTCACTTCGGGCCAGACGGTCAACGGGCACCACTGAGCGAGAGGGGAGTCCGCAGCGTGTGCCGCAAAGAAGTACTCCGGGCGCCTGCCCCGGAGTTCGACTGGGACGTGAAGCCAGTTCCGTCTGCCTGAGTCCCGTGCTGGGGCGGTCGTTGGAGTATCGCGACTGAACCCACCGGGGTACCGGCCCTTGAGGCGGCACGCATCACCCGCACCCATGTTTCGAGGGGTTGACCGGGCGCGAGTGGTCCTGCAACCTGATCACCCTTTTGCGTCATCAAGGTCGCTTGCCAGATACAGCCTGCGGGTTCCCGAAGCACGCCGCAACTCCGGCCTGTGGTCATCTGCCTACAGTCGGCTGCGCGGGTTGCTGGTCGGTGCCCGACGAGCCCCACCTTTCGCACTGGTACGACGGCGAGGTCAAAGCGCCGCCTACGGCCGCTTCCACTCGGGCACGAGCCAGCGGCCGGTTGCCCGCAGAGCGCGCAGCGGAGAAACGCTTGGGTCGGAGACGGGCATGGTTGGTCCGTAGGCCCTTCGCAGAAGCTTGCCTCCGGGGTGGTGGCCGTAGACGAAGCAGATGACCACCCCGGCAGCGGCCGCGGCCACGATTGTGCTGAGCAGGCTGACGATGCGGCGGTCTCCCTGCTTGCCGTCGCATGTCGCCACGTCGAAGCGGCGTGACCGACACCGACTCCGTTATACGGCTCCGCCGGAGTACACGTCGTACTCCAGGGGCAGCGTCTCGGTGATCGCCGTTCGGTGCTGCGTCTTCGGGGGTTGTGCGGCGAGGCCGTAGCCGCCTCCTGGTGCCTTGCCGGGCAGGTGCCGCTTCTCGATCCCCGTGCGAGGGGCGCGGATCGGTCCGCCGTTGTCACGGTCGCCCCGAACCGAAAAACCTCAGTAGCCGGGCACGGGTACTACGTACTCGTCCCCAACCTCTTCTACCGGCACGGCCCATGTGAGGCCGAGTAGGGTGAGTGGTCGGTGGGCGTCACGGGCGTTGTGCCGCAGTGCGGAGGCGAGGTTCGTATCGCCGGCCAGGCGGAGGGCGCCGATGGCGAGATTGCGCCAGGTGGCCATGGCGCGAGGCGCCGTACCGGTTCGCAGCTGGGAAGCATCCTCTGCGAACGTCACATCCCTGACACGGTGCAGGGCCTCGACCTGCCAGTGGTCGCGGATCAAGCTCGCGAGCTCGGCGGGTGTGGCTTGCTTTCGGCGTCTGGGTCAGACCACCGCTGGGCGTGCGGTTCCAGCGTGCCGGTCAACAGATTCCGCAGCTCTGTGACGGCTCAAATCATTACCCTCGGCGTCCGTGACTGATGCGTGATCCTGATCGGTGCGGCCTTCGTGTCGTAAGCCTCGCCGACCGCAACGACCTCGCCGTGCCCCTGGCAGCTGTCGCGTTTCAGTAGACAGTTGGCTAGAGCGAAGGCATCCTCGGTTTTGGGGTGGGTCTTGCCCAGCCGGGTGTTCAGGATCAGCGCGCCCCTGCGCGCGAGGTTCGCTGCGGTTGGGTCGTTCAACGCGTGCACGGCTCGGGCCTTGAGTAGCAGGGCGTACCCGATGTACAGGTGGTCCGGCGCGTAACTGGCCTCGCGGATCCGTAGCGCCCGAGAGATCAGCGGCACGGCCACGGCGTGGTCGTCCAGGTCGAGGTGGACACTCGCCAGTGCTAGCAAGTCGAAGCTCACGTACGGGTCGTCCGGCCCGTACGCCGCCTCGTCGATCCGCAGCGCCCGCTCGGCCAATGGCACCGCCGCCTCGTGATCACCGAGAAGGTGTTGGATTCGCGCCAGGGTGGCCAAGTCCGTCGCGATGGCGGGACTGTCCGCCGGCAGACAGGACTCGTGCAGGCTCAGAGCACGTTCCGCCATTGGACGCGCTCGCTCCGGCGCGCCGCGGTCCCGGTGGATCTGCGCCAAGGTAATCAGGTCGAAGCCGATTTCCGCATCCCTCTGTTCGAGCGATTCGTCGATCGCGAAGGCACGCTCACACAGGGGCAGTGCCACCGGGTGGTCCCCGATCGAAAGGAGGAACGCCGACGCCAGCCTCAGCAGCATCGCCGTCTCCGCAGCGCACTCGGTCGGCGGCTCGTCCTTAGTCACCACGAGCGCGTGCGGGAGCAGTTCTTGCCATCGCGATCGCGCATCCGGGTCACCGTGGATGTCGTGTGGCACGGCCGCGAGCAGCGCCCGGCACAGTCGCACCCGAGCGTCGGTGCGCACGTCGTCCGGCATCGCGGCGCGGATGGCGGCCTGCACCAGCCGGTGCAGCACCAGGGAGGAGGCTCCGCGCCTCGCGAGCCCCAGGCCGGCCAGAGCACCGACCGTCGTGTCCCACGCCACCGGGTCGGCCGCGGCTGCATTCAGTGTTTCCGCGCTGCCGCTGAACAGGTCCAGCGGGATCGGCTCCGGCGCCAGCAGGGCACACAGCTCCAGCAGCCGCATCGCTTGCGGCTGCTCGATCTCCAGCTTTCGCACGCTGAGCTGCCACAGGGTCGCGACCACTACCGTCGGCCGGTCCGCCAGCTCGCCCAGCGCGATCATGTCCTCCAGCCGCGACGTCAGCAGAGCCAGGTACTCCTCAGGCGCAGTGTGGTTGTAGTCCATGTACCCGGCCGCCTGCTCCAGCGCCAGCGGCAGGTCCCCCAGGTGCTCAGCAATCCGGTCCGCCACCACTGTGGTCATGCCGCACACCCGCCGGGCCAGCAGCTCCACCGCCTCCCGCCTGGTGAACACGTCCAGGTCGATGACGCCGGCTCTGCTCGACCAGCCGCGTAACCTGGTCGTGACGATGACGTGACCGTTGCTCCCCAGGTCACCCGACGGCAGCGCGTCCACGAGCGTGCCAGGTCTCTCCCCGTTGTCGAAGATGATCAGCCAGGGACTGTGGTCCAGTAATTTGCCGTACACCCGTGGGATGACCTGCTCGGAGCTCACCTCCGCCAGTCCCAGCTCCCTGGCCAGCGACGCGAACTGCGGCGCCACCAGATCGGGATCCTCGGCGTCCACGAATGCCACGAACCGGTATTTCGACCGGTAGAGGTAGGCGTACTCAACCGCAAGCTGCGTCTTGCCGACACCACCCAGCCCGTGCACGACCTGCATCGCGCCATCGTTGCCCGAGGTGAGGCGCTGCCGTAACTCCCGCAATGTGGCGTCGCGGCCGGTGAAGTTGGTGTTGCGCGGCGGCAGCCGATAGGTCGCCGGACGGGGCCGCGAGCCCGAAGAACGGGCCGCCGGTGCGCGGACCTCCCTGACAGCGGTCTCGACCAGGTCGGTGAGCGTGGCATGGTCACCCCGCAGTCGCGCGAGTTCTTCCTCGGAGGAGAGGTCGATCTGACCGGCGTGCGCGGCGCGGACACAGGCGGTCACGTAGGCCGCGACCCGCTCCCACGGGGGCGGCTTGGTGAACTTGCCTGCCAGCAGGTCCGACAGCGACGACCGGGAGAGGACCTTGTTCTCGTCGTAGGCCAGCAGCTGCGCCTGGGTGGGTGACCCCGAGGACGTGCGCAACCGCTGCAGCCGGTTGACAAACCAGCTTTGTGGTGAGCTCGGTCCCCTCATATACGCCGCTTTCCCTCGTCTCGCTCTCCGGAATCGTCCGGACTTCGGAGTCCAAAAATGTAGCTCATCCAGCGGGGGAGCCCAGCGGATCCGGGCTCCTCCGAGACCGCCGCACCCGAGCGGCGCCACCCCTCAACGTAGACGGCGGCACAGGTGCCGCAGCACATCCCGACTATCGAAGGAGTACTGCTCACGTCCTGTCGCTCAATCTCGGACTACGACACCAACGGGACAACGGCGAACAAGAACCCTGCAAGGCTTCCCACGCGTCTCGGTCGCCGTTGCAGGCAGTGACGAACGCGAGCGTCGTCCTGACCAATCCCGACAAGCCGTTCGCCGGAGGCATCCGTGCAGCGACGAAAACCGGTGCCTAAGCCCTGGAACCACTATCTCGGGCCGGCCAAGGACATCCGTCTGTGGTTCGTCGGCTTCGGCTGTCAGTTCCGCGCAACACCCTTCTCGTCACATATCAGGGAACCTGAATGACCGGGCGGCGCCACAGGCGGCGCGCCAATAGTCTGAACTCGAGGGGATCAATCATGGAACTCAAGGGAAACCTCATTCGACTCGCCGGTGCGGGCGCGGCGATCGCATTCGGCTCGACGCTGCTGGTCGGCGCCGCAACCTCGGCGCAGGCGGCGCCGGTGAACTACCAGGTGATCAACGGCAACAGCAGCAACTCCTGCCTCCAGGTGAACATCTCGGGAGGCAAGGGAAACCTCGTCCTCGGCAACTGTGACCGCAGCGCGAAGCAGGTGTGGCAGATCAGCGGCGGCATCTTCAGGAACCCGGCATCAGGCCACTGCCTCGACGGAAACGGCGCGGATGTCTACACATTCCCGTGCAACGGTGGCGAGTTTCAGAAGTGGACGACCACGTCCGGCAGTCCGAAGTCCATCAGGCACACCCAGAGCGGCAAGTACTTGGACGCGAACGGAAAGGTCGGGGCCCAGGTCGTCTTCCAGTCCACCATCGGGACGGCGTCCCGCTGGGTGATCGACCCGGTGTGATGAGTCGGCTGACCCCGTGAATGCGGCGGGCCGTCCCCTCTGGCGGCCCGCCGTCCCGGAAGACACCGTCCAGCTCAAGCGCCGCCGCGTGGACCGCAAGACCGGCAGGATCAGCATCAAGACCGTCTACGCGGATCGCCGAGGTCCTCGTGCTGTTTCGGCTCACCACCGGGGCGGTGTCGTCTTCGTCGGGCGAGGCAGGGTTCCGGCCGAAGTCCCGCGTTCAGGCATGGGTGTCCGCGCTCCTGGCTAGCGCGATCGTCGCCTGCATGCCGTACGACGAGAGGACTTGCTGGTGCCCGACCTGCCCACCCCGATGCGGCTGTCACCGATCCGCGATGACCACGCCTGGCACTTCCCGGACATCAACGGCCACCGCACGCGCGTGCGGCTGCGGGCGTGGCCGACCAAGGACGGCGGGCACCTGGTGATCGCCACCGACCTTCAGCTGGGCGCCGGGCTGATCAACACGGCCGAAAGCCTGGTGCGGGCCCGCGTGCGGGAGTTCGGCGAGCCGGTGACGGTGGTGCGGCACCACCCGCCGGACTTCCCTTGGAGCCTGTGGCACGGTGTGGCGCCCAACAATGGCGGCAACGTGCGCAAGTCGGTGATCCTGCGGTTCGGCCAACTGTGGATCAGGCCGAACGACCACGATCGGATGGCCGAGCACACCGTCGCCAGGATGACCAGGCGGCAGCGGCGCATCTGCGGGCACTTCGGTAGGCGGCCCGACCCCATGGACTGGTACTTTCCGACTGACCAGGCCACCATCATGGGCCGGGAGCTGGCAACCAGATGACTTCTTCAGGCACATCAACGGCTGCGGCACGGCGAGCGCTTGGCGCTGTCCTGGCAGCCGAGGCGGTGTCGGTCGCGGGAAACCGGATCGCCCTGATCGCGATTCCCTGGTTCGTGCTGGACACCACCGGTGATCCCGCACGGGCCGGGCTGAGCGGGGTCGCCTACTTCGTTCCCGTGGTGCTGGCCGGGCTCTTCGGCGGCCCCTTGGTGGACCGCATGGGGTTCATCCGCAGCAGTGTCCTGGCCGACCTGGCCAGCGGCGTGACGGTGGCTGCGATCCCGGTCCTGTACATGCTGGGCCACCTGTCGTTCTGGCTGTTGCTGGTCCTCACGTTCGCCGGCTCGATGCTCGACGTTCCAGGCACAACAGGCCGCCGCTCCCTCATGCCCGACCTGGCCGAAGCCTGCGGTATGCGGCTGGAACGGGCGATGAGCGCGCACGAGACAGTGATGCGTGTCGCCCAGCTCACCGGCGGATTACTCGGCGGCGTGCTCGTCGCAGCTCTCGGGCCAGTCCTTGTGCTGTACGTGGATGCGGCCAGCTTCCTGGTGTCGGCCCTGGTGGTGGGGCTGACTGTGCCCCGAGCGTCGCCTCGCAAGGCTCCGCACCTGTCGAAAGGCACGTCGCGGTATTTCGCGGAGCTCAGGGAAGGGCTGCGGTTCATCCGCGAGGACACGTTGCTGCCCCGGATCCTCGTGGTGTTCATGTTCGCCAACATGGCCGACAACGCCCTGTTCACCGTGCTGCTGCCCACCTTGGCCGAGCAGGTGCTCGACAACCCGCTCGCCCTGGGGCTTTCGGTCGCTGCCTTCGGCGCCGGCGCCCTGGCGGGCGCGGTCCTGTTCGGTGCAGTTGGGCATCGGTTCCCCCGGCACGTAATCCTGACCGGCGCGTTGCTGATTTCCGGGGCCCCGAAGTTCTTCGTCATCGCTGCGATGCCCGGAACTCCCACGCTTGTCGTCACCATGGCTCTCGCCGGCATCGCTGCTGGACCAGTGAACCCGCTGTTGACCGCTGTCCAGTTCAGCCTTATTCCCTCGGAGCTCCGGGGACGCGTGTCCGGCGCGATCATGGCCGCGGTTGTGGCCGCGGTGCCGGTGGGCATTTTCGGCGCTGGCCTACTGGTCGCCATGACCAGCCTCACCACGGCTTTGCTTGTGATCGCGGCCGGCTATCTCCTGGTCAGCCTCTATCCCGCATTGCATCCCGCGTGGCGAGCCGCCATCCCATGACCTCCAGATCGATCGACCTGCCAGATCGGCGGTGGCCGGGCCGCCGCCGGCCGCCACCACAAGCCGCCCGCGTACAGATCGAACAGGCTGCCGGGACCACCGCCCGCCGGGGCGGCATGCGCGAACACCTCCACCAGCGCACCGCCGCCTCGTTCCTCCGCCGCAGAACGCCTTCTGGCCGGGACCCCCCCTGCGCTCGCCCGCCGGAAAGCTCACGGGGACCGAGCTGATCGCCGAGTGCGGGCTACGGCGCGACGTCGTCTACGGCGATCACAAAGAGCTTGTGGACGGGTTCCGGGCGCGGGCCAGGGCACAGAACTTCACTCCGCAGGTCGTTCAGAGCATGGCCGAGGAGAACATCGTGCTGCGCGAAACCCTAGCGAAGATCAAGAGGGAACTCGCGGCAGAGCGAGAACGGGTTCACGCCCTCGTGCGCGCCGCCACCGAGCTGTCCCTGGAGCTGGAGCAGCCCCGCGAAGAACTCGCAGCGGCTCAGCAGGTCACCCGGCTTCCGGGGCCGCGAGGAACTGGACGAGTGCCCGGCTGAAGATGGGCACATCCCATCCCATGGTGGCGCGTGGGTGTGACGACGGGCTGTCGGCGGGGTAGGGCTGACATACTGCGGCGCCTGCTTTCCCGCGGTTGGTTCGGGGGAAAGCAGGCGCCGTTCGTGCAGTGGGTGCTGGTCGGAGCTCTCCGGCAATCACGCCTTGGCGGAAGGCCGCCCACTCGGTAACGGTGTAACGCAGGGGTTCACGCTCGGGGTGCTTGGAGTCGCGCACGGCCCGGGCCCCGCCGGGCAGGACGGCGATCTCCACGCAGTCGTTCTCTCCGCCGCTGAAGGAGGACTTGCTCCAGGCGGCGTTGGAGAGGTCGAGGGCGATCGTCGACGCCGCCACCCGGGTCAACCGGCCACTCCTCAGCTACGGGGCTTGCTCGCCAGATCCGCCACGAAGTCCAGGCAGGCCATGCTCGGGCTGTGATTCAGACCGCGGTCCAGGTCCACCTTCGCCCAGTCCCCCTTCGACTGGTAGAGGTCCACTTCCTTCTCCAGGTCGGCGGCCTGCTGCCGCAGGGCGGACTTGATCGGTGCGGGGATGTGCGGCTGCTCCAACTCCTTGTCGGTCAGCGTCTTCAGCTGCTTCAGCAACGGAACCACGGGGGTGTCGCCGCCATACCCGGAGGACCCGATGGGATTCTCCTTGGCCAACTTGTCGTTGAGATCCATCATCTGTTTCGAGTGCTGGCATCCGGCTACATGGTTGATACCGCACATGCCCGTACGCTCATCCCAGCTCCCGGCGCCGCCCGTGCAGAAGGCAGGCCCGTCCGCTGCCGCCTTCCCGCTGTCGCCCTCCCCCTTCTCGCCGCCGCCGCTGAGCCCTACGGTCACTCCCACGCCGATCGCTACCGCGGCGGCCACGCCAGTGACGATCAGGCCGAGCTTCTTCTGCTGCGTCATTTCCACCCTTATCTGTGTGCCTACGAGATCAATGACATGGACAGCGGGCCTCGACCGGAGACGCTCACTTCCAGCAGAGGTCCTTCAAATCCCCCGCGTCCTTCTGCAGTTGCTTCGACGCCAGGTCGGTGGCCTTGGTGTTGATGAGGCGGCCGGCCTCGATTCCGGGGAGCTGGGCGTCGAGCCCGGCGGCCTGGGTGTTCAGATCGCCGGCCATGTTGCGCAGCTTCGCCTTGACCGCGGGCACGCTGGCGTGGTCGGCCAGCTCCGAGATCTGCTCGGCCCCGTCGCGCAGGGCCGCGCTGCCGTCATGCGCCTTGTCGGCCGTCGAGCGGTTGGGATCGCTCAGCGCGATACCCGAGAGCTGCAGGGCGTTGCCGGCGGTGCTCACCGCGGCGGTGCACGCACTCGCATCCGGCCCCGGGGTGAGGCTTCTGGAGGCCGAGGGGGTGGGAGTCGGGGAGGGCGTGGGCGACGAGGTCCTGGTGTCCGCCGTACTCGCCGTCGACGGTGCCGCCTTGTCGGACGGGTGGTCCTGCCCACGGAACTGCGAGGCGATGGCGAAAGCCAGCAGCCCGGCCGCCGCGACGCCGATCAACGACAGCACCGGCCGGAGCCAGGGGGGCCGCGGGCCGGTCTCCGTCGTCGGCAGCAGCTTCGTCTTCCCGGGCGCCGGCGCGCCGTCCAGCATGCGCAGCACGGCATCGATACCGGGCCGCGCCTCCGGGTCCTTGTCCAGCAACGCCATGACGACCGGAGCCAGACGGCCGGCGCGCTCCGGCTCGGCGGGCTCCTCGTGGGTGACGGCATGGATCGTCGACAAGATGGTGTCCCGGTCGAACGGGGAGACCCCGGTGGCCGCGTGATACAGGGTCACGCCCAATGACCACAGGTCCCCCGCCGGGCTCTCCACGCCTTTCAGCCGCTCCGGGGCGACATACGCGGCCGTGCCGACGACCGCCCCCGTCGTGGTGATCCTCGTGTCGGCCTGGTGCTTGGCGATGCCGAAGTCCGTGACGAGAACGTCGCCCCCGTCGGTGACCATGATGTTCGCCGGCTTGATGTCCCGATGGGCGATGCCGGCCCCGTGCGCCGCCGCGAGTGCGGCGAGCACGCCCCGGGCGACGTTCTCCATCAACTCGACGGCGAGCCCGTCGGGTTCGGCGGCCAGCAGCTCGGCAACCGACCGCCCCCGCACGAGCCGCATCACCGTCCACGGCAGCCCCTCGTGCTCCACCACGTCATGGACGGCGACGATGTTCGGATGGTCGCGCAGCGCTGCGGCGTGCTGCGCCTCCTTGCGGGCGTACGCGAGGACGGAGCGCCGCGGCTCGGTGGGGTCCTGCGCGTTCATCCGGATGGACTTGACGGCCACATCGACGTTCAGGCTCAGGTCCCGGGCCTGCCACACCTCACCCATGCCTCCGCGGCCCAGCCGCTCGACCAGTTCATACCGGTCGGCGATGACCGTGCCAGGTACAGCCTCCGTCGCCAAATTCTCAGCCCCGCCCCGAGATCCGACACCGCCCGTTATCATCGATGGCACATTGTAAGCGTGGGGATACACACCCGGAAGCGACAATGGTCATGCCCGCCGAATCCACGAGGCGACTGTCGGCCGCCCCACCCCCAACGACCAGCTCGGACCGGCGCCCGGCCCACCCGCCCCGACGCACGCCTCACCATCAGCTGGTGACGACGGGCTGAGCGCGTTCGAGCGGCCCGGACAGAGCGCAGTGCTCGACCAGACAACGAAGTCCCTGTCGCGACACAGCGGCGAGTCGGGCAAGCGAATGCAGCCTGCAGGAGGTCGAGCGGCGCTTGGACGGTCTCCGCCACTACGACAGGCTCTTGCGATGGAACATCCTCTGGCTCTGGATTTGCCGTCGATATAGTTCCCTCAACCACCATCAACGCGGCAGTGCGCCGTCTTCGGCCAGCACCACGGCCGCTGCTGCGCCCCCAGCCCGGCAACAGAAAGCAGCCACCACACGTGTCCCAGGAGACCCCGATTTACAGCCGCATGGTCGCAGAGCGGGGCGATATCCCCGCCCTGGTCCGCGGCGAGGCTCAGCGGATACAGCGAGACCTGGAAAGGGTCATACCACATCGTCCCGCGTCCGCTGGGCTGGCCCAGCGCAGCGATACCTTTCGGCCAGGAGTTTGAGTTCACGAGGCTCGGCCCACACCCTGCGGCACGCGGCAGGGTGTGGAGAGATGGCGCCGCGCCTTCAGCCTGCTCAGTAGGGGCCCGTCAGGTACCCGCTGAGGCCGCCCGGCCACGGCGTCGGCCGCGATATCGAGTCGAATTCCCCAGGGAAGATCTGCGGGGTCGATGGTGCGTCGCGTCCAGGGCGGCGGTGACGAGCAGCCCGCGGACCGGTCCGCTCTGGTTGGTCACGACGGAGAGCGCGCAGCGGGGCGGCGATGGCGGACTGGAGGACCAACTCGTCGGGGCGGGAGGGGAGTGGCGGGGCTCGCTGAGGGTGCCGTCACGGTCGAGGAACACCGCCCGCGGCCGAGGTGAGTGCCGACGGCACGGCCGGTTCACGTCGCACGGCTGCGGAAGGTCTTGAACAGCTCGGCGGCGCGGGCTTCGACGGACGCGATCGAGACGGTCGGCCTCTCAGGGAGGACCTTGTCGAGCGCGGTCACGTCCGCGCAGGTGAAGTACTGGTAGATGCCGGTGACCGGGTTCGGCACGAGCTCGACGAGCAGCGGACGGCCGGTGGCCTCGCGGTGCAGGCGGGCGCACCACTGCATGACGTCGGCCACGCGGCTGAAGAACACGGTGGAGTTCCCTCAGCATGGCGACGCGGTCACGGACGTCAGCGGGGCAGGACTCGCGTCCGGAACGTCTCCAAACTGCCTCGCCCCAACGTCACCGGCCGTACGGGTGGAGCCCCGCGGGAGCAGAATCGGGCACGCCGAACGATGGCGGTGCCGGAAGGCTCCGAGGCTCACGTGACAGGGTCGCCTCCCTGAGAAAGCCGAGCGCTGATCCTCTCGTCGAGTTCCGCCATGGTGCGGTGGAAGACGCGTTCGAGGTCCACGTTGTAGCGGTGAGCCAGGATGAGTACCGACCAGAGGCAGTCGGCGAGCTCGTGCTCCAGGGCAGCCCGGCCGACCGGGTTCTCTCTCGCGCCTTCCTCCGCCATCACGAGCTTGGCCAGGTCGCCGACGTCTCCCATGAAGCCGAGCATGAATTCGCTGCGTGTCCAGAGTTGACGGGCCGGCTGAGCTGCTTGCACTGGACCACGACGGTGAGGCCGTCGGGGTCGCTGGCGATGACGTCGGCGCCGAGGTCGCCTGAGCCGCCCACTCGCCGGGTACGGAGGAACCCGTCCCGGGCGAGGAGTTCGGCGCAGGCGTGCTCGGACCCGGTCGGGCTCATGGCTTCGAACTGCTTCATCCGGTAGGTGAGCAGGGCCGGCTCCGGCTCGACGGGTGTCGCATCCACGCTGACCGCGACGGCGCGTGTGGTGAGAAGGCCGAGGGCGGCGCAGGCGAGCCGGGCGAGGAGCAGCAGTGCGGTGAGGGAGCCGAGCACGACGAGCGTGGTCCACCAGGGGTGCTCGGTGACCGCGCCCCACAGGTCCACGGTGATCCAGTCGATGACGGTGCCGGTCAGCCACTCCCAGAGCATCTTCCCGGCGGCCAGGACCAGTACGGCATACAGCAGGACCTTCAGGAACGGGTCGAGGGAGCCGTCTTCATCGAACACCGTTCGTCCTCCCCTCTGGGTCCGTCCGTACGTACGTATGGAGCGGGGAACGGTTGTCGCGTGCCGGGGAGCCGTCGGCGCGCGAGGGTGTGCAGTCGCAGGATCTGATGGAGTGGGACGCCCAGCTCTGCCCACGATCGCAGTCACACGGGCGGAACCTGCCCTGGCCGACCTACTGATCACGGAGGGGATGTGCGAACCACTGACGGAATATCGTCCTCGGGCTATACCGGTCTGGTCACGCCCGTGACCTACTCCAAGCAGCCGCCGACCTCGGCGTATCACGCCTCGACACCGCGTCCAACTACCTCAACCATCGCTCCCACGAAGTGCTGAAGACGACGGCCGGCGACCTCCTGCCGAAATTCTTGGTCTCCACCAAGGTCGGGTATTTCCCCGAGGGCCACAGCCTCATGCCCGCCCGGCTGCGCGCAGCCGCCGAGCAAGCCATATGTGTGTAGTGGACCTCTTCCCAAGGCCCAAAAAGCAGTCCAGGATTGTCCCCCCGCGACTCGCGTTCGAGGCGTCGTTGCACAAGGTTCGGCACGGCCTGATGTGGAAGGATCTCCCGCAGCACGTCACCCACGGGCAGCGCCCCCCAGGGCCTCTACCAGCGTGCGCTTGAGTACCTGAAGACCGGAGTTTGGGAGAGGGCGGTATGCGCACGCGGCGACTACGACGGCACCTCGGTTCCGCCTTTGTACGGGCTGCCGGACCTCCACATCACCGGAACCTTCGACCCGCGCCTCAGCGGTCCCGCGAGGCACGAGGCAGCCGGCGAGGACCTCACTACGCGGGAGGGCGCACCCCACCACGTTTCAAGCTGTTCATGGCGTACCCCGGTGTCTTCTACAGCGAGGACGGCCAGATCCTGCGCGCCATGCAACGGGCCTCCCACAACGGCGGCCTGATCATGATGCACGCGGAGAACGGCATCGCCATCGATGTCCTCGTCGAGCAGGCACTGGCCGAGGGCCGCACCGACCCGCGCTACCACGGCGACGTCCGAAAGGTGGCGCTGGAGGCCGAGGCCACCCACCGCGCCATCCAGCTCGCCCGCGTCGCCGGATCCCCGCTCCATGTCGTGCACGTCTCCGCCGACGAGGCCGTCGCCGAGGTCGCCGCCGCCCGCCACAAGGGCCTTCCCGTCTTCGGCGAGACCTGCCCGCAGTATTTCATTCTCTCCACCGACAACCTCGCCGAGCCGGACTTCGAGGGCGCGACATACGTCTGCTCCACCCCCCTGCGACCCGCGGAACACCAGAAAGCACTCTGGCGGGGCCTCAGGAACAACGAACTCCAGGTCGTCTCCACCGACCACTGCCCCTTCTGCTTCTCCGGCCAGAAGGAGATGGGCCGCGGCGACTTCTCGAAGATCCCCAACGGCATGCCCGGCGTGGAGAACCGGATGGATCTCCTCCACCAGGCGGTCGTGGACGATCACATCTCGCGCCGCCGCTGGATCGAGATCGCCTGCGCCTCCCCGGCCCGGATGTTCGGCCTCTACCCGAAGAAGGGCACCATCGCGCCGGGCGCCGACGCCGATGTCGTCATCTACGACCCGGCATGCGAACAGACCCTTTCCGCCGAGACCCATCACATGAACGTCGACTACTCCGTGTGCGAAGGCAAGCGGATCACCGGCCAGGTCGACACCGTCCTCTCGCGCGGTGAAGTCGTCGTCGACGGCCGGAAGTTCACCGGCCGGGCCGGTCACGGCATGTACACCCCGCGCGCCACCTGTCAGTACCTGGACTAGGAGCACCGTCATGGAATTCGGACTCGTCCTCCAGACCGACCCGCCCGCCTCGGCCGTCGTCGGCCTGATGCGCCGCGCCGAACGCAACGGCTTCCGCCACGGCTGGACCTTCGACTCGGCGGTGCTCTGGCAGGAGCCGTTCGTCATCTACAGCCAGATCCTCGAACACACCGAACACCTCGTCGTCGGCCCCATGGTCACCAACCCGTCCACCCGCACCTGGGAGGTCACCGCCTCCACCTTCGCCACGCTCAACGACATGTTCGGCAACCGCACCGTCTGCGGCATCGGCCGGGGCGACTCGGCGATGCGCGTCGCCGGACGCAAACCCAACACCCTGGCCCGCCTCGGCGAGGCCATCGACGTCATCCGCGACCTCGCCGAGGGACGGGAGGCCACCGTCGACGGGCAGCCGGTTCAGATTCCCTGGGTGAAGAACGGCAGACTGCCGGTCTGGATGGCCGCGTACGGCCCGAAGGCGCTCGCCCTCGCCGGGCAGAAGGCCGACGGCTTCATCCTCCAGCTCGCCGACCCGTTCCTCACCGAGTGGATGATCAAGGCCGTACGGGACGCGGCGGCACAGGCGGGCCGCGACCCGGACTCCGTGACCATCTGCGTCGCCGCCCCCGCCTATGTGAGCGACGACCTCGACCACGCCCGCGAGCAGTGCCGCTGGTTCGGCGGCATGGTCGGCAACCATGTCGCGGATCTGGTCTCCCGGTACGGCGAGCACTCCGGACTCGTCCCCGAGGCCCTGACCGCGTACATCGCCGGACGGTCCGGCTACGACTACAGCCACCACGGCCGCGCCGGAAACCCCGACACGGCCTTCGTACCTGACGAGATCGTCGACCGGTTCTGCCTGCTGGGCCCCGCCGAGGCACACATCGAGAAGCTCCGGGTGCTGCGCGACCTGGGCGTCGACCAGTTCGCCGTCTACAACATGCACGACGCGCGCGAGGCGACGATCGATGCCTACGGCTCGCGGATCATCCCCGCGCTGACGACGTGACAGCCTGACCGCCGGACCCATCCGCCCCACGGTTGCCCGCACCCCCGCACCCCCGCACCCCCGCACCCCCGCACCCCCGCACCCCCGCACCCCCGCGCACCGCCCCGCACGGCACCGCTCCCATGCGAAGGGTCCAGCCGCCATGACATCGACCGTCCCACCCGTCCCACCCGGCCCACCGCAGGACCGGATATCCGACCCGTCGGGCCGCATCGAACTCGCCCCCGGCGCCGTCCCCACCGACAACCGTTTCGTCAACGAGGACCTGCTGCCTGTCCCGCTGGAACGGCGCCGCTGGACGACGTACAACTTCGCCGCGCTCTGGGTCGGCATGGCCCACAACATCCCGTCCTGGCTGCTCGCCTCCGGCCTGGTGGCCCTCGGCATGGACTGGAAACAGGCCGTCCTCACCATCGCGCTCGCCAACCTGATCGTGCTCGGCCCGATGCTGCTCACCGGGCACGCCGGACCCAAGTACGGCATCCCCTTCCCCGTTCTGGCCCGCGCCTCCTTCGGGCTGCGCGGCGCCAATCTGCCCGCGCTGATCCGGGCCGCGGTGGCCTGCGCCTGGTTCGGCATCCAGACCTGGATCGGCGGCGTCGGCATCTTCACCCTGCTCGGGAAGATCTTCGGCGGCTGGGCGAAGGCATCCGAGATCGGCGGGCAGCCGTGGACGCTCTGGCTCTGCTTCATCCTCTTCTGGGCGCTCGAACTCGCCATCATCTACCGGGGGATGGACGCCCTGCGCCGGTTCGAGAACTGGGCGGCCCCGTTCGTCATCGTCGGCGCCGTGGTGCTGCTGGTCTGGGTCGCCGTCAAGGCGGGCGGCTTCGGCCCGCTGCTCGACCAGCCGTCCCGGCTCGGCTGGGGCAAGGAGTTCTGGCCGGTCTTCTTCCCCTCCCTGATGGGCATGATCGCCTTCTGGGCCACGCTCTCCCTCAACATCCCCGACTTCACCCGCTTCGGGGCCGGCCAACGTGCCCAGATCCGGGGCCAGTCGCTCGGCCTGCCGACCACGATGACGCTCTTCGCCCTGCTCTCGGTCCTGGTGACCTCCGGCTCGCAGGCCGTGTACGGGGAGGCGATCTGGGACCCGGTCCAGCTCGTCGCCCGGACCGACAACGTCTTCGGGCTGCTCTACGCCCTGGTCACGGTGCTGGTCGCGACGGTCTCCGTGAACATCGCGGCCAACGTCGTGTCACCCGCGTACGACCTGGCGAACCTTGCCCCCAAGCTCATCAACTTCCGTACGGGCGCCCTGATCACGGGTGTCGTCGGCGTCCTCATCATGCCGTGGAAACTCACCGAGACCCCCGAGCTGTACATCTTCACCTGGCTCGGACTGGTCGGCGGACTGCTCGGTACGGTCGCGGGCATCCTGATCGCCGACTACTGGATCGTCCGCCGCACCGTGCTCGACCTGGCGGACCTCTACCGTCCCGGCGGCCGCTACTGGTACGTCAACGGCTGGAACTGGCGGGCGGTCGTCGCATTCGTCGTCGGCGGCGTCCTGGCGATCGGCGGCTCCCACTCGGCCCCCGGCACCGGCCCGTTCCCGGCCGACGGCCTGATCCCGTTCCTGAAGCCGCTCGCGGACTACGGCTGGGCGGTCGGACTGGCCTCGTCGCTGGTGTTGTACGCGGTGCTGAGCGGGCGCTCCGGCGTCACAGCGGCGCGGTCCGACGGGTCAGCAGCGCATTGATGTCGTACGTCTGATCCGGCGGCGGCGTGGCCGTGGGCACCGGCTTGTCGAAGGCCGAGAGGCCCACGACCGCGTTCGCCCCGCCGCCCCGCACCGTGATCCTCAGCGGGTACGGCTTGCCCGTGGCCGCGACGTACAGCGTCTGCGTCCTGCCGTCCCTGAGCCTGGTCACCGGCACCACGGGAGCCCCGTCGAGCGTGGTCTTCCGGCCCTTGTTCAGCGTGCCCCGGTCGTTGTCCGCGTGATCCCTGACCAGCTTCTGGAAGGTGTCCAGATCGCATCCGTCCGTCACGTCGCGCAGCCTCGGGTCGGTGGCCGAACCCTTCATGTAACGCCCGTTGAGGATCGCGGCGAAGGCCGCGCCGCCGTTCGGCACCTGGTTCTTCCAGAAGTCCGCGTCCGGCTTGACCCAGATGTCGTTGCCGCGCTTCACGATCCGGACCGACCCCTGACTCCTGCCGAGGTCCACCGAACCGGTGCAGTTGCCGTCCCGGTCGAGGGTGAGATCCAGGGTCGTCGACGGGCTGCCCCTGCCGAGGGTGCCGCGCGCGCTGAGGTGCAAGGAGCGGGCGCTCAGGAGCGCGTCACGTGAGCGGTCGGCGATCTGCTGGGCGGAGAGCTTGTCGATGCCGTTGTCCGCCCGGGCCACACCGCCGCCGATGACACCGCCGCTCGTGAGTCCCAGCACGAGGACCGCCGCCCAGGCGGCCTGGCGTGTGCCGATGAGATGGCCGGTCACGGCGCCTCCCTCGAAGAGCCCGTCGGGCCTGTTCAGGTGTGCGATCCGATCCTTTTGAGGGTACGCCGGGCAGGGGCGGGTCGCGCGACGGCGGACCACCCACCGTGCGCATACACACGGTGATGTTTTGCCTCGTTTTGTGTCGTGGGTGGCGGGGGACGGTTGCCGACGCACCGAGTTCGTCACCGACGAGGAGGAACAGGAAGACATGAAGCTGTCGATGGGGAGCGTGTCCAGGACCGTGCTCCGGGGCGTCGTTGTCGCAGGGGCGGCCGCGGCGCTCGCGGTACCCGCGGCCGTCGCCACCGCCGTGACACCCGGGGCGACGCCGCCCGGTCTGTCCTGCGAGACGGGAAAGCACGAGATCGACGACTACACCGGCTACGCGCTGTGCCGCAACGACGGAAGCACGGCCCGGACCTTCTGGGTACATCTGGTCTGCGGCTGGTCCCCGGACGTGGACGGTGAGCACGTCACCCTCGACCCGGGGCAGTCAGGACAGTCCACCGCGCACTGCGCGGGCCTCGGGACCGGGATCGGCGAGATCAGCGTCCAGCCGTAGGCGGTACGCGGGTGGTGGGCGGTGGGGCGGGGCGGGCGGTTTCCTCCTCCGCTCAACCCTCCTCCGAACGGTTGAGCGGACCGCCCATGACTCGTTACCCTCCGGTAAGTTCGTTCGGGCGTACAGGTGCGGGCGTGCGCACCTGCCGAGGCGAGGAAGGCGGGCAGCCCATGTCGTCAACGGAAGCCGTCGAAACCACCGAACCGGCCGGCCCGACCGGACTGGCCGACAGTGCACGGGAGCTGGCCGAAGGCCGTACCACCTCGACCGAGCAGGTGTCCGCGGTCCTGCGCCGCATCGAGGCGAGCCAGGGCACCCTGAACGCCTTCCGGCACCTGCGCGCCGAGGCCGCGCTCGCCGAGGCCGCCGAGGCCGACCGCAGGCTCGCCGCGGGGGAGCGGCTGCCCCTGCTCGGCGTGCCGGTCGCCGTCAAGGACGACACCGATGTCCTCGGCATGCCGACCTACTTCGGCTGCGACGGCGATCTGCCCGCCGCCATCGCCGACAGCGAGGCCGTACGCAGGCTGCGGGCCGCCGGGGCCGTGATCGTCGGGAAGACCAACTCCTGCGAGCTGGGCCAGTGGCCGTTCACCGAGGGCCCCGCCTTCGGCGCCACCCGCAACCCCTGGAACACCGGACACACCCCCGGCGGATCGTCCGGCGGGTCCGCGGCCGCCGTCGCCGCCGGGCTCGTACCTGCCGCGCTCGGTTCGGACGGCGCCGGGTCCGTCCGGATCCCCGCGGCCTGGACCCACCTCGTCGGCATCAAACCACAGCGCGGCCGGATCTCCGTCCACCCGCAGAGCGACGCCTTCCAGGGCCTGACCGTCAACGGACCGCTGGCCAGGACCGTCGCCGATGCCGCCCTGCTGCTCGACGCCGTAGCCGGACCCCACCCCGACGACCCGCACCGCCCGCCCCCCGTCGCGGCCTCGGCCGCCGCCCGCCGCGACCCGGGCAGACTGCGCATCGCCCTCGCCTGGCGCCCCCCGCTCACCCTCACCGGCTCCGCACCCCACCCCGAAGTGCGGCGGGCCGTCACCGCACTGGCCGAGGCCCTCGCCCGCCTGGGCCACGACGTCGAGGAGGCCAGGCCCCGCTACGGGCTGATCGGCCTCGGCTTCGTCCCCCGCGCCACCGCCGGGATCGCCGAACTCGCCGCCCGCCACCCCGACCCCGCCCTCCTCGACCCGCGCACCCGCAGCGCCCTGCGCACCGGCACCCGGCTCGGCGGCCGGGTGGTGCGCGCGGCCAGGGAGCGGGAGGCCCGTCAGCACCACAGGATCGGTGCGTTCTTCCGTACGTCCCGGGCCCGGGACGGCTACGACGTGCTGCTCACCCCGACGACCGCCCTGCCACCGCCCCCGATCGGCCGGTTCGACGGGCTGAGCGCCTGGCGCACCGATGTGGCGATGACCGAGGCCTGCCCGTACGCCTGGCCCTGGAACGTACTGGGCTGGCCCGGCATCAACGTACCGGCCGGGTTCACCGCCGACGGGCTGCCCGTCGGCGCCCAGCTGCTCGGCCCCTCCCGCAGCGAGGAACGGCTGATCTCCCTCGCCGCCCAGCTGGAGGCCGACCGCCGCTGGTACGAGCACCGGCCGCCCGCACCGCCCCCCTCGGTCAGCCCGGCCGGCGGGCGCTGACCACCCACACCCCCGCCCGCAGCAGCACACCGTCCGGGGTCTCGTGCGGCAGCAGCACCTCCGTCATCGCGGCCCGGGTGGCAGCGGAGACGGCGAGCCCCGGCGTCCGGGACACGAAGAACTCCACCGCGTCCGCCGCGTCCCGGCCCCAGCGGGTGGCCGCGTCCACGGCGGCCGCGGAGATCTCCGTGAACCCGGCCGCGCCCAGCACCTCGTGGAGGCGTTTTGGATCCGACAAGGAGGCCATCGCCGTCGCCACCGTGTTCTCCGAGGCGTGGTCCCGGCCCAGCAGCGAGGCCAGCAGGCCCAGCGCCTTGCTCTCCTCGCCGTCGGCCCGGGCGGGCTGCGGGCAGATGAAAGCCAGTCTGCCGCCGGGCCGCAGCGCACCGGCGACATGCGTGAAGGCGGCGATGTGGTCGGCGAAGAACATCACACCGCCCCTGCTGATCGCCACGTCGTAGCCGCCCGGCTCGAACGGATGTGTCTGCGCGTCCCCCGACTCGTAGGAAACGGACGGGTATTCCTCTGCCGGGGTGAGGGACCGGGCCCGCTCCAGGAGCGGCTCCGAGATGTCCACGCCGGTGACCCGTCCCCGCGGCGCGCGCCGCGCGGCCGTCCGGGTCGTGTGGCCGCTGCCGCAGCCGATGTCGAGAACCCGGTCGGCCGCAGCGATCACCGCCGCGTCGAACAGCGGCGCGTCGAACCCCGCCAGCATGGCGTTGTAGCGGTCCGGATGGTCGGCCCAGTGCCGGCCGATCGGCCCGTTCCAGGCGTCGGTGACGCTCATGCGCGCTCCTTCGTGGTGGTGGTGAGGGTGGCCTCGACGCGCTCGACGGCGCAGATCGCGCCGAACGCGATCAGATGGACCAGGCAGTGATCGGTGCGCGGCGGTACGCGCCAGGCGGCCACGTCGTCGTCGGTGATCCGGTACGGCGCACGGGCCGCGAGCAGCGCCAGCCGGGCACCCGGCAGCGCGTCCCGGTCCGGCAGCCGCGTGCCGTGCAGCGGCAGGGGAGTGACTCCGTCCCAGGCCGCCACCGACTCCCGTACGAGAGCCAGTTCCTCGTCGCTCAGCAGCCCCGCGCCGAGCTGTGCCGCCGTACGCAGCGCGCCGAACGCCGTACCGATCGCCGTGCCCGCCGCCCACCACGGTGGCTCGCCCTCCGTTTCGAGCAGCGCCAGACTCTCCCCGGGCGTCAGCTCACGGCGCACGGTGCCGGCCAGGGAGCGGCCCGCCACGGTCCGTACGAGGCGGTACTTCTGCGCGCCGCAGGGCAGCACGTCCTCGGTCAGCAGCGACGACACGATCCGGTTGATGAAGTGGAAGGCGAGCGCCGTCCCGATCTGCTCCGCCGCCTGCTCGGCCGGGAACGGCTGCGCGGTGCTCATGTCCTTTCCCCAGGCGAGCAGTTGACGGTGCCCGAGGTCCTTCGGCTGTTCGCCGCGCGCGATCGTCTCGGCCAGCCGGTGGTCGCCGGTGGCGTGCAGCAGCATGATGTGCGCGTTCACGCAGAACGGACAGCGGTTGGCGAGCGACACCCCGGCCGCCACCACCTCCTTGTCCGTGCGCGGCGCCCGCCCGGCCAGCAGGGACTCCCGCAGCACGGCCCAGGCACCGGCCAGCAGGGGTGGCGCGGCGGACAGGACGACGAAGGTCGGGGCACGTTCGATGCCGAAATCGGTGCCCAGTTGGGCGTACACATCGGCGACCGTGCCGGTCGCCGACTTCGGAGGTACGGGTGAGGTGTAACGGAAAGGTCCGGTCATGGCGACGATGCTCGCCCGCACACCCGCCCCAGGTCGTCGTACCCCCGGAGACAGTCGCCACTGATCCCGCGCGGCCCACCGTCGCCGTCACTACTCCCCCTGGAGTAGTCACGCACCCGTCCCCGGGGGTGATGCCGCCGCGGCCGTACGGAAGTTAGGGTGCCGCACATGCGGGGGGAAACGAAGGACACCGACCGGCGGACTCGCCTGCTGGACACGGCACTTGCCGTCGTCATCGCCGTAGCGGTCGCTGCCGCGGCCGTCGTCGCCTCGGCGCCCGACGCCCTCGATCTGCTGCTCGTCGCGGTCGGCGCACTCGCACTCGCGGGGCATCGCGATGCCCCGCGCGCGGTCCTCGCCGTCACCACGCTCTGCATGCTCGGATACGTGGTTCACGCGCACCCGGGAAGCTGGGCGGCGTTCCCCGTACTGGCCGCCGTGCACGCCGCCGCCCGCAGCGGACACCGCGCCTGGGGCGTCGCCGTGAGCGCCCTGTTCCTCACCGGCTACTTCACGGTCCTCGCCATCGGTGCACCGGGCCCTCGGGAGACCGTCGAACGGACCCTGCTGCTGCTCGGCTGGTTCCTCTGCGCGGGCGTCACCGGGCTGATCGACAAGAACTGGCAGGCGTATCTGCGCCAGACCGAACAACGGGCCCTGGACGCCGAACGCAGCCGGGACGAGGCCGCGCTGCGCCGGGCGGGGGAGGAGCGGCTGCGGATCGCCCGCGAGCTGCACGACTCGCTCACCCACTCCATCTCGATCGTCAAGCTCCAGGCGGGAGTCGCCGTGCACCTCGCCCGTAAACGGGGCACCGAGGTGGAACCCGCGCTGCTCGCCATCCAGGAGGCGAGCGGCGAGGCGATGCGCGAACTGCGGGCGACACTGGAAGTGCTCCGGACCGACGTCGTCGAGCCCGGCACCGGCCTCGACCGCATCGACGAGCTGGCCGAGCGGGCCCGAACCGCGGGCATCCCACTCGACGTCACGGTCAGCGGCGACGAACGCCCCCTGCCCCCGGCCGTCGACCGGGCCGCGTACCGCATCGTGCAGGAGGCCCTCACCAATGTCGCCCGGCACGCCGGCCGCGCCACCACGACCGTCCGCCTCACCTACACCGAACGGGCCCTGACCGTGTGCATCGACGACCAGGGACCCCGCACCGCGGGTGACACCGTCACCGCGGGCACCGGACTCACCGGCATGCGCGAGCGCGTCACGGCACTCGGCGGCACCCTCGAAGCCGCACCCCGCCCGGCCGGCGGCTTCTCCGTATGCGCGGAGCTCCCCCTCGACACCGCCGGATCCCTCGGATGACCGCCTCGCAGGCGCCGCCGGTCCGGGTGCTGATCGTCGACGACCAGGCGCTGATGCGGGCCGGATTCCGGGCGCTGCTCGACGCGGAGGACGGCATCGAGGTGATCGGTGAGGCCGTCGACGGCCGCCACGGCCTGGAGCTGGCCCGGCTGCACACCCCGGACGTCGCCCTCGTCGACGTGCAGATGCCGGTGATGGGAGGCATCGAGACCACCCGCGAGATCGCCGCCGACCCCCGGCTGGCCGCCGTCCACGTCGTGATCCTCACCAATTACGGCCTCGACGAGTACGTCTTCGACGCGCTGCGCGCCGGAGCCGCCGGGTTCCTCCTGAAGGACACCGAACCGGCCGAACTCCTCCGTGCGATCCGCGTAGCGGCCGGCGGTGACGCGCTGCTCTCGCCCGCGATCACCCGTCGGCTGATCGGCGAATTCGTCGCGCGACCACCCGACCGGACCACCGCCCCCGGTTTCGAGAACCTCACCCGCCGGGAACGCGAAGTCAGCGCACTGGCCGCCCGTGGTCTCACCAACGAGGAGATTGCCGCACACATGGTGATCAGCCCGTTCACCGCGAAGACCCACGTCAGCCGCGCCATGACCAAGCTGGGCGCCCGGGACCGGGCGCAGCTCGTCGTCTTCGCGTACGAATCGGGCCTGGTCGCACCCCGCGAACCCCGCCGCTGACCCCCGCATCGCGGCAGCCCGCCCCCGAGCCACGGCCGCGGACATTCGCACCCGAGCGCCGTAGGCGGGAGCATGGAACCGAACGGAGTGGATGGGTGGTGACCAGTATGGCGTCCGCAGGCCCGCAGTCGGCGCCCGGAGCCGAACCGTCGCAGCCCAGCAACCCTCAGCACTCCTTCGACGCGGCGAACGACGCGACCGCGGTGGTCGCCGGGACCGGAACGGTCATCGGCTGGACGCACAGCGCACAGGATCTGCTCGGCTACCGCGCCGCGGAGGTGGTCGGGCGCCCCGCCGGCGTCCTCCTCGCCATGCCCGGGGACCCGGTACGGGTGGCAGGCATCGCCGAGCGGTGCCGCGTGGGCGTGGGGTGGAGCGGTGTCGCCGCCGTGCGGCGGCGCGACGGGCAGCGGATCGAAGTGGATCTGCGGGTCTCGGCCGCGTTCCACCTGGACGGCCGGGAGTGCTTCCTGGTCTCCGGGCGTGAACGGAGGCCGGAGTGGACCGTCGGGCAGTCCGTGGTCGACGCCTTCCTGACCAGCTCACCGATCGGCGTGGCGGTGCTGAACCCGCAGCTGCGCTACGTCTGGCTGAACGACACCCTGGAACGCATCGGCGGCGTCCCGCGGGAACAGCGGGTGGGCCGCGGACTGAGTGAAGTGCTCCCGGGAATGGCGGCCGACGCCATAGAGACCCTGATGCGGCGGGTGCTGGACACCGGGGTCCCCGTCATCGACTACGAGTACCGGGGCTGGAGCTGGGCCGATCCGCACCGGGAGCGCGCCTACTCCACCTCGTTCTTCCCCCTGACCGAAGGCGACGGCACCGTCACCGGCATCTGCTACATGGTCCTGGACGTCACCGACCGGTGGAAGGCCCAGCAGCGCCTGGCCCTGGTCAACGACGCCGGAGCCAGCATCGGCTCCACCCTGGACGTCCTGCGCACGGCTCAGGAACTGGCCGACTTCGCGGTGCCGCGGTTCGCCGACTTCGTCGTCGTCGATCTGCTGGAACCGGTCGCCAGCCCGGAGGAGCCCGGCCCGTGGCCCCTGGGCACAGGGCCTGCCGGTACGGGGCCTGCCGGTACGGGGCCTGCCGGCGGGGGAGCCGCCCGCCCGGGTGCGGGTGGCGCGTCGGCCCGGCCGATGCTGCGCCGCGCGGGAATGAGCTCGGTGCGGGAGGGCTGCCCGGAGGCGGTCCACCGGGTCGGGGACACGGTGGACTCCGTTCCCCCGTCCCACGACGTCCGGTTCCTCAGGGAGGGTGAACCCCTCCTGATCCCGGTCCTCGACTCCGTCAGGCGGCTGTGGGATGTCGAACAGCCCGCCAGGGCGGCGACCATCCGCGAGTTCGGTTTCCACTCCCTCATCGCCGTACCCATGCGGGCCCGGGACACGGTGCTCGGCCTGACCACTTTCGTGCGATCGGTGAACCTGGCCCCTTTCGAACCCGACGACGTCCTGCCGGCCCGCGAAGTGGTGGCGCGGGCGGCGGTGTGCGTGGACAACGCCCGCCGCTACACCCGCGAGCACGCCGCGGCGCTGACCCTCCAGCGCAGTCTGCTTCCGCACACGCTGCCCGGAGGGATGGCCCTGGACGTGGCATCCTCGTACCTCCCGGCGGACGCCAAGGACGGTGTCGGGGGCGACTGGTTCGATGTGATCCCGCTGTCCGGCGCCCGGGTCGCCCTGGTCGTCGGCGATGTCGTCGGCCACGGCATCAGCGCCGCCGCGACCATGGGCAGGCTCCGCACCGCCGTGCACACCCTCGCCGACATGGACCTTCCCCCCGACGAACTGCTGGCCCACCTCGACGACCTCGTGCTCCGGCTGAGCGACGAGGAACCCGACGGCGGGGCGAGCGGCACGACCGTGCTCGGCGCCACCTGTCTGTACGCGGTCTACGACCCGGTCACCCAGCTCTGCACGATGGCCCGCGCCGGCCACCCGCCCCCCGTCGTCGTCTTCCCGGACGGGCGCGTCAGCTTCCCCGAACTGCCCGCGGGGCCCCCGCTCGGCCTGGGCGGGATGCCCTTCGAGACGGCGGAGGTCATGCTGCCGGAAGGCAGCCTGATCGGCCTCTACACCAACGGCCTCATCGAAGGCAGGGACCGGGACGTCGATATCGGCATGTCCCACCTCGGCGCCGCCCTGTCGCAGTGCGGACTCTCCCTCGACGCACTGTGCGCGACGGTCGTCGATCAGCTGCTCCCCGTACCGCAGCCCGACGACGTCGCCCTGCTGCTCGCCCGTACGCACGAGCTGAGCGCCGACCACGTCGTCTCCTGGGAGGTGCCCTCCGACCCGGCCGCCGTCGCGGGCGTCCGGGCCCGCACGGCGCGCGTGCTGAGGACCTGGGGCCTGGAGGAACTGGAGATGACGACCGAGCTGATCGTCAGCGAACTGGTCACCAACGCGGTGCGCTACGCCACCGGCCCGATCAGGCTGCGGCTGCTGCGCCAGTCCGTCCTGATCTGCGAGGTCTCCGACACCAGCAGCACCTCTCCCCGGCTGCGGCACGCCAGGACGACCGACGAGGGCGGTCGCGGCCTCTTCCTCGTCGCCCAGCTGACCCGCCGCTGGGGTACCCGCTACACGCCCGAAGGCAAGATCATCTGGACCGAGCAGGAAATCCCGGCGACGGCAACGTGACGACCCTCCCGATGGACCGTCCACAGCACCGGCATCACAGCAACGCCGCTGTCTTCGACTCCGTGCGTCACCCGGTGCATCACCCGCTCACGGAATTCGGCGCTCGCGCCCGGGGGCCCGCTCACGGCACCCGGGCGGTCCACTCCTCGGTGCCGAACTTCGTACGCACGAGCTCCTCGGCCCGGGCCATCTCCTCGTCCGTCACCTTGCCCTGCGCGAGGCCGTACCGGGTGCGGAAGGATTCGATCATCCGCTCTATGACGGCCTCGCGCGCCAGTCCGGTCTGGCGGCGCAACGGGTCGACGCGCTTCTTCGCGCTCTTGGTGCCCTTGTCGGAGAGCTTCTCCTTGCCGATGCGGAGCACCTCCAGCATCTTGTCGGCGTCGATGTCGTACGACATGGTCACGTGGTGCAGAACGGCACCCTCCCCGCCGACCACGCGCTTCTGAGCCGCTCCCGCGATCTTCCCTGCGTCCGTGGCGATGTCGTTGAGCGGCTGGTACCAGGCCTTGATGCCCATGTCGCCGAGGGCGCCGAGCACCCAGTCGTCGAGATAGGCGTAGCTGTCGGCGAACGAGAGGCCCGAGACGAGCGAGTCCGGGACGGAGAGCGAGTACGTGATGGTGTTGCCGGGCTCCACGAACATGGCCCCACCACCGGATACGCGGCGGACGACCGTGATGCCGTGGCGCTCCGCACCTGCCGGGTCGACCTCGTTGCGCAACGACTGGAAACTGCCGATGATCACGGCGGGCGAGGCCCACTCCCACACCCGGAGCGTCGGCGGACGCCGGCCCGCGGCGACCTCGGCGGTGATGACCTCGTCGAGGGCCATGTGGAGCGCGGGGGACTGCGGGGCCTCGTGGATGAGCTGCCAGTCGTAGTCGCTCCACTCGGTGGCCTGGGCGAGGGCCCGGCGCACGGCGACGGCGACGCCCTCGGAGCTGAGGCCGAGCATCACGGTCGAGGCGGGGAGAGCCGCGTCGATCCGGGCGGCGAGACCGGCGGTGCCGGTATGGGCCGGGGCACCTTCCAGCGCCGCGTCGATCGCGAGAATCGCCTCGTCGGGCTCCAGGAAGAAGTCCCCGGCCACCCGTACGTTGCGCAACGCCCCGCCCTCGACGTCCAGATCGACGACGACGAGCTTGCCGCCCGGGACCTTGTACTCACCGTGCACAGCCATGCCTCCAGATCCACCGGATTCCTCTACGAATCGGCACCGATCACGCACAACGTCCCTGCCGCGCGATCTAATCCGCCGTCACAACGGGGCCGTGCGTTACGAACTCCGGCATGCGGAGGAAGGGGAGTTCACTCTGTGCGCCGAGGGCGTGGAGGGGCGCTCGGCGCGGGAGTTGCTCGACGACGGCGCTTCTCAGCTGATGCTGCTCGTCCGGAGAGAGCGCCGCAGGCAGCTCGTCGTCGGCCGCTTCGGCCGGGACCGCGCAGCGAGCGAGGACGGCCGCGCCCTCCGTCCACTGTGCCACCGGTCGGACCCGGCGTACTTGTGGGTGTCACTCACGGGAATCTAGAGTGTGCGCGTCGTGGTGTTCGGGAAGACCGGTGACAGACTCCAGGGAGTCTCAGGCCGGAGCGGCCCTCGCCACTGTGATCGGGGAGTATCCGTCCCACTGACGCCACTGGCCGCAGAGCGCGGCTGGGAAGGCCGGGGCGGGTACGAGCGCGAGCGAACCCGTCAGCCAGGAGACCGGCCACGGCATCTCACGAAGTTATCCACGAGGTGCTGGAGCGTGACCGTATGACCCTGCCCGAGTCTGCCGTGTTCAAGTGGCGGCGCGAGGACACCATCCGCACCGCGGGGCTGCTCGCGGTGATAGCGGCCCTGCACGTGGTGGCGTTCGGCGTGTTGTTCCTGCTGGTCGTGCCGGGGCATTACGAGGTCGGATCCAAGGCGTTCGGCATCGGGCTCGGGATCACCGCCTACACCCTCGGCATGCGGCACGCCTTCGACGCCGACCACATCGCCGCCATCGACAACACGACCCGCAAACTGATGGCCGACGGCAAGCGGCCCGTTTCGGTCGGCTTCTGGTTCGCGCTCGGACACTCCAGCGTGGTCATCGCCATGGCAGCGCTGGTAGCCGGGGGAGCGCGCCTCGCGGGGGTGCTGATCAACGAGAATTCGGGCACGCACCAGGTGCTGGGCGTGGTCGGCACGACCGTCTCCGGGTCCTTCCTCTACCTGATCGCCGCTTTGAACCTCGTCGCGCTCGTCGGCATCCTGCGGGTGTTCAGGGCGATGCGGGCCGGCCGCTTCGACGAGGCCGAGCTGGAGCAGCACCTGGACTCGCGGGGGTTCATGAACCGGATCCTCGGCCGGTTCACCCGGTCCATCACCAGGCCCGGCCAGATGTATCCGCTCGGCTTCCTCTTCGGTCTCGGCTTCGACACCGCCACGGAGGTCACCCTGATGGTCATGGCGGGCAGCGGTGCCGCGGCCGGTCTGCCCTGGTACGCGATCCTGTGCCTGCCGCTGCTGTTCGCCGCCGGGATGAGCCTGTTCGACACGCTCGACGGGACGTTCATGAACTTCGCCTACCAGTGGGCCTTCTCCAACCCCGTACGCAAGGTCTTCTACAACCTTGCCATCACGGGCCTGTCGATCGCGGTCGCCTTCTTCATCGGCACGATCGAGCTGGTCACCGTCCTGCACGACAAGCTCGATCTCCGGGACTCGGTCACCGGCTGGATCTCCGGCCTCGACCTGGGCAACGTCGGCTACATCATCGTCGGGCTCTTCGTGCTGGTGTGGGCGGTGGCGTTGGCGTACTGGAGGATCGCGAAGGTCGAGGAACGCTGGACGGCCCGCGCCGCCGACAGCGGCTGACGCCCTTGCGCCGGGGGCGAGTTGGACGTGAGCCGGATCGGCAGGACGGTCCGGGGCCGTGCGGTGAGTGAGTGCACACCACGCGGCCCCGGACCGTCGGGACGCTGTTTCGAGGGGGGTGGGTCAGCCCTTGCGGGTCCTGACCTCTTCGGTGAGCTGGGGCACGACCTGGAAGAGGTCGCCGACGACGCCGTAGTCGACGAGGTCGAAGATCGGGGCCTCGGCGTCCTTGTTGATCGCGACGATCGTCTTGGACGTCTGCATGCCCGCGCGGTGCTGGATCGCCCCGGAGATACCGGACGCGATGTACAGCTGTGGCGAGACGGACTTGCCGGTCTGGCCGACCTGGCTGGAGTGCGGGTACCAGCCCGCGTCCACGGCCGCCCGCGACGCACCGACCGCCGCACCGAGCGAGTCCGCCAGCGCCTCGATGACCGCGAAGTTCTCGGCGCCGTTGACACCCCGGCCACCCGAGACGACGATCGCGGCCTCGGTCAGCTCCGGGCGCCCCGTCGACTCACGCGGGGTGCGGGAGACGACCTTGGTGCCGGTGGCCTTCTCGGAGAACGACACCACCAGCGCCTCGACCGCACCCGCGGCCGGAGCGGCCTCCACCGGCGCCGAGTTCGGCTTGACCGTGATCACCGGGGTGCCCTTGGAGACCCGGGACCTGGTGGTGAACGACGCGGCGAACGCGGACTGCGTGGCGACCGGGCCCTGCTCACCGGCCTCCAGATCCACCGCGTCCGTGATGATCCCCGAACCGATACGGACCGCGAGACGGGCCGCGATCTCCTTGCCCTCCGCGGACGACGGGACCAGCACCGCGACCGGCGACACCGCCTCGTACGCCGCCTGCAGCGCATCGACCTTCGGCACCACCAGGTACTCGGCGAACTCCGGCGCATCAGCCGTCAGGACCCTCACCGCACCATGCTCGGCCAGCACACCGGCCGTGCCCGCGGCACCCGCACCCAGCGCGAGCGCGACCGGCTCACCGACACGCCGCGCCAGCGTCAGCAGCTCCAGCGTGGGCTTGCGGACGGCACCGTCCACGTGATCGACAAAGACGAGAACTTCAGCCATGGGACTTCAATCTCCTGCGAGTTGCGAAGAAAAACGAGAACGGAAACGGAAACGGGACCCGGACCGGGACCGGGGCCGGGGCCGGGGTCAGATGAACTTCTGGCCCGCCAGGAACTCGGCCAGCTGCTTGCCGCCCTCGCCCTCGTCCTTGACGATCGTGCCCGCCGTACGGGCCGGACGCGCCGCCGCCGAATCGACCGCGGTCCAGGCACCCGCCAGACCGACCTCGTCCGCCTCGATCTCCAGGTCCTCCAGATCCCAGGACTCCACCGGCTTCTTCTTCGCCGCCATGATCCCCTTGAACGACGGGTACCGCGCCTCACCCGACTGGTCCGTCACCGACACCACCGCCGGCAGAGAAGCCTCCAGCTGCTCGGACGCCGTGTCACCGTCACGGCGGCCCCTGACGACCCCGCCCGCCACGGAAACCTCGGACAGCAACGTGACCTGCGGAACACCCAGACGCTCCGCCAGCAGCGCGGGAACCACACCCATCACCCCGTCCGTCGACGCCATACCGGCGATCACCAGGTCGAAACCGGCCTTCTCGATCGCCTTCGCCAGCACCAGCGACGTACCCATCACGTCCGAACCGTGCAGACCGTCGTCCTCGACGTGAACGGCCTTGTCCGCACCCATCGACAACGCCTTGCGCAACGCGTCCTTGGCATCCTCCGGACCCACCGTCAGCACAGTGATCTCCGCATCGTCCGCCTCGTCCGCGATCTGCAGCGCCTGCTCCACCGCGTACTCGTCGAGCTCCGACAGCAGACCGTCGACATCCTCACGGTCCAGCGTCAGGTCATCGGCGAAATGCCGGTCCCCGGTGGCGTCGGGCACGTACTTCACACAGACAACGATCCTCAAGCTCACGCCGGCTCTCCTACCTGGGTATGGTTCGTAGGTTGACGATATGGCACTCAGTACCCTCTGTAAAGGAACCTAGTGCCAGAAGGGGCTCTCCGGTGTTACGTTCCCCGCATGACTGACGCACGCAGACCGGCGAAGAAGGCCCCCATGCGGGAGGTGCTCGCCCAGGCGGCCTTCCAGCTCTTCCTGGAGCGGGGCTTCGAGCAGACCACGGTGGACGACATCGTGGCGCGGGCCGGGGTCGGGCGCCGGTCGTTCTTCCGGTACTTCCCGTCCAAGGAGGACGCGGTCTTCCCGGACCACGAACGCTGTCTCGCCGACATGACCGCCTTCCTGGCGGCGGTCGGTGACGCGGAGCCGGTCGACGCGGTGTGCGACGCGGCCCGGCTCGTCCTTCGGATGTACTCCGCCAACCCCGAATTCTCCGTCCAGCGCTACCGGCTCACCCGGGAGGTGCCCGGGCTGCGCACCTACGAACTGTCCGTGGTGCGCCGGTACGAGCAGACGCTGGCCGGCTATCTCCGGGACCGGTACGGCGAGTCGGGGGACGGCGCGCTGCGGGCCGAGGTGATCGCCGCGTCCGTCGTCGCCGCGCACAACAACGGGCTGCGGACCTGGCTGCGTTCGGGCGGTGACGGGGACGCGGAGGCCGCGGTGGATCACGCCCTCGGGCTGGTGCGCCAGGTATGGGGGAGCGCGGCGGCCGGAGGCACGTCCGCGCCCTCGCCCGGCGGCGACGTGGTCGTCATGGTCGCGGCGAAGGGTGCTCCGATGTGGCGCGTCGTGCAGCAGATCGAGTCGGTCATCGGTCAAGGCTGACACCGGACCGTACCGCATCTGGCACTGAGTGCCTTTACGTTTCGGCACTCAGTGTCCTATGGTGCGGACGCGCCGACGCGCAGGTGTGGCGCATCCGAGGCGAGCGCAGGGGGTCGAACATGTCCCAGTCGTCAAGTGGCACCGTGCAGACGGTGCATGAGGAAGCCGGCCTGCACTACCACCGGTGCCGCTGGTGCGGCACCGCCTCCTTCCGGAGGCTGCTGTGTCCGGTGTGCGCATCGAGTGATCTGAAGCCCGAACACAGCGCCGGGCTGGGCGTCGTGGTGAGGTCCGGGGTCGTGCACCGCTACACGGAAGCGGCGCGCAACGAGTCCCTCGTCCGGCTGCCCGAGGGCTTCGTGTTCCGCTGCCGCGTCGTCGGTGCCGCGCCGCACCTGGTGTCGGCCGGTGCCCGGGTCCGCCCGGTCGCCGGTGGCGATCCGGATGCGGGCGAGGTGGTCTTCGAGCTCTGCGAACCACCCGCGCGCGACGAGTGGTTCTGATCGTCCTCGTGGTTCTTTCCGGCCCCGGTCGTGAGGGCGCCGCACCGGACGGGGGTCCGGTGCGGCGCCCACGCTCGGCCCGGGGCTACTTCAGCGTGTAGGCCCGGTCGAGGGTTTCGACGGTGCGGCTGCCCGCGTCGTCCCAGAGTTCGGCCTTGACGGCGACGTATCCGTTGGTCGCGGAGAGCTTCGGCTGCCGGTAGGAGACCCGGAAGGAGTCCGCGTCCGCCCGCTCGACCGTGGCCGGGTGCCAGGTCCGGCCGGCGTCGTAGCTCACCGAGACCTTCGCCCCGGCGAGCTTCGTCGACCCCTTCCAACCGGTGGCCCGGTAGCCGTCCAGCGTGAAGGAGTACGGGGTGCCCGCACGGACCCGGTCGAGCGGGTCCGCGGACATCCGGTAGTGCGTGGTGATCACCGGCAGGGGCTCACAGGCGGAGACCTGGCCCAGGAAGTCCTTGCAGGCTTCCTCGGACATCCCGCGCGGGGCGTCGGCCGTGAACGAGTACTGCGCGTGAGTGGCCTTGGCGTCCTCGTAGTACTTCTCGTCCGAGGCGTCGTACCGGACGTCGATGTCCAGCTGGTAGGCGGCCTTGTCCTTGACGATCCACTGGCTCTGGTCCTCGATCGGCTTCCCGTCACGCCGGAACGCCAGTGTGACGTCGACGCCCCAGTCCGCGTAGTGCTCGGGGTCGGAGTCTCCCGCGAACCCGGGGAACGGGACGATGCCGAGGTCGGTGCTGCAGAAGTTGCAGGACATCAGGCCGCCCAGTGGAGCCGCGTGCAGGGCGGGCCCGAACCAGTCCTCGGTCGTGGAGCCGGCGGGGCGCGGGGCCTCGGTCCTGCCGTGCATCTCGGGCCCGTAGAGCTGGAATCCGACGTGCTGCTGGTAGGTGAGACCCCCCTTCGCGTAGACGAAGTCGTCGCGCTGCTGTCCCCGGAGGACGGTTTCCGGCACTCGCTCCGACACGGTGTTCGTCCCCTCGGGACCCCACACATCCTGCACGTACGTGGTGGACTCCTCCTTCCCGTAGCCGTGGAAGACGTTGGTGACCTTGGCGAAGTCCTCGCGCCGGACCGTGATGCCGAGGTCGGCGGGGATGCCGTCACGGAAGGTCCACTGCCCGGAGTAGGCGTAGGCCGATTCCTTCCGGCCGTGCAGGGCGACGGTGGCCGCCTTGCCCTTGCCGGCTGCCGCGGTCTGCGCGGCCAGTGCCTTGCCGTCCTGATGACTGATCGCGGCGAACGGGATGTGCAGGCCGTCGCCGACGCCGACGTAGACGCTGCGGTCGGTCTTCCGGGCGACGAGGACGGCGGCGGCGCCTGCGTCCTCCAGCTGACCTGCCAGCGATCCGACGTTGATCGGATAGTCGTTGTGTACGAGAACGGCCTTGTCCTTGACGTTCTTGCCGGCCAGCTCCTCGGGGCTGCCGCCGCCGATGTCCACGAGTTCGAGGTTCTTCGTGCCGGCGAAGCGCGCGAGGTTGCCGGGGGCCCGCAGCGTCAGGGGGAAGCCCTTGCGGCCGGTGGCCTCACCGGTGAGCAGTGGCTGCCGCTCACGCTGGTAGAAGGTCGCGGACAGCGTGCCCATGCGGGGCTTCGCGGTGGGGACCGCGCCGAAGTGCCCGGTCGTGGGGGAGGCGTCGCCGGTCATGGAGAGACCCGCGGTGCGGCCGTTCGGGGCGGTGCGCTGCAACTGGTAGGTGAACGTGGAGGCTTGGAGGGGGCGCTTGTCACCGGCGACGTCCAGACGGAAGTCGCTCGCCCGGGTGGCGTCCGCGGTCACGGCGACGGCCTTGTCGGCGACCGTGACCTCCGGGAGGCTGAACAGGTCGAGGGCGTCGGCGAATCCGCCTCGGTACCCGAGGTCCCCAGTGGTGATCCCGCCGAAGACGGCGTACGTCCCCCGGGGAACGCGCATCTTGAGGCTGCCGAGGCCGCTCGTCGGGAAGGTCTCGTAGTAGTCGTTGTCGAGGCCCATGGCGACGACGAGGCCCCGGTCGGGGGCGCCGCCCTCGCGGTCCTTGAGGCCGACGGCCAGTTCGTACTGTTCGGCCTCCTTGACGAAGCCGAGCGCGGCGTGCGCCGTGGCGCCGTCCGCGGTGGTCGCCGTGACCTCGCCCATGTAGCTGTCCGCGGCGAGGAGGTTCGGGTCGAGGACGACCGGGACCTCGGTGCTGCCACCGGCGGGGACGGTCACCCCGTCCTGACCGAACGTCAGCGTGCCGTCGGCCAGGGCGCCCTTCGTGACGCGGGCGGCGAGCTTCACGGTGGTCGCCGCGTCCGTGTCGTTGCTGACGGTCAGGGTGCGGGTGAGCTTCTTGTACGTCGCGCCCTTGGCCTCGAACGGGATCATGCCGAAGTCGACGGGGCCGGAGAGATCCACCCGGGAGTCGAGGGAAGCGGCGACGTTCACGCGGCCACTGCCCAGCAACGTGTCGAGGACATGAGCCATGTGCTCCGGCGGAAGCCCGGGACGCGCAGGGAGTCGCCCCGCCTCGCCGGATCCGTCCCGCAGTTGCTCACCGAGGACACGTTTCCCGGCATCGACCAGGTCCAGAGCCTTGGGCATCGCGACCCCTCTCTCCACAATCCGCCTCGCACCACACGGGATCGGTGAGATTCCGTGGCTCCAACCGATCTTGAGAAGTTATTCGGCCGCTGGCAATGGCATACGGCCTCGGGGATCGAGAGCGATCACACGTTTCGTCAGCGATGCCGCGGGGTAGATGCCCGGCGCATACAGCGGGGTAACTGCCCGGCACATACAGGGGAAAAGCCTCGATCGTCCTGAGGCCGGAGAGTCGGTCATGACACCGGCCGGGCGGGCGAGTCGCGCGCCTTCGGCCATCACGCCGGGCCGCTGCGCCCACTTCCTGCCGGAATCGGGCCCCCTGGCTCTCCGCCGAGCCGGTCGAGGGCCGCTGCCGTCAGTGCGGTGATCGCCGGGGGCAGGGCCGTGCGGATGTCCGGGGCGAAATGGGGGGAATGGTTGGGCGGGAGGTGTGCGGGGGAGACGGCCCACTGCTTGGGGCTTGCGGTCCCGAACATCCAGTAGACCAGGGGGATTCCGGCCTCACCGTGCACGGCGAGGCCCGCGTCGCCGTAGAGAGGGAAGTCCTCGGCCGCCATCGACGGCGGCCAGGTGCCGACCCGTTGCGGGCCGTAGAGGGCGGTGTGAACTTCGCGGATCGCCCGGGTCGTGTCGGGGTCACCCCACAGTGCGGGTGAGCGGGAGACCGTCGTGAGGTCCGGTTCGCGCGGGCAGGCCGAGGCGCTGCACTCGGCCCGTACGATGCGCTCCACCGCCGCCAGGGCGCGGTTCAGGGACTCGTCGGTGAGCGCCCTCAGGCCGATGCCGAGTTCGGCCGTGTCCGGGACCACGTTCACCGCCGTGCCCGCTCGCACGGTGCCGACGGTCAGGGTGACCTGTTCGGCGGGGGCGCTCTCGCGGGAGACGACGGTCTGGAGGCGGCTGATCACGGCCGCCGCCGTCACCACGGGGTCCACGGTGAGGTGGGGTGTGGCGGCGTGGCCGCCCCGGCCGTGCAGTACGGCGCTCAGGGCGGCGCTCGCCGCGGCGACCGGGCCGTGGCCGCCGCCGTGCGCGACCATTCCGGCGGGCAGCGGTGCCGTGTGCTGGGCCAGGACGACGTCCGGTCTGCCGAAGCGCTCGTACAGGCCGTCGTCCAGCATCGCGCGGGCTCCCGTCAGGGTCTCCTCGGCCGGCTGGCCGAGGACGACGAGGGTGCCGCGCCAGTGCGCGGTGGTGCGGGCCAGCAGGTCCGCCGTGCCGGCCGCGGCGGCCAGGTGCAGGTCGTGGCCGCAGGCGTGCATGGCGCCGTTGTCGCTCGCGTACGGGAGGCCGGTGAGTTCGTCCAGGGGCAGGGCGTCGAGCTCGGCGCGCACGTACACGCGCGGGCCCTCGCCGTTGCGGAGTTCGCCGACCACGCCATGGCCTCCGATGCCGCGGGTCACCTCGCAGCCGATGGCGGCGAGCCGGTCGGCGAACAGCGCGGCTGTACGGCGCTCCTCGCCGGAGAGTTCCGGGGTGCGGTGGACGTCCAGGTAGAGGGTGAGGGCCGGGCGGACCACCTCACCGGCACGGGCGAGGGCAGGGTGGGTCTGGGGCATGTCGGGGCTCCTCGGTGGATGTGTGCGGCTGTCGCTGTCGGGCGCTGGCGTGGCGTGCCAGCGATGTGTGTGCGGGAGGCATGCCGAACGGTGAGCGGCGGCCGATGGAATGAGTGGCGCACACACCGGTAGGTGGCGGCCCCGGTCCGGGGCCCCGATCAGGAGGAGACACCATGAACAAGGACCTGAGCACCCTCGCCGACGAGATCCTCGAGCTCGAGGCCGAGACCTTCGAGATCTCCGACTACTCGGACGCCAGCGAGGTCGTGCTGGCCGGTTCCACCAGCACCAGCTCGACCTCGACCTGCAGCTCCACCACCAGCACCACCTCCTGCTCCGCCTGATCGAGCGTCAGCAGTCGCAGGGTTCGCGCCCGGTACCCGTTCCCACGGGTACCGGGCGTCCCGCGTTTCCAGGACAGCGGCCGCTTACGGGAACGGGTGCGGGACCATGCGGATCTCGGCGTCGGTCAGGTCCGTGGTGCGGTGGCCACCGCGTCGCAGGGCGGTGCGCAGGCGAGGCATCAGGGGTGCCCGCTGCCGGTTCCAGCCGAAGTCGATCGGCAGGAGTCCCGGCACCAGGGTGCTGACGGTGCGCAGGCCCACGCGTTCCTGCTCCGGGGTGGTCTGGTCGACGACGATCACGTCATGGCCGGCCCGGACGAGTTCGCCGGTGACGGCCCGGGCGTCGTCGCGCAGGTCGCCGGTGCGGGGCCGGCCGGCCGACTCCCAGCCCCGGTAGACCGCGTCGAAGGGGCGTACGGCCAGGGGTTCCAGATAGCTGCGGGCGTGCTCGGCCATCCTCGGCAGCCCGTAGAGCTGGGCGTGGTCCTTGAGATGACGAACCTGGTGGAAGTCGTCCGCCATCGCCTCCAGTTCGTCCCGGCGCTCCTCGGTCTGGCGGGAGAGGTGCGGGATGTAGGTGAGTACCTCCGACAGGGCGCCCTCGACCGCGCCCAGCGGGTCCAGCGAGGCGGCCGCCGCGAAGGACAGGATGCCGGGGCCGCCGTCGCGGCGTACGGCCACCGCGGTGACCACGGGGACGGCCAGGTCGATGCGGTTGTCCAGGGCGTGTACGTCGTAGCCCTGAAGTGCGGCCCGCTCCGCCATCACGGCGACGGTACGGCTGCCGACGGTCCTCAGGTCGATCTCGGTGAGGCGGGCGTTGCCGTACCAGGCGTTGAGGAAGGCGTCGCGCTCGACGAGTTCGAGGAGGCCGCCGAGGACCGCTTCCTCCAGACAGCCGCCGATGGCACAGCCGTTGGAGCACTCGAACACGAAGTTGTCGGACGCCAGGCCGGCGCTGTAGTAGACGAGGCGGGAGGGAACCAGGACCGGCCGGTCGTCACGCAGGGACCAGCCCCACTCCCAGGGGATGGCGCGGTCCGGGTCGAACGGGTCGACCAGCGGGTCGTCGCGGTAGGTGCGCGGGTCGTAGAAGCCGCAGACGGCGGGGTCGACGGCGTCGGCCTTCAGCTCGTTCCAGGAGCCGGTGACGGGGATGGACCGGCCGCGCCGGTGGGTTCCGGCGTAGCGCTCCAGGCCTTCCAGGAAGGCCAGGGTGCGGCTGGTGGAGAAGGCGTTCTCCTGGCCGCTCCAGGTGACGTCGTTGAGCCCGGCGTAACCGCGTACGAAGACGCTGCCGGCGACCGGTGCGGTGGTCGGGGAGGTGACGTCGAGCCAGGTGCCGCCGCCGAGCGCACCGCAGACCGGGTTGGCGAGGGCCTCCTCCGGGACGGGGTACGAGGAGGCGTGGCGCAGCCGGTAGCGGCCGGGGTCGGGTTTGGGTTGCGCGGCGAGGGTCAGTGGGCGGGGTTCGGCAGGGGTGCGGGGCGGGGCGCAGTCGGGGCAGAGCGGGTCGGCGAGGAGGGGGTACGTCCGTATCCGAAGGGACCTCAGGTCGAGGCGGGACACCTGGGGCAGGGTGCGGTCGGCGGGCCCGGTGGTGGTGGGGGGTTCGGCGCCCGGGTGGTCCAGCACCGCCCGGCAGAGGGCGGCGACGGCGTCGTACGCGTGATCGGTGAGAAGTGGCCATGCCCCGGCCGGGCGGGGGCCGTCGGGGCCGCCGGCCTCCAGCGCGTCGCGTTCGCTGCGGCTGCGCAGCCGTTGCCAGCGCATCGCCAGGCAGCGTCCACAGGCGGGGGCGGTGCCGTCGCCGCCCCACGGCCCGACGAGCACGGCGGACGCGGTGAGGTGGACACGTGCCTCGGCGCGGACGGCAGCCCAGGGGTCCGGGCCCCCCCGGTCGCCGAGGGCGGCGTCGCTGGTGCCGACGGGCACGACGGGGGTGTCGTGGCCGAGGCGGCCGGCGAGCGCCGAGCGGAGCTGGGCCCGCGCCAGGTCCATCGGCTGTGGCAGCTGCCGCGTAGCGGTGGTCATGACGACCTCGTCCAGCGGAAGGTCTTGACGGCGATCGCACCGAAGACGAGGGCGAACACGGCGAGTCCGGCGCAGCCCACCGCGACGTCGGAGGCGTCACCTCGTCCGGCCAGCGCGTGGGACACCGCGTCGTTGAGGTAGCGCAGCGGCATGACCAGGGAGACCTTCTGGAGCCAGGAGGGCATGGCGTCGAGCGGGAAGAAGGACCCGGAGACGAACGCCATGGGCAGCATCAGGAAGTTGGCGACGGCCGCGACGGACTCGGGGGTGTTGGCGAACGAGCCGATGATCACGCCGAGCAGCAGGAAAGTGGTGATGCCGAGGACAAGCACCGGGATCAGCAGCGGCCAGCCGGAGGCGGGTTCGAGGCCGAACAGCGGCAGCATCGCGACGCCGACGAACAGCACCGACTGGACGGCGCCCACGATCAGGGCGATGACGTAGCGGGAGCCGATGACGGCGGACAGCGGGGCCGGGGACATCCGGATCAGCCGCAGGATGTCGTCGGTGCGCCACTGCATGAGCGTGAACGCGATGCCGAACACGGCGGCGTTCGCCACACCCCAGGACAGGACTCCGGCGGCGGTGTACGAGAGGTAGGACAGGCCGCTCTGTTCGACGTCCTGGCCGCGGAAGATCAGGCCGAAGACGACGAGGAAGAGGAGCGGGAAGGCGAAGGTGAAGAAGAGGGTGGTCTTGTCGCGGACCTGGGCGCGGTATCCCGCTCCGGTCAGTGCGGCGTAGGCGCTCATGGCTGCTGCTCCGTGTTCTGGGGGTTCCGGCGGGCGCCCTGCGGGGCACCGGTGAGCCGGGCGGTCAGGTCGAGGTAGACGTCCTCGAGGCTGGCGGTGCGGGTCTGTACGCCGTCGAGTCCGGTGATCCGGTCGACTGCGCTGAGTACCTGGCCGGCCGTGCGTGTCTCCAGGACGAGGGAGCCGCCCTGGACGGTGACCCGGTCGACGCCGGAGATGGCCGCGGCCTCGTGTTCGTCCAGCCGGCCCAGCGGCAGCATCAGCCGGCTGGGGGCCGCAGAGGCGCGGACGAGGTTGTGCGGGGAGTCGGTCACGGCGATCGAGCCGTTCACGAGGATGGCGATGCGGTCGCAGAGCGCCTCGGCCTCGTCGAGGTGGTGCGTGGTGTAGACGATGGTGCGTCCCTCGGCCTTCAGCCCGCGCAGCACCTCCCACAGGGCGCGGCGGGCCTGCGGGTCGAGGGCGGCGGTCGGCTCGTCGAGGAAGATCAGTTCGGGGCCGTGGACGAGGGCGGAAGCGATGGCGAGGCGCTGGCGCTGGCCGCCGGAGAGGCTTTCCACCTGTACGTCGCGCTGCTCGGTGAGCGCCACGGAGTCCAGGGTGGCGTCGACGGCTGCCCGGGAGGCTCCGAACAGCGCGGCCACGGTGCGCAGGTGTTCGTGCGCGGTCTGCCGTACGAAGAACGCCGAGGACTGGGTCTGTACGCCGATGCGGGGGAGCAGCGCGGTGTTGCGAGGCCAGGGAGACTCTCCGAAGAGAGTGACCGAGCCCGTGTCGGCCCGGCGCAGTCCCTCCATGATCTCCACCAGGGTGGACTTGCCCGCGCCGTTGGGGCCCAGGAGGCCGAAGAATTCGCCCCGGTGGATCTCCAGGGACACGTTGTCCACGGCCTGACGGTCTCCGTACCGCTTGGAGACCCCCTGTACGTGGACGGCGGTGGTCGGGGGGGTGCCTTCGGCGGGTGTGGATGGCATGGCCTGTACCTCACTCATGTGGTGCCTGGATCCTTGTGGTCGGGGTGTGTTCGCGCGGTCGGGGTCACCTGAGCAGCAGAAGCACCACCGTGCAGGTGCCGGCCACGGCGAGGAGGAGCAGGATCGCCGATCCGATCCCGTACGCCGTGTAGATCCGCCGGGCCCGGCCGGGGTAGGTGGCAGTGGCCTCGGCCCTTCCCCGGCTCCGGCGCAGCGCCAGATAGGTGCGGGTCTCGGGGGCGAGGTGGGCGGTCCCCAGGGCGTGGCCGAGCATGCGGTAGCCGTCGAGCGGGGGCAGTGGGACGAGGTTGCTGAGCCCCTGGACGCTGCCGAGCAGCAGCAGGCCGGCGAGGAGGGAGCGGGTCGGGTCGTCCGCGGGGAGCAGGAACCACCAGATCCCGAACGGCAGGAGGAGCAGCATGTTGATGTACGCACCCGCTCCGGCGACCACCAGCTTGGCGCGCAGGCCGGGGAGGAAGAGGTAGTTGTCGACGGTGCAGTACAGCATCGCGGCCGGGAACCGCCAGCGCAGTCCGATCTCGGTGACGTGGCCGCCGTACTGCTGGGCGGCGACTCCGTGGGCCAGTTCGTGGACGGTGATGCTGAACCAGAGGAACAGGGCGACGGCTGTCAGGACGGCCGGCTGCCTGATCAACTCGGCGGTCCCGTCCAGGAGTTCACCGGCGTGCAGCACGAGCGTCAGCACCATCACGAGGACGGCGGCCAGCAGGGGGAGCTGAACGGCACGGTGGAGCAGGGGGCGCAGCACACGGTGCAGCCGTGAGGTCGTCGCGTCGGCGTCGGCGACCATCCGGCGGGTCCCGCGCCAGAAGGTGCTGGGGCGCTGCGGAGCCGGCGCCGGGGGCGGTGGATCGGGGGCGCCGGCCAGCAGGCCGCGGGTGCCGAGGAGCCCGAGCAGCAGGTTCCAGTTGTCCTCGGCGAGGCGGCGGCCGAAGCGGGCCGCGTACTCGGGCGCGAGGTCGTCGAGGTTCCGGGTCCCGTCGAGCCGGGAGATGACGAAGTGCTCCTTGACCCCGGCCTCGAACGCGGCACTGGTGACGGGGTGTTTGATCAGGTGCACGGTGCGGGGACCGCGCAGCAGGGGCGGGCTGAGCAGGACGCCGTCCCGGAGCGCGGGGCGGTAGGCCCGCGCCGCTGCGTGGGCGGCTGGGGCCGGTGCGGGTGTGTGCGGCGGTGGCGCCGCTCTGTCGGGGGCGGGAGTCATGCGTCCGCCGCCTTCGCCGTGGCTGCGCCCGGCTCCCGCAGCACCTGGGCGAGCATGAAGGACAGGTACGCCTCGTCGCGGATCGTCACATGCAGCCGATTGTTGGTCATGTGCATGTACGGGGAGAGCAGTCGCGGCAGCACCGCCGGCACCTGGGTGAGCTTTTCCAGCGGGGCGGCGTCCGCCGGTTCCGCCCGCTGCTGGCCGGTGTCCTCCCGCGCGGGACCCTCCCAGGCGGGGAAGAGGAGTTCGCCGCGGGTGGTGAGGTCCACGATGCGGTCCCGCAGTTCCAGGCAGTGGGCCGCCCAGCCCCGCAGGAACGAGGGGAGCCGCTCCAGCTCGCCCGCCGTGACCGCGGCACGGATCTCGGCGAACCGGCGGCCCAGCGAGGGTGCCATCTCCGCGTAGGTGCGCTCGTACTCCTTCGAGCCGATGAAGCCGGTGCCGGGGAAGGCGCGGTGCCAGAACTCGTAGTAGCCGTCCAGGTAGTCGGCGAGGAGGTCCTCTTCCGGCAGGAAGCAGCTCGCCATCACCATCATCAGCTGGGCGGAGGTGCCGAGCAGCACGGTGCGCAGATGCAGGTTCATGGTGCGGAAGGCGTCCATGACCAGGTCGCTGGAGTGCCGGAAGTGCCACTCGGCGAGCTCGACCCCCACCGGCCCGCCGTACTTGGCGTACTCGGGGGCGTAGGGCTCCTCGCTGAACGAGTTGTTCTGCCGCAGGTTCATCCGGCCGTCCGCGCCCATGTACCGGTCCCGGTCCTCGCCGGGGAACTCGATGTCGAACAGGGCGTTGTAGAAGTCCTTCAGGAAGCCGGAGTCGACCTCGTACAGGGCGGGGCGGGTGCGGAGGAACTCGGTGAGCGCCTCCTCGGCGCGGCGCTTCACCTCGGCGGCGGTGCCGGGGCCGGACGGGCGGAGCCGCAGCCGGACGTGCGGGCCCTCCAGCCAGTAGTTGATGAAGAAATGGCCCGCCAGCAGCCCCTCCTCGGTGAGGCGGCCCACCAGGGGGCGGATGCAGTTGACGAGCATCGGCTGGGGGCTGGCGGCGTAGAAGATGTGCAGCGCGATCCACTCGCCCGGTTCGGCCGTCGTGGATCCGGAGCGGGCGGGGCGGGGCGATATCAGTTCCGGCATGTCGGGCGGTCCTCGGTACGGGGGCGGGAGGTGAAGGTCTCTACGGCCAGCTCGGCCACGTGGCGGCCCTGCTCGGACGTCAGGTGCAGCCCGTCCTCGGCCGGGAGCATCTCGCGCAGGACCACGGCGATACCCGGTTCGCGTTCCACCAGGGCGTCGAACGCGGTCAGCGACAGGGGGCTGTCGAAGTCCAGGTAGAGGGGTTTGGCGCCCAGGGCCCGGCCTCCGTCCCGGAGCACCGTCGCGAAGACCTGGTCCGGCAGGTCGTGGGCGCGGCGCCAGCGCAGCCAGTCCAGGTACCACTGCGCCTCGCCCGTGCCGGGGCGGCGGACGGGGAGCGTGGTGGCGTCCGCCGTCCAGCTGCGGCGGCTGATCACGACGTCGCCGTGGACCACCCGCGGCCTGCGGGTGACGCCGTCCACGGCCTCGGCCTCGGGAACGCCGCCCCAGATGCCGATCGGCGTCATGGTGCTCGGCGAGAGCAGCAACAGCGTGCGGGGGATCTCCGGCAGGGCCACCGGGACGAGGTAGCCGAGGTAGACGGGGATGACTTCGCACCCCAGCCGGTGCGAACGCAGGACGAGACGGTCGGTGTCCTCGTCGTGCTCCAGGTACAGGTCGTCCAGGTGCAGCCGGTCGGCCTCCGGGACGGTGGCGGTCTCACCGGGGCACACGATCTGGTAGTCCGTCAGCCTGCCGTGGAGGTTGAGGTTGCTGGTGACCGGGCCACCGGTCAGCTCGGCGAACACCGCTCCGTCGGGCTGCCGCGCGCGGTGTTCGGCACGCAGCCGGTCCGAGAGCCCGGGCCCGGAGGGCGGACCGGCCTCACCGGACCCGTCGTACACATGGGTGAAGCGGCTGAAGGGGAAGGCGAGCCCGCCGTACGAGCGGTTCAGCACGACCAGCGGGCCGCCGGCGCGGTCCGGGTCGGGCAGGGCCACCTGGATGTGATGGCTCTGCGGGGTGAAATCGCCCACCAGGGGCGCGAGTTCGTCGCCGACGGCCGTGAGCAGTTCTCCGGGCAGCCGGATCTCGCCGGATGCGCCGTTCTCCTCCCACTGCTCGCGCATGCCCGCCACGAAGCGGCGGCGGGCGTCGTCCAGGGTCCGCAGCGAAGGCTGGCCGAGCCAGTTCTCCTCGGGGACGTACTCGCCGTTCTCGTCGAACGTGCTGCGCTTGCCGGTGAAGGAGACGTACTGGTCGAACAGGTCCTCGTGGAAGTCGTGCACGAGGCCGAGCAGGTCGTCGCAGCGTCCGCCGCGTCCGTAGCGGGCCACGAAGAAGCCGCGCAGGGTGAGGCGCTGGGGCAGCGTGATGTCGAACATCGGCAGGATGCCCTCGACCTCCCGCAGCGCCTGCCCCGTCGCACCGGTCAGCAGGCCGCCCCCGCGGACCGGGTCGTCGCCGGCGCTGACGTCCTCGTACAGCAGGGTCTGCGGGAGCGCCGGTTCCGCAGCGCCCAGTTCCGTTTGTACGTCCAGGAGTTGATCGCGCAACGCGTGCAGCAGGGTCCGCCGTTCGGCGAGCCCGGCGGCCGGGTACGCGGCCAGGCAGGCGGCCGGGCCGTCCAGGCCGGCGGCCACCGAGTCGGCCCACGGGGCCGCCAGGTCGCGCAGGGCCTGCTGGAAGGAGCGCAGCGGGTCCGGGCTGTGCACATCGGTGCGCAGGCACGGCACCTGCACCATGCCGAGCTGGAGCAGTGCGGTGGCGTACCGCTCGCACTCGCCCGCCTCGGCGCCGTGCTCGGCCCGCAGCCAGTCGACGAGGTCGCGGTGGCGCAGACCGTCGCGGCTGCCGAAGAGGGCGATCAGGCGTTCCAGGGTGCCGCTCCTGCGGAGATAGAACAGCCGGTCGCGGACCGCGTCGAAGGTCACGGAGGCGCTGTCGTCGCCCGTCGTCACCCACTGCCGTACGTAGCGGATGCGGTCCTCGTCGTGCCGCCAGCCCGGGGACAGGACGACCGGAAGGTCCTGGCGTCGTACGGGGTCGCCCAGGATCAGCTCGGCCAGCCGCCCCAGGGCGACGACATTGAGCCGCACATGGCTGCGCCACGTCCCGCCGATACGCAGGGCCGCGTCGCCGTTGTCCGAGGCGCCGTCGAAGGTGCCGGCCGCGACGGCGGTGAGGGTGCTGAACGGGCTGGTCTTGCAGGCCGTGCGGTAGAGGTAGGTGAGCGCGGAGCGTTCGATCTTCCGCATCCGTTTGCCGGGCACGGAGCTCGTGTCGCGCAGATAGGCGTCGAGTCGGCTGTCGAGGGTCGGCGAGGCCAGCAGCAGCCCCAGCCGGAGCCGGTCCCGGGACAGCGCGCCGCGCAGCTGGGTACGCGCCGTACGCAGCTCACCCTCCAGCAACTCGGCTCCTTCGCCGAGGAGTTCTCCGTACCGGACGCGGTCGTCCAGCCAGCCGGAGACCCGTGCGCCGGCGGCCTCGTCCAGTTGGGTCACCAGGCGTACGGCGGCCTCGGGGTCGGCGGGCAGCCGGTTGTTGAACACCTGGCGGCGCAGCCCCAGCAGTGCGCGGCGGGCATCGCTGCCCTCCGCGTCGGCCGACTCGACCAGATCGTGCAGCAGGTCGCTGAGGGCGGCGCCGCCCTCGGTCAGGCGATCCTCCTGGGCCAGGACCTGGTCGGCCCAGTGGCGGGTACCGGCGCAGCGCAGGCCGTGGACGGTCTCCACGGGCAGGCCCGCGGCGCGGAGCAGGAAGCGCCGGCCCGGCTCCCACCCGGCGGGGCGCCGGGGAGCGGTATCGGACGTCATGAGTGTCATCGCAGGTCTTCCCGTCAGGCGATCTCGTGGCGGAAGTCGGCGGGCCGGGGGCGTTCGTTGCCCAGCGGCATGATCAGCAGGGGGGCCTCGTCGCCGTCCCCCAGGCCGAGCTTCTCGATGAACGCGATGTTGTCGAAGCCCAGCGCCACGCCCGCGCCCAGTTCCAGCGCGGCCGCCGCCACGTAGAACGTCTGGGCCACGGCGCCCGCGGTACCGACGGCCAGCCGGTAGCCGCGGTCGCCGACCGCGTCCAGGACGGCCGTCGTCCGCACCGTCGGCACGAGGACGGCGCCCGCCTGCTCCAGGTTGTAGTTGGCCAGGAAGTAGGTGTCCTGGAGGAACGCCCCCTGTGGGCCCGGTTCGACGAGCAGCAGGTCGCCCGCCTCGGCGTCGTACACGTACGCACCCGGCTCGATGCCCGCGACATGGTTGACGAAGGCGTACATCCGGGCCGTCCGTACGGTGCCGTCCGGGTCCGCGTCGCTGTCCAGGGACGTCGCCGCACAGGCTGCGAGGATGGCGGACAGCTGCGCGGGAGTGACCGGGCGGGCCGCGTCGAAGCGGCCGAAGCTGCTGCGCCGGGTGCGCAGGGCCCGGCGTACGGGCACCTCGGGGAAGGCGGGAGCGGGCAGGGCGACCCGGGTGCCGTCGGCGGGGGCGGGCAGGGCGGCTGCCGCGGCGAGGGCGCCGGAGGCGGGGCGGCCCGTGGCGTTCGCCACGGTCGCTGCGTGCATGGCGAGCACCGTCGGGAACTCCAGCACGGTGCGCGAGCGTTCGACGTCCCGGTGCCGGACCACGGGGTCGGGTCCGGGGGCCGTACGCGACGCGGCGCCGGAGCCCTCCCAGCGCAGCGGGACGACGGCGAAGACGGCCTCCTCCTCGCCGACGGTGCCGAGCAGGCCGTTGAGCCGGGGCTCGTCGAACCACATCACCGGTGCGGTACGCAGGCCACGGGCGCCGGCCCAGATCCGCCAGGTCTGGACGAGGGTCCCCACGTCGGTGGAGACCACGTGGTACGAGAAGCTGTTGTACTTGAACGCGTTCTGCCAGTACTTGACGCCGAGGATCAGGTACTGGTCGGTCTCCCGCGCCTCGGCGGGCGCGTCGGGGCCGAGCGCCTCGCGCACCCGGGCCGAGACGTCACCGGTCAACAGCCGCTGCACGGCGTGCCGGTGGGTGTCGTAGTAGTGGATGCCGGGGGTGAGCGGGCCGGACGGGCCCGACGCCCAGTAGATGCTGACCGGGTACAGGCCGCCGCCGCCCGCGGTGCCCCGGGACCAGTTGGCGTGGGTGTAGAACGGCAGGCCGGACAGGTCGCTGTTGGCCTGGATGCCCAGGCGGCGGCCGGTCAGCCCGTAGGAGTCCTTGAGCATCGCGGACAGCAGCGGGAGCGTGAAGCCGCCCGGGCCGACGGGCTCGCCGGGCCGCGGGAGCAGGCCGCGCCCGGCCGGGGCGTCGGCCAGGTCGTCGCCGTTGGGCAGTGCGCAGGGTTCCACGCCCGGGTAGAACTTGCCCTTGCGCGGGCCGTCGGCCCAGTCGGGGACGAAGTGGGCGGGTTCCATCGGGATGCGGCCGCGGTGCAGGACGGCGTCGGCGTACTCATGGGCGAACCCCATGGGGTCGGCCCCCCTTTCGGATTGGCATGCGGTGCTGACGATCCGTCACGGAAACGGGTGGGGTGCGGGGTTGAGTCCGGGGGAGCCCGGCGTGGACACCGTCCGGGACATATGGCGGGCGCGCTGACGGGACCAGCCGAAGTCGATGGGGACGAGGCCGGGCACCAGGACCTTCACGGTGTGCAGCCCGAGGACGCGCTGCTCGGGCAGGGTCTGGTCGACCACGACCACGTCGAACCCGGCGGCGGTGACGGCGCCCACCGCGCGCAGCAGGTCCTCGCGGAGGTCGGGGGCCACCGGGGCACCGTCGTCGTCCGGCCAGGCCAGGTCGGCGACGGCGAGCGGGCGGCGGGGGCCGGGCTGCCGCAGCAGGAAGTCGGCGTGCCGGCCCATCTCCGGGACGCCGTAGACCAGGGGATGGTCGTGGAGGGTGGTGACCTGGTCGAAGTCGGCGGCCATGGCACGCAGCCGGACCTCGTCGCGCCGGGTCCGGCCGACGAGGTTGACCGAGTCGGTGGCGATCTCGCAGAGCGCGGAGTCCAGGGCCGACTCGGGGTCGAGCCCGGCGCCCGCCCCGAAGCACATGCGGCCGACGCCGCCGTCGAAGCGTTCGGCGCAGGCGGTCACCACCGGTACGGGGAAGGTGATCCGGGTGTCGAAGAAGCGGGCCCGGTAGCCGTACATGGCCAGTCGGTCCACCATGTGCCGGGTGCTCCGGCGGGTGCTGGTCGACGGGTCGATCTCCCGCAGGGGCGCCTGCCCGTACCAGGCGAGCAGGAAGGCGTCCCGCTCGATGACCTCCATCAGTCCGAAGTACACGGCCTCCTCCGGACTGCCGCCCGAGGCGCAGCCGTTGGAGCTCTCCTGCACGAACCGGTTCTCCAGGCCCGGTGCATGGTAATAGGCGAGGATCTCGGGGACCGGGCGGGGCTTGTCGTCCCGCAGGGACCAGCCCCACACCCAGGGGATCTCCCGGTCCGGGGCGAAGGGCCGTACCCGCGGGTTCGCCCGGTAGAACTCCTCGGCGTACAGGCCGGTTTCGCGGGGGTCGACGGCGTCGGGGCCGAGGTCGTCGTAAGAGGCGGTGACGCGGGTGGTCCTGGCCCGGGCGCGCATCCCGGCGTAGCGCTCCAGTCCCTCCAGGACCCCGATGCGCTGACTGCGCGCGTAGGTGTCGGCGTGACCGCCCCAGAAGGTTTCCCGCAGGTATTCCCCGGAGCGGGTGGAGAAGCAGCCGATGGTGGCGGAGGTGGTGGTGGAGGCCACGTCGCATATCACCGACGAGCCCAGGGCGCCCCAGTGCGGGTTGGCGAAGGCGTCCACGGGCAGCCGGTAGTCCTCGATCCGGCGCACCCGGAAGGCGCCCGGCCGGTACTTCGGCGCGGGCCGCGGGGTGAACGCGGCCGACTCGGCGGTGTCCGGTTCCGGCGCACCGCAGGCGGGGCATTCCGGGTCGGGTACGAGGGGATGGCTGCGTACGGTCATGGCGTCCAGGTCCAGCAGGTGCACCCGCGGATACGGGCCGGGGGCCGGCTCCGTGCCGGCGAGACCTGCCACCAGCGCGGCCGTGGCGGTGGCCGCGAACGGGATGCCGTACGGCCACTCGCCCACCGACCGGGTGCCCGAGCCGAGTTCGAGTCCCTCGCGCAGGGGCACGGAGCGCACCCCCTGCCACCGCCGCTCCAGGCAGGTACCGCACCCGGCGGCCCGGCCGTCGGCGGGCCACGGCCCGACCAGCACCTGGCGCCCGTACAGGTGCACGGGGACACGCGCGGCCCCGGCGTCCAAGGCGCCCTGCGCGGGCGTGGCGGTGTACGCGTTCTGGACGCCGAGGGGTGCGACCGCCACGGCCGGGACCGGGCCGCTCGCGACGGCCCCGACCTCGTCGAGCGCATCACGCAGGGCGCCGGCGAACCGGCGGGAGCACGCGGCCCGGGTGGTCCGCCCGGGCCCGGCCGTGGGCTCAGCCGGCATCGGTGACCGTCCGGGTGAGCAGGACGCGCGCGGTGTGGATGCCCGCGGTGGGCAGGTCGGCGGCGTGCGTGGGTACGACCAGGGCGTCTTGGCCGTCGGCGGCGAGCCGTTCGAGGATCCGGGTCCACTCCACGGCCTCCCCGGGTGCCTTCACCGGTTCGTCGCGGGTGACCGGGATCAGCGCGGCGTCCAGGTCCCGCAGCAGCGGGTCGCCCGCGTCGGGGGCGCTTGTCCCTCCGTCGGCCTCGGCCGCCAGTTGCGCCTCGCCGAGCAGGTCCCGTACGGCATCCACGGCAGCCGCCGCGAGGTCCAGGGCGGCCCCGACGGCCCAGCGGGCGGGTGCGGTGGGGGCCACGGTCCTCGCCAGGACGACGGGCGCGCCGGAGTGCGCCCGCTCACCGAGGTCGAGCAGTTCGACCGAGAGGCCGAGGTGGGCGGTGGACCGCAGCAGGAACGTCATCTCGGGGTCGTCACCGAAGGCCGAGGGCTCGATCACCGCCACGTCTGAGGCGCCCCCGACCGCCCGTCGCAGGGCGGCGTGGGAGAGCGCCGACAGCAGACCGGAGGCCGCGGCTTCCGGCAGGTCCGCTCCCGCGCCGGCTCCGGCCCGCGTCGGTTCGAAGCGACGGTCGGCGTTGTCCGCCCCGAAGGGACGTACGGCACCGGCGGGCACCCGCACCGTTTCCTTGGTGACGAGCGAGGTGGCGGGGGTCCAGGCGGTGGCCGCGCCGACGCCACCGGTGCCGGACGCGATGGTGAGCGCGTCCGGGGCCACGGCGGGCAGCTCGTCGAGGGAGGCCTCGGCGGGGATGGCGGGTACCACGTGCTCGGCGTAGACGGTGGCGGCGGCGTTCAGTGCCCGTAGCCGGGCCCCGGCGGTGTGGTGGACATCGAAGGCGGTGATGGTCCGCGAGCCCCGCGGCCCCAGGCCGAGCACGACGGCGCCCACCTTCAGCGGAGTCTGGGTCAGGGGCTCGTCCGCGTACCGGGTGAAGACGCCGGCGTGCGGGTGGACGAGCGCGGAGCGGCGCTCGAGTTCGGCGAGCGGGCCGCGGGAGGCGTCGTCGTCGGGGGCGGTGGCGACCGTCGGGAGGAACGCCGGGCGCGGCGGGACCGACGTCAGGTCGACCGGTTCCGGGGTACCGGCGGGGACGGTGCAGAACGGGCAGCGGGGGTGTGTGAGCAGTGGCTCCGAGCCGACGTCGAAGGACGCCATGTCCTGGATGAGCAGCCGGCCCCGGGTCTCGGCCGGCAGTGCCCCGGTAACCAGGCGGAACACCTCGTACCCGAGCAGATTGCCGAGCATCGCGGCGAGCGGTCCCGCGGGCTGGGCGCCGGAGGTGCCGGTGCCCAGGGCCAGCCCGCTCCACAGGTCCGCGGCCGCCGCGTCGGCCCGGCCGCCGGCGGCGCCCAGCCGCAGGGCGGCGCAGGACCAGCAGGACGTCGATTCCGGGGTCATCGCCGGACCGACGACGGCCCGGCGGCCGAACGTCCAGGCCGGGAGCAGCGTACGGCCGTCCGGCAGGCCCTCCCGCAGCAGCGGCAGCACCGTGCCCGGGACTCCGGGGCCGTCGGCGGCCACGACGACGTCGTACCCCTCGTACGCAGCCCAGCCTGCCGGTCCGCTGCCCGGCGCCGGCAGCACTGGCAGCTCGACGGGGCAGCCCTGCTCGGCCAGTTCGGCCGCCTCCTGATGGACCGTCGCGAACTCTTCGGGCGTGCTGCCTCCGGAGCCGTACACGAGGGCGGCGTCGACGGCGACCGTGGCGCAGCCGTTCCGGATCAGGGACAGTGCGCACCAGCGGGCCAACGGGCCGTCACCGAGTACGGCGACCCGGGTGGCGCGGAAGCGGGCGAACCGGGTGTCGGCGTCGTCGGCGTAGTGGTCGAGGTAGGCGATCTGCTGGGCGAAGCGGGCGGCGGCGGCCGGAGCGGTCGCCAGGGACGCGTCGGACTCCTGCGGCTCCGGCGCCGGGCGGGCGAAGTCACGCGCGTAGAGCGCCTTGACGAGTTCGCCCACCATGGCTTTCTGGCGTTCCCCGAAGCCCTCGCATATCTCCTCGACGGATCTGCTGCCGTCGAGGTGGGGGACGAGGAGTGTGGCGAACCTGTAGCCGGACTTGGCGGTGAGCTGGAAGCCGCCGTCGGCGTTGTGGAAGATCACGCCGGTGGGCGTTTCGGTGAACAGGACGTCGCGACGGACTCGCGGCCGGGTTCCGGCGATCTCTGCGTACGGCGTTGTTGTCATGGGAGCGTCACACCTCTGGCTCTGGGGGGGGGCGGGTGGCCCGAGGGCTTGGGCCGGTTCGGGGTGTCTCGGGGACGGATTCGGTTGCGACGAGGCCGGCATTCCGGGAGGCCGACGGCTCGCCGTCACCGCAGAGCGGGCGGCCTGGTGCTGTCCACCGGGGGGATCTCCGGATGCCGTGGCGGGCGCAGGAGGGCCTGGGTGTGGCCGGCGGAGTGGGCCGTCGCACGCCTGGCGTGGGCCCGCAGCAGGTCGTGCATCCAGAAGACGCCGGGCCGTTCCTCCTCCAGGAGGCCCGCGTCCAGGAGCCGCTCCAGCACCTCCTCCGCCGTCTCCGGCGCAATGCCGAGGACGTCCGTGGCCAGGCCGGGGGTGAGCGGTCCGTGAGCCGTCGCCCCGAGGCGCAGATGGGCCTCGGCCAGCTCCGGGGGCAGTCGCTTGAGGGCCTCGTCCAGCGTCAGCGGCACGGACATCTGGGGATCGTCGGCCAGGCTGAGCCGGGCGGGCAGGTCGCGCCGGAGCGAGTCGGCGCAGTCGGCCAGCCGCAGCCGGGGCCGGGTGAGCAGCCGGGCGGCGGCGATCCGCAGGGCGAGCGGATGGTGGCCGCACACGGAGGCCAGCAGCAGCGCGGCCGACGGCTCGGCCTCGACCCGTTCCCGGCCGAGTACCGCGGTGAGCAGGGCGTGTGACTCCTCCGGCTCGAGGGCGCCGAGCCGGTGGACGGTGCCGCCGTGCGTGGCGACGAGCGCGGCCAGGCCCATCCGGCTGGTGACGATCGCGGCACCGCACGCGTTGGCGGTCAGCAACGGACGAACCTGGTCGGGGTGGACGACGTCGTCGAGGACGAGAAGCGCGGGGCGGTACCCGGCGCCGGATTCCGCGGGCAGGGAACGGCGGAGCTCGTCGGCGGCTTCCTGCGCCGGGCGTGCGGTGCCGTCGGGACGGGTCAGCGGCAGCAGCAGGCAGCCGCCCGGATAGTGGCCGCCCACCAGGTGCGCGACGTGCAGTGCCAGGGCCGTCTTGCCGATGCCGGGTGCTCCGGAGAGCATCGCCACCGGAGCGCGCGCCGGGACGTCCCCATCCGGTACGCCGGACTCCCGGCCCGCGGTCAACAGGCCCACCAGGGACTCGACTTCACGCTTCCGTCCGGTGAAGCAGGGCACGGTGGGGAACGCGGCCACGGACGCCGGCGCGCCACCGGGACCTCCGGGGCGGTGGTCCGGCTCCGGCTCCCCGTCGTCCAAGGGGGTCCGCTGCGCGGTCGGCGCGAGCGAGACGGGGGCGCGGCCCGTGTCCAGGGGCCCGATGTCGTCGTCGCCACGCAGGATGGCCAGCTCCAGGCACTGGAGTTCGGCTCGGGGATCGACGCCGAGCTCCTCCCGCAGATACTCCTTGATTCTGCGGTACTCCGCGAGCGCCTCGCTCTGCCGTCCCGTCCGGTAGAGAGCCAGCATCAGCTGCGCCGCGAACCGTTCATGCGCCGGGTATACGCGCGTAACTTCCCACAGATCAACGAGTGTTTCGCGGAAACGGCCGTACTTCAGCTCGATGTCGCAGACCCGCTCCAGAACTCTCAGGCGCTCCTCCGCCAGCCGCGGCACCTCGTCGCGGTGCAGCAGGTCGGAGGGGACATTGGCGAGCAGCGGTCCCTGCCAGAGGGCGAGTGCGGCCCGCAGGGTGTAGAGCTCGGACTCCTCCCCGGACGCGGCGGCCCGGTCGACGAGCTGACGGAAGTGCAGCAGGTCGAGGGTCTCGGCGTCGGCCTGGATGCGGTAGCCGCTGGCGACCGCCATGACAGCCTGGTCCTCGATGCCGTACTTGGCGAAGATCCGGCGCAGTCGCAGGACGCAGCTCTGGAGCGCCGCCTTGGCCGTCGTCGGCTGCTCCTCGCCCCAGACGACGTTGCGCAGGTGGTCGGTGGAGACCACGGATCCGGGGCGGATGAGCAGCGCGGCAAGCAGCGCGGTCGGCTTGGAGGGCGGGAGTACCACGACGTCCCGGCCGTCCGTGATGCTCAGCGGGCCGAGCAGTTGAAAACGCACTGTCGTCTGCCTCCCCCGCGTGCCCGCTGCGGCCCGTCGAGCCGTCGGTGACGGTGTACCGCGCCTCCCGTGCCGCTCGCTGCCGGCCGAAGGCGTCCGGGCGGTGGCTGGGGTGCGGGGGGCCGGACGGGTGCCACGGGCACGACGAAGCCACCGGGGGATGCAGGGGAGGAGGGGACCGCGCGCGTGGTGGGTGCGGTCGCTGCGCCGGTCCGGGTGACGACGGCGAGGAGGGTCCCGGCCGGCGCCGGGGTCCCGAGGGCCAGACGGGGGTGGCCATGGTGATGCGGCATGTGGGGAGCCCTTTGCAGTCACTGTTGGGGAGCAGTCGACGATGGCGAGTTTGTACGGAAGTGATGCTTCGGTGAAGGTCGGGCGGGTGGACCGATGAGGCCATGGCCCTTTCCGTCCAGTCTCCGAACTCCTGGTCAGAACCGGAATATTCGCTACCGAAGGGCCCCCTGTCCCAGGGCCTCGAGCCGTGCCATGATCTTTGCCGAACCTTAACCGAGCAGTCGTGGAACGGACTTCATTTCCGGCGGCGATGGCTTGAGCGGGGCGCATGGCCCCAGACGAGGAGGGACGATGCTCGACCCCTTGGGTCTGGACTCCACGACGGAAGCCGTGTACCGGGCCATGCTCGGTGACCCCCGTGCGAGCCGGGTGGAGCATTCCTCTCGGCTCCAGCTGACGCTCGATCAGTTCGACTGCGCTCTCGAACAGTTGGCGGACCTGGCGCTGATCCGTCCGGCCGAGGGCGCTGATCCCCGGCGTGTGCACGTGGTCCATCCCCGGCTCGGACTGGAAATGTTGCTGGCCCGGCAGCGAGCCGACCTCGCGGCACGCAGACAGCAGTTGGAGGCGGGCGAGGCCGCGGTGGCCGAACTGCTCTGCCGGCTCGCCCCCACGCCTCCGGGCGCGGGCGATTCACCGGTCGCGCACCTCGACGGTGTGGACCACGTACGGGACTACACGGCCCGGCTGTACGAGGAGGCGGAGGAGGAGATCCTCGCCTTCGCGACGGGCGGCGCGCGGACCGAGGAGGACCTGTACGCCTCCCGCCCGCTCAACCAGCAGTTGCTGGCCCGCGGGGTGCGGATGCGCACGGTCCACCTCCACAGCATCCACAACCACCCGCCCACGGTGGCGCACGTGTCCTGGCTGGCCTCGATCGGCGGCGAGATCCGTACGGTGCCCTCCCTCGATATCCGCATGATTCTCACCGATCGTCGGCGCGCTCTGGTGACCGCCCTGGACGACCAGGACTCCTCATTCGGGGCGCTCGTCGTGACCGGGCGGTGGCTCATCACGGCGCTGGAGGCCTTCTTCGAAAGCGTCTGGGAGCGCGCCGAGCCGTTCAGCCGGGCCGAGAGACACACGGACCATCAGCTGACCAGTCAACAGCACGAGAGCCTGCGGCTCCTGGCACGCGGTTACACGGATGAGGCCATAGCCAAACGTCTGGGCGTCTCTCCCCGCACCGCCCGCCGCATCGCCACCAGCCTGCTGTCCCACCTCGGCGCCCGCAGCCGGTTCCAGGCGGGGGTCCATGCCGCACAACGGGGCTACCTGCCCGCCGACGGCCCGAGACCGTGACGGGGCCGTACGCGTACATCCAGTTCACGCCGGATGCGGGCCGGAAGCGGCGTCGGGCGATCGATGGTCTGCTCGATGGTCGGGGCGGCGGAGGAATGGTCCCGAACTGCCCGGATTCTCCCCAGGCCGGTCCGTGAGCGCCATCTGTGCTTCCGCATGTGTTCAAGTGACAAGGAATCAGGGCATGTTCACCACTCGTCCCACCCTCCAGGGCACCTTCGGCATGGCGTCCTCCACCCACTGGCTCGCCTCGCAGTCCGCGATGGCCGTACTGGAGGACGGCGGCAACGCCTACGACGCCGCCGTCGCCGCCGGATTCGTCCTGCATGTCGTCGAACCACACCTCAACGGCCCGGCCGGAGAGGTGCCGATGATCCTGGCGCCGAAGGACGGCGAGGTCCAGGTGCTCTGCGGCCAGGGCCCGGCCCCCGCCGGTGCCACCATCGCCCACTACCGTTTTCTCGGCCTCGACATGGTCCCCGGCACCGGACCCCTCGCCGCGGCCGTGCCGGGCGCCTTCGACGCCTGGATGCTGCTGCTGCGCGACCACGGCACGAAGACCGTCGCCGAGGTGCTGCGGTACGCGATCGGGTACGCCGAGGACGGCCACGCACCCGTCGAACGGGTCGGCCGGACCGTCGAGACCGTCCGCGAACTCTTCGAGACCGAGTGGCGGTCCTCCGCCGACGTCTACCTGCCCGGCGGCAGGTCTCCGCAGCCGGGCGAACTGTTCCGTAACCCCGCACTCGCCGCCACCTGGCGCCGGCTGATCGCCGAGGCGGCGGAATCCGGCGGCGAGGACCGCATCGCCCAGATCGACGCCGCACGGCAGATCTGGAGCGAGGGCTTCATCGCCGAGGCCCTCGTCCGCCAGGCCGCCCGCCCCACCATGGACACCAGCGGTTCCCGCCACACCGGCACGCTCACCGCCGCCGACCTGGCCGGCTGGTCCGCGTCCTACGAGGCGCCCGCCACGTACGACTGGAACGGCTGGACGCTCGCCAAGGCGGGCCGGCTGGAGCCAGGGCCCGGCCTTCCTCCAGCAGCTCGCCCTGCTCCCCGCCGAGCTGCCGCGGTACGGCTCCGCGGACTACGTCCACCTGCTCATCGAGGGCTGCAAGCTCGCCATGGCCGACCGTGAGGCCTGGTACGGCGACGCCGCCGACGTACCCCTCGACACGCTGCTCTCGAAGCCGTACAACGCCGAGCGCCGCGCCCTCATCACCGACAAGGCCTCGTACGAGCTGCGCCCCGGCAGCCCGGACGGCCGCACCCCCGTCCTCAGCGGGCACGCCCACGCCGTCGCCTCCGGCGCGGCCGGCTTCGACCCCCTGGGCATCCCGACGGCGGGCGTCGGCGAACCGACGGCCGCGAAGGACGGCGCCGCTGCCGATACCGCCGAACCGACGGCCGCGAAGGACGGCGCCGCTGCCGATACCGCCGAACCGACCGTCTCCAACGACGGCGCGACCCGTGGCGACACCTGCCACATCGACGTGGTCGACCGCTGGGGCAACATGATCTCCGCCACGCCCAGCGGCGGCTGGCTGCAGTCCAACCCGGTCGTGCCGGAGCTCGGATTCCCGCTCGGCACCCGGCTCCAGATGGCCTGGCTCGACGAGGGCCTGCCGAACTCCCTCACTCCTGGCCGCCGCCCCCGCACCACCCTGACCCCGTCCCTCGCCCTGCGCGGCGGCATCCCCGTCATGGCGTTCGGCACGCCCGGCGGCGACCAGCAGGACCAGTGGCAGCTGCACTTCTTCCTCGCCGTCGCCCTGCGCGCCGAGGTACGCGGCGGACTCGACCTGCAGGGCGCCGTCGACGCCCCGAACTGGCACAACGACAGCTTCCCCGGCTCGTTCTTCCCGCGCGGCATGCGGTCCGGCAGCGTCACCGTCGAGGAGCGCATGGACCCCGTGGTCGTCGAGGAGCTCCGCCGCCGCGGCCATGACGTCACCGTCGGCGACCCGTGGTCCGAGGGGCGGCTGTGTGCCGTGGCCCGCGACCCGGAGACCGGAGTGCTCTCCGCGGCGGCGAACCCACGCGGCATGCAGGGGTACGCCGTCGGACGCTGACCGGCCACCTCCCGGTCATGCACGGGTACGCCGTCGGACGCTGACCGGCCACCTCCCCGTCATGACCGGGTTGTCGGCTCCCCGGCGGGCCGTGATTGGCTGGGGGCATGACCGATGAATTCCTTGCCGGGGACCTGACCGAGGTCGAGGCGGCGGTCCGCGCAGCGGCCGCCGCAGAGATCATGCCCCGCTACCGCCGGCTCGCCGCGCACGAGATCGTCGAGAAGAACGGCCCGCACGACCTCGTCACCACCGCCGACCGCCTCGCCGAGGAACACCTCACCGCCGCCCTGTCCCGGCTCCTGCCCGGCTCGGTGGTCGTCGGCGAAGAGGCGGTCCACGCCGATCCGAAGGTGTACGACGCCCTGGGCGGCGACGCACCGGTGTGGATCGTCGACCCGGTCGACGGCACCCGCCAGTTCGCCCGCGGCGAACCTGGCTTCTGCACCCTGGTCGCCCTCGCCCACCGCGGCGAACTCCTCGCCTCGTGGACGTACGCCGCCGCCCTGGACGAGATGGCGATCGCGGTCCGCGGCCGCGGCGCAACGCTCGACGGCAAACCGATACGGTCCGGCTCGCCCGCGCCCGGCGCCGTTCTGAAGGTGGCGATGTCGCACCCCGACTACACCACCGACGCCCAGAAGCGCGCCCTGCTCGGCCTGCGCACCGACGGCATCGACGCCCGCCCGTGTGGTTCGGCGGGCCTCGAATACCTCGCCGTCGCGCGCGGCGACCAGGACGCGGTCGCCTTCAACTGGGAGTACGCCTGGGACCACGCGGCAGGGCTGCTCCTGGTCACCGAGGCGGGCGGCGCGCAGGCCACGCTCTGCGGCGCCCCGTTCCGCATCACCGGCGGCAACGCCCTGCCGTTCACCGCGGCCCGCGACGAGGCGACCGTCGAACGCGTCCTTCAGGCGCTGCGCGACGGCGCCTGACCGCCCCGCTCACGCCACGCCGCTGCCGTGCCTGACCAGGCAGAAGGGATGCCCCGCGGGGTCTGCGAGGATCCGCCACGAGCGCCCCGTCCCGGCGCCGTCGTCGAGTACCTTCGCTCCCGCCGCCACGGCCTGGGCCTGCGCCGCGTCCGGATCCGGGACGCCGAAGTCCAGATGGAACTGCTGGGGGTGCGCCGGGTCCCCCCACCGCGGCGGCCGGTGGTCCGCCACCCGCTGGAAGGCGAGGACCGGCCCGGCCGCCGTGTGGAGCGTCGCCCAGCCGTCACCGAGTGCCCACCGCCGGTCCGGCCGGTTGACCTCGCCGCCGAGCAGACGCTGGTAGAACCCGGCGAGGCCTACGGGATCGGAGCAGTCGAGTACCACGCACTGCAGTGAGGCGATCACGACCGGCTCCCGCCCTCTGCGGCGCCCGTCGCGAGCGCCGACCGTACGTCCTGTACCAGCTCCGCGGCCCGCTCCACCGCCGCCGCGTCCAGCCCCCGCAGCGCCTCGTCGATCCGTCCGGCGAAGTCCACCGGCGTGTCCGGCAGGGCGGCCGCCGCGGCCGACGCGCCCTTCTCGTTGAGACACCAGGTGCGGTGGTGGGCGTGGAGGGACTGAGCGAGGATGCCGAACGCCCGCGACAGGCACAGGGCGACATGGAGCGTGTCACCGGTGGGGGCCGACTTGCGGGCGGCATCCACCGAGAAGCCGGCTTCCCACGAGGCTTCGACGAGCGCGGTGCGCAGCGGCTCCGGATAGTTCCGGGTCTCACGCTGAAGCGTCGTCAATTCGTCCCGGGGATCGGCGAGTACGCGGCCGAGCGCGACCTCCCCGGGGTACGCGGGCGACCAGAACCCGAGCGGATGCCCCGGCTGTACGCCCACTTCGTAGCGTCCCTCGCGGCAGTCCGCCCAGACCGCCTCCACCCGGTCCAGATCGCGCAGGATCCAGTCCACCGGGACTCCGTCCACCCGCAGCCACGCCCCGCCGTCGACCCACGGCCCCCAGCCACCGGGACCCGCGACCTCGGCCGGGGAGCCCTGCACTTCGGACGCCAGCGCGGTCAGCGCGGCCAGGTCGGGGGTGCCCCGGTAGTACAGGCCCAGATCCCAGTCGGAGTCCGGGCGGTGGGTGCCACGGGCCCGGCTGCCGCCCAGGGCGACGGCCCGGATGCCGGGCAGCGCGCTGAGCCGGGCGGCCATGCCCGCGATACGGGCGGGAACGTCCGCGTCGGAGCCGGTCGCGGGCGCGGCGTGGGAGTTCGGTGTATTCATCGGGAGGCGACCCTACCCGCGACCGCACTGTCGGTGCCTCGGAATATCCTGGGTGTCCTGGCCGTCGGCTGACGAAGGAGTCCGAAGGTGCCGTCGATGCTTGATGCTGTCATCGTGGGGGCGGGGCCCAACGGACTGACCGCCGCGGCCGAACTGGCCCGCCGCGGCTTTGCCGTGGAGGTCTTCGAGGCGGGCGACACCGTCGGAGGCGGTGCCCGTACCGAAGAGCTCACCCTCCCCGGCTTCCGCCACGACCCCTGTTCCGCCGTCCACCCGCTGGGCATCGGCTCGCCCGCGTTCGCCAGGATGCCGCTCGCCCGGCACGGCCTGGAGTGGCTCCAGCCCGAGCTGGCGCTCGCCCACCCGTTCCCGGACGGATCGGCCGCCGTGCTCACCGGTTCGGTGGGGGAGAGCGCCATGTCGCTGGGCGCCCGGGACGCGGGCGCGTACCGCAGGCTCGTCGCCCCGTTCATCGGCCACTGGGACACCCTCGCCGAGGACTTTCTCCGCACCCCGTGGGACGGGCTGCCCCGCGACCCGTACCGCTGGGTGCGCTTCGGACTCGACGCGCTCCAGCCCGCGACGCTGCTCTCCCGCCGCTTCCACGGTGCGAAGGCGCGCGGTCTGATCGCCGGGCTCGCCGCCCACGCCATAGCCCCCGTCAGCGGCGTGGCCACCGGCGGCATCGCCCTGCTCTTCGCCCTCGCCGCGCACGAGAAGGGCTGGCCGGTGCCGCGCGGCGGCTCGCAGGCCATCTCCGACGCCCTCGCCTCGTACATACGCGAACAGGGCGGCACGATCCGTACCGGTACGGAGGTCAAGCGCCTCGACGAACTCCCGCCCGCCCGCGCCTATGTCTTCGACACCTCGCCGACCGCCCTCGCGCGCATCGCGGGACTGGGCCACGCGTACCGCGGCTATCGGTACGGAGCGTCCTGCTTCAAGATCGATTACGCGCTCTCGGGCCCCGTCCCCTGGACCGCGAAGGAGGCCCGCAGGGCCGGAACGGTCCACGTCGGCCCCACGGCCGGCGAGATCGACGCCGCGCTGAGCGCCGCGGTGGCGGGCCGCGACCCGAGCGTGCCGTTCCTGATCACCGCGCAGCCCAGCCTGATCGATCCGTCGCGCGCACCCGAGGGCCGGCACGTCTTCTGGGCGTACGGACACGTCCCGGCGGGCTGGGAGGGCGACGCCACCGACGTCATCGAACGGCAGCTGGAGCGCTTCGCTCCCGGCTTCCGTGATCTGGTGCTCGCCCGAGCGGTCGCCGGGCCGCCTCAACTCGCGGCGCGCAACGCCAATTACGTCGGCGGCGACATCGCGTGCGGCGCGTTCTCCGGCCTCCAGACGGTGATCCGGCCCAAGCTCGCACGCGTGCCGTACGCGACGGCGCATCCGGCGGTGTTCCTGTGCTCCTCGGCCACCCCGCCCGGACCGGGCGTGCACGGCATGTCCGGCCACCACGCGGCGAAGGCGGTCTGGCGGCGGCTGCGGGCGGCCTGAGCGGCGCGGCTCGTCGGGAGCGCGCGGGGCACGGCCGGAATCCCACGGCGCCTTCGGGGCGCCACGGGCCGTCCGGCCGGCGGTGACACGGCATCATGGGCCGCATGCGCACACCCGAGGCCGTCACCGTCACGCTGGTACGCGGTGACATCACCCAGCAGTCCGCCGATGTCATCGTCAACGCGGCAAACTCCTCGCTGCTCGGCGGCGGCGGGGTCGACGGAGCGATCCACCGGCGTGGCGGCCCGGAGATCCTCGCCGCCTGCCGGGAGCTGCGCGCCTCGCAGTACGCAAAGGGCCTGCGCACCGGCCAGGCCGTCGCCACGACCGCCGGAAAGCTCGACGCCCGATGGGTGGTCCACACCGTGGGCCCGGTGTATGGGATTTCCGGCAGTGATCCGTCCCTGCTGGCGTCCTGCTACCGCGAGTCCCTGCGCGTCGCCGACGAGCTTGGTGCGGAGACCGTTGCCTTCCCGGCCATTTCGGCTGGTGCGTACGGTTGGCCGCTGGAGGATGCCGCGCGTATCGCCGTGGAGGCGGTGCGGGCGGCTCACACAGCCGTCAAGGAAGTCAGGTTCGTCCTCTTCGACGACCAGACCTACGAGGCGTTCGCCGCGCAGGTCGGCTGACATGTATACGCTGCTGAAGCAATTGCTCGGCCTGAGTCCCCGAACCCGAGGTAGCCGGTGCAGCACGACGACCCGTCACTGAGGTGTCGTGCTGCACGGCATGACTCGCCGCTCGTCGTTCGTGTGAGTGGCGCACGTGAGGGTGAGGTCACAGGATTTCTCCCAGGATGCCTCGGGCTTCAGCCCGGGGAGGAATGGGTCCTTGGGGCGGAGCCGCGTAGCGGCGGAGTTCGTTGCACATCTGCTCTGACCTGTGCTTTCTTTCGTTGTCAGTGGGGGCGGCTAGGTTGGGGATCATGACGGCAGGAGCGCAGAGCGGGGAGAATGTCGGGCACGCCCGGTACACCTACCGGCTTCGTGTGTCGTCCACCGCAGCCGCCGCGCTGGAAGCGGAGTGGGCGCGGTGCCGGTGGATCTGGAACGAGAGCTGCGCCCGGTCGAAGAAGGCCCATGCCGAGGATGAGAAGTGCGGCCCGGCCAGGCTGGACAAGATGCTGACCGAAGCCCGGACCGCGATGTCCTGGCTGCGTGAGGGCAGCAGCGTTCCGCAGCAGCAGTTGATCCGCGACTTCGGCAAGTCCCGGGCCAAGGCGCTCAACGACATCAAGGCCCAGTTGCCGATGCGGCAGCGTGCCGGGATGCCGAAGTACAAGAAGAAGCACGAGACGGACCCCACGCTCAACTACACGCAGCGCGGCTTCCGGTTGAAGGACGGTCGCCTGCACCTGGCCGGGGGTATCAGCTTGACCGTGGTGTGGTCGCGCGATCTGCCCAAGCCGTCGTCGTCGGTGCGCGTGTACCGGGACAGCCTCGGGCATTGGTACG